>CAYOOA010000003.1:8252-98376 GCA_964405455.1 uncultured Anaerolineaceae bacterium | reverse complement strand
AAGGCCAAGATCGCGGGTTCAAATCCCGTCGCTCCCGCTCAAGGCTCTTCTTCAACGGAGAGCCTTTTTGTTTTCTTAAGATCGGCATCCCCGGATGGGGATGATAATCAAACCCGCCCGCCCCGCTCAAGGCTCTTCTTCATCGAAGGGCCTTTTTCTCAAGATCGGCGTCCTTAATATGGAGAATTACAAATCCTCACATCGTCTATTAGCGGAGAATGTTTCACTAAAACTTTCAGGAAAACTAATCGGTCGTATTTACTCTACAAATTCTCAAAAATCTGTTGGTCAATCAAGTTCTATGGGAACGAATTGGTCGTATCGTATTTTTGTTTGAACGTTATCCAAAGATTGTACAAACAATTTATTATTCGCTACCTTTCCGATATGATTCAAAAAATCAAGAAGTAATGATAATCGGTCAGATTTTGACGTGAGGTAAAAACGATGAAATGGTCTTGGAAGATCACTCGTTTAGCAGGAATTGACATATATATGCATGCGACATTCCTGTTATTGATTGCATGGATTGCTTTCAGTTATTGGATTACGGAGCGCAGCCTGCTTGCCATGCTCGATGGAGTCCTTTTCTTGTTGACCATATTTGCTTGCGTAGTCTTCCACGAGCTGGGCCATGCCCTGGCTGCCCGCAAGTTTGGTATCCCCACCCGAGACATCACCTTATTACCCATTGGTGGAGTTGCCCGACTGGAACGCATGCCAGAAAAACCAGCCCAGGAATTATGGGTTGCGCTAGCGGGACCGCTGGTCAATGTGGTCATTGCATCCATATTATTCATTGGATTGCTATTCACTGGATCACTTCAACCTTTGACAAACCTCTCAGTAAGTGAAGGTAATTTCCTTGAACGTGTTATGGTGGTGAATGTCTCGTTGGTGTTATTCAATTTGATCCCTGCATTTCCGATGGATGGTGGCCGGGTAGTACGCGCATTACTGGCAATCCGCCTGGAATATTCCCAGGCTACCCGTATTGCCGCCGCGATAGGACAGACTATTGCCTTTATCATGGGTATTGTTGGCTTATTAAACAACATTTCCCTGCTACTGATTGCCGCGTTCATTTGGATTTCTGCCTCACAGGAATCCAACCAGGTTCAGGTAAAAACCGAAATAAGCAAATATCTGGTACATGAGGCAATGTTGACGGATTTCCATACCCTATCCCCGACCGACCCCATAGCTCATCCAGCCCAGATGCTGCTTAACGGATCTCAGCATGACTTCCCTGTTGTCGTCGATAACCATGTTGTAGGATTGTTGACTCGCGAAGAAGTCATTCGTAATTTGGCTAAACATGATGACCGGAGTCTGGTTTCCTATGTTATGCAAAAAGATGTCTGTGTAATCGACCCCGATCAATCGCTTGACAAAGTTATGCTTTGGCTTCAAGCCAATAGTCAATCAATTCTCCCGGTAGTACAGAACGGTGTGCTGGTAGGTATAATTACACTTGAGAACATTGAAGAATTTCTGTTAATCCGAAACGCAAAACGCTTGCGTAAATTAGGAAACACCCCTACTGAATGGGCTTAAATTTGTAAAGGGAATAATTCAATGCAAACTCTTCTGTCTACTCACTGGCATCACCTTCCAGAATCTGAAGTAATTAATCTTTTGGGGACAGACATACAAAACGGGTTGGATCTGTTTGAAGTGCAACACCGTCAGAATCGATTTGGCCAGAATATTCTTACCCCATCAAAAGGAAAGAGCGCAATATTGCGTTTTCTTCTTCAGTTTAATAATCCTCTTATTTATATCTTGCTGGCATCCAGCATCATCACAGCGGTGATTAAGGATCCTCTAGATGCTCTTCTTATCCTTGCCATTGTCATCATAAACGCATTTATTGGTTTTGTTCAAGAAACCCGTGCTGAAAAAGCAATCCAGGCGCTCACCCAGTCAATGACCACTGAGACAACAGTGATTCGCGCTGGACAAACTCAACGGATTTCATCAGTAGGGTTGGTGCCGGGGGATTTAGTGATTCTGCAAGCAGGCGCACGTGTACCTGCTGATCTACGATTGGTTCGCTCTCGAGATCTACAAGTTGTTGAAGCTGCGCTTACCGGTGAAGCAGCCCCCGTACAAAAAAGCACTGGCGTAACCTTGCCTCCAGAGACTGGACTGGCTGATCGTAAGAATATGGCCTATACATCCACTCTGGTTACGTATGGCCAGGGGACAGGGGTTGTTACAGCTACTGGAGATGAAACTGAAATTGGCCGGATCTCCAAATTAATTTCCAGTGCTGATGAAATAGAAACTCCTTTGACAAAAAAGATCGCCCGATTCAGTAAATTAGTTCTATATGCCATTTTAGCTCTTGCTGTAATAACATTCATTGTAGGGGTGCTGCGTGGTCAGGAAGCAATTGAAACTTTCTCAGCTGCAGTTGCCCTGGCCGTGGCAATGATCCCGGAAGGTTTGCCTGCCGCACTCACTCTAACCCTGGCGATCGGTGTTACCCGAATGGCACGGCGCCAGGCCATCATTCGCAAGCTGCCCGCAGTTGAAACTCTGGGTAGTGTAACTGTGATCTGCTCTGACAAAACCGGAACATTGACTCAGAACCAAATGACTGTGCAAGAAATCCACGCGGGTGGAAGGCTTTTTCGAGCTAGTGGGGTGGGTTACTCGCCAGACGGAAATATACTTTTTGAAGATCACACCCTTACTCAAGTTGATGCTCCGCCAATTCTAATGGAAACCTTGCGAGCAGGCGTGCTTTGCAGCGACAGCCAGCTGGTTGAAAAAGATGGTCAGTGGGCGGCTGAGGGTGACCCAACCGAGGTCGCTCTAATTGTTGCGGCACACAAATTAGGGCTGCTTCAATCCGACTTAGTGCAGAGTTACTCACGTCTTGATGTGATTCCTTTTGATGCACAATATCAATACATGGCCTCTATCCATAACCTTCCCGAATCTGATGCATCACGCCGGGTGATTTATGTAAAAGGGTCGGTTGAAGCAATCCTGGAACGCAGCAATTCAACCTGGGATTTGGATGGTCATGTGATCCCGATTGATATTGATGCTGTTCATACGCAAGTGGATAAAATGGCCGGCAACGGTATGCGCGTACTTGCTTTGGCGATGCTTTATCCAGAACAAGGAAAAAATCACTTGGATCATCAAGATTTACAGGGACTGATGTTCCTGGGTTTACAGGGTATGATCGACCCACCTCGACCGGAAGCAATTAATGCTGTTCACGCCTGCCAAAGAGCCGGAATCCAGGTTAAGATGATTACCGGTGACCATCCGTTGACTGCCTCGGCAATTGCGAGCCAGATTGGATTGGCTAAACCCTGTCCAGATGGTGCTCCTGCTCGCGATTGCGTTGTAACAGGTTCTGAAATTGCTTCTCTCAGCGACCTGGAATTAATTGATACAGCTCAAAAAACAGCTGTTTTTGCGCGCGTATCTCCAGAACAGAAACTCCGGCTGGTGGAAGCTCTCCAAGCCAGAGGCCAGGTAGTTGCCATGACAGGTGATGGTGTTAACGACGGACCCGCGCTCAAACAGGCAAACATTGGGATAGCAATGGGTATCACAGGCACAGAAGTAGCCAAAGAAGCTTCAGACATGATCCTGACAGATGATAACTTCGCTACCATTGAAGCCGCAGTTGAAGAAGGTCGTGGCGTTTTCGATAACCTTACAAAGATCATTGCCTGGACATTACCCACCAATCTGGGAGAAGGGCTAATTATCCTGGTAGCAGTTCTGGCTGGGATTGCACTACCTATTTTGCCCATTCATATTCTGTGGATCAATACAGTAACTGCGGCCGTTTTGGGCTTGGTGCTGGCCCTAGAGCCGAAAGAAGCGGGAATCATGCAACGTTCTCCGCGCGCCCCAGATGCCCCAATCCTGACACGCGACTTACTGGTGCGAATTGTGTTGCTCGGCGTAATCATCCTGGCTGGAGCTTTCGGTTTGTATGAGTATGAGCTAAGCCGTGGGCTAAGTGAATCTCAAGCACGAACAATCGCAGTTAATGTGATCGTTATCATCGAGATTTTCTATCTCCTCAACTGTCGCTCATTGATCCGATCAGTATTCCAGGTTGGCTTGTTATCTAATCGTTGGGTTTGGTGGAGCATCTTAACAATGTTGGTACTTCAGGCCTTATTTACTTACGCTCCATTCATGAATAAAGTCATGTCCAGTGCTCCAATTGTGGCGAAAGATTGGATTGTGATCGGCTTGATTGGGTTGATAAGCTTTGGTGTAATCGAATTGGAAAAGCACTGGCGAAGAAAGAAAAGTTAGCTTTTCAAATTATGGATGTAATTTACCTAGTAAATCTTTGATCTCATTATAATCTACAGAAAAAGGCTCGATTTCCGCTAAGAGCCTTTTTCATTATCCAGCAGATGAATAATGTATAATTTCCTCCTGCATCATCATCTCTCATTTCCTGTTCCCATCACTTCCAGGAGGAATTTTCATGGACTTTCATGGTACCTATATCGCTATAACCACCCCTTTTGACGAGCAGGAGAACCTTTCGCTCGACAAGCTGCAACACAACATGCACCGCTGGCTGGCTGAACCCATTGATGGAATGGTAGTAACTGGCACCACAGGAGAAGCAGTGTACTTGTCAATGGATGAAAGGGTGGAACTCTGGAAGACAGCCGGCTCCATGCTAAAGAGCGCCGGAAAACGTTTTATCGCCGGGGCGGCAGCCGAATCGACCCGCGCGACAATTGATATGGTCCACCGGGCGGAAGAATCCGGCGCGGAAGCCGTTCTTGTGCTTACCCCCTCTTACTTCAAACCCGGCGCGGATGCCCTGGTTGCTCATTATCGGTCCATCGCTGACGCAGCCTCTATCCCCGTCCTTCTATACAATTACCCCGGCTTCACCGGGGTCGAGATCCTCTCCAGCGCCGTACTGACCCTGGCTGAACACCCCAACATCGTAGGCATGAAGGACTCGTCCGCCAACCTGTCAAAACTGGGCACCATCCTGGCCCACCGCCCTGATTTCCAGGTCTTGTCCGGGCTGGCTTCAGGCTTGTTTTCCTTCCTCTCTTTGGGCGGTGTCGGCGGCATTTTTGCCCTGGGCAATGTCATTCCCGGTCTGATCGGCTGCCTGTACCGGGCTTTCCAATCCGGCAACCTGTTGGAAGCTCAACGCTTGCAACTCAAGCTCGCTCCGCTCTCAGAAGCCCTTGAGGTGCGTTTCGGTATTCCCGGAATCAAATACGCCATGGATCAGGTGGGCTTGTTTGGCGGCACGGTGCGGAAACCATTGGCGCTAGCCTCCCCGACCGTCCGTGAAGAAGTGGACGCCTTGCTTTATCATCTTTTCAAAACCGAGTAACCCTGGAGAACCTCATGACCTTTGCCCATCGAGTTCAACACCTCACCGCCGAGGGAGCGTACGTTGTCCTGGCGAAAGCCCAGCAATTGGAGGCCCAGGGAAAAGAGATCCTTCACTTTGAAATCGGCCAACCGGATTTTGCCCCGCCTACCCACGCCACCCTGGCCGGGATGCGCGCCATTGCCAACGGCCAAACCCGTTATACACCCCCGGGCGGGATCCCCGAATTGAGAGCTGCCATTGCTGAAGATGCCGGCCGCCGCCGCGGGTTGGAATTTTCTCCCCACCAGGTGGTTGTCAGCCCCGGACTAAAGCCCAACCTGTTCTTTGCCATGCTTGCCCTGCTGGAACCCGGCGATGAGGTCCTGTACCCGGACCCTGGTTACCCCAGCTACAGCATGCTACCTGGACTGGCCGGCGGGGTGGGCGTACCGGTTCCCGTACTGGAGGAGCGCGGTTTTGCCTTTGACCTGGATGCTTTTGATCGCCTGCTCTCCTCGCGTACAAAAGTCATTTTATTAAATTCCCCCGCCAACCCGACCGGCGGGGTCATGTCCCGGTCAGACCTGGAACATATTGCTGAAAAAGCCATTGCCAACGATTGCTACATTCTCTCGGATGAAATTTACTGCCGTTTAGCCTACGACGGCCTGGAAGTTCCCTCCATCGCCTCCCTGCCCGGTATGGCAGAGCGTACCGTCATTTGCGATGGTTTTTCCAAGACCTATGCCATGACCGGTTGGCGTCTCGGTTATGCCATTCTCCCGCCGGCGCTGGCTGAGTGTGTGGAAACCCAGCTGATGCATGTCATCGGTTGCGCGGCCCAGGCCACCCAGTTGGCTGCCCTGGCCGCCCTCACCGGCCCGCAGGCCGAGGTGGACGCCCACGTAACGGATTATCAGCACCGCCGCGACCTGCTGGTTGATGGATTAAATCGCATCCCCGGCTTGCGCTGCCAGCGGCCGCAGGGTGCCTTTTACGTCTTCCCCAACATCCAGGCCACCGGGATGACCTCGGACCAGATGGCAGATTACCTCCTGGCTGAAGCTGGCGTGGCTGTTCTGCCGGGCAACGGCTTTGGGAAAAATGGTGAGGGTTACATCCGCCTATCGTACAGCACTTCGGAAGCAAACATCAAAAAAGGCCTGGAACGGATTGCTCAAGCCATCCAATACCTATCGAAATAATTAGGTCTTTAGGCAAACAAACACGGCTGCGGCTTATCGGCACAGCCGTGTTTGCTTTTTTCACCTTCGTTTGATCATTCAGAATGTAGCTCTTATGACCGCTTGAATTGCTCATTTACAATTCCGTGTTAATCCCTGACGTAGATCCGATCGACCCGTGGATTAATGATGGCCACAACATCCGCCTGGGCGGTGTTCCAACGGTCAGCCAGGTCTTCAATCTGGATGGATTCGGCCCCCTGCGTGCCTAACAACACCACCTCTGTCCCCAATGGATATAATTTGGGCAGTCGGAGCATGGCCATATCCGCGCAAACCTTGCCCACTACGGGCACCCTCTGCCCGTCAATCAGGACCTCGTTGTTCGTAGCCCTGCGAAATCCATCTGCATAGCCGGCCGGAATCACACCGATGATCTCATCTTTCCGGGTATGGTAGGTCTGTCCGTAGGAAATTCCCCAGCCCTCCGGCATCACCCGGCAGGAGGTCAGGCCAACCTTCCAGGTCAGCACTCTGCGTAAATACTCGGGCAAAGGCGCATAGTAGAACGGCCGGATGCCCACCAGGGCGGAACCCACCCGGGTCATATTAAAAAGCGTTTCCGGGAAAGCCAGGGCAGCCCCGGAATTAGCCGCATGCATCCACTTTAATTGGATTCCATTATTCTTCAGGGAGGCCAACGCTTGCTCAAAACGCTTGATTTGTATGGAATTGAGCGGATCATCCGGATAGGAATCGATATTCGGGAAGTGCATATAAATACCTTCCAGGTCCAGCCAGCTGTTGGCTTTGGCTCTACGCCCCAACTCCAAAACCTCATCCGCCATCACTCCAAACCGCCCCATGCCCGTGTCCACCTTGAGGTGGACTTTGAGCCGCTTCTGCAGGGCTGATGCCCGCCTGGTATAGAACTCAAGAGCTTCAAAGCCGGTAAGTGTCAGGGTGACTCCCGCGCTTATCAGCGCGTCAATTTCCCCTTCTGCCGGAACCCCAAATAATAGGATGGGGGTTTGGATCCCGGCCTGGCGCAAGGCCATGGCTTCACAACTGCGCGCCACGGCCAGGTACTCCGCCCCGGCAGCCACCACCACTCTCGCAATTTCCACAGCCCCCATGCCGTAAGCGTTGGCTTTCACCACGGCCATCAGGGGCGTGTGAGTCCGTCGGATCACCTCCCTGGTATTCGCTTCTACAGCAGACAAATTGATTTCCAACCAGTTTGTAAATTTTGTTCCCATTCCATGCTCCAATCATCGGATAATTCTTCAATGTTCGTTTAGGAACAATGATGATCTGCTACGGCCTGATAGTCAATTAATCCGTTTTAGTACCGTCCCGGTTTCAATCACCTCAACCCGAATGGTTCCATTGCTGATTTCCAGTAGATCCTTTTGAAAACCTGGTAAATCTTCCGGTAACAAGCGCGCAGTGAGAGTGACATCGCCAGCGAAGGTTTCATCCAGGATTTCCACTGAATGAACACCCGCCAGCCGCCGAACTCGCTCAATCAGATTGTAAGGGTAGACGCTCATCACCGTTTGCATAAGCACCTTTCGCGCCCGGGGCACCTGGTGGATGACGCTGCGAACTGCATCGCTATAAGCCCGCACCAGGCCGCCAGTGCCCAGCTTTGTACCGCCGAAGTAGCGCGTCACGACCACGCAAACATCTCCTAATCTGCTGCCCTGCAGGACGGCCAGCATCGATCGCCCGGCTGTCCCAGAGGGCTCCCCGGCATCAGTGCAATGTGCAATTTCGCTCGCCCCGTGGCCAATCAGGAATGCCGGTACATTATGGGTGGCATCAGCAAACTCAGCCCGGATTTCATCAATGAAACTGCGCGCTTCTTCCACGGAAAACACCGGGGCCAGGCTGGCGATAAAGCGGGAATTCACCACCAGGATCTCATTTCGGCTGCGTTCAGCCGGCACATCATAAGGTTTCACTTGGATCGTCTCAATTTTTGGATAATTATACTCACCCCGACCGCCAATCCGAGGATGATCAACCAGTAGAATATCTTCTCAAAGCAGGCAAACAGCAGGACGGCAGCCGGGCTGGATCCCTGGATGACGGGCGGTTTACGAATGACGCCTCCGACCCAGATCGCCCAGGCGTGCGTCCCGACGCCTTCCACTCCCCCCAGGAGAAACCAGGCCAGGATCGGCCTGCTGAATTTTCGCGCCAGCCACCACATCCCCCAGCCAACAAACGCGTAGGCTGCCCCCCAGGCCCATCCCATTTGTTTCATCCAGGCTGGAAAGACATACATATAAAACCAATCCCAGCCCCAGTGCAGCACAATCGTCCACAAGAACCCGTAAAATAGGCCGGAAAGGAGGAAAATGAACCGCCCCGCGTTCATGAACCTTTTTCTTGAAACCAACTTTGACAGGAGAATCAACAACAATATATCCGCCAAAGCCGCCACCATGGAGGCCTTGAGGAATAACCCGGTTGTCATCTGATAATCTTCCGGCATGATTCTATTGTTGCACGATCCAACAGCACTTGACAAGTACTTTGACAATCAATTCATTTTCCAGTACGATGAGGCGCATGGAGAACCATAAAAAGAAGCTGCGTGTAATCCGCCTGATCATTCATATTATAAGCATCCTGCCTGCCCTTGGGTTAGCCCTGGCAGCGATAACCAACCATCTCACTGCCAACCCCATCCAGGCCGCTACCCAGCGCACAGGAGATATGGCCATTATTCTCTTGATTTTATCCCTGGCTTGCACCCCCCTTCGCACTCTCACCGGAGCACGCTTCCTGGTCGGGCTGAATAAACCTCTCGGCCTGTATGCGTTTGGCTATGCGACCCTTCACTTTTTTCTGTATGCCGGGGTGGACTTTGGCTTCTCTGTACGTTTTCTGATCCCGGAATTCCTGGAAAAGCGCTACCTCTGGGCTGGATTACCGGCTCTCTTGATCCTGATAATTCTGGCTGCCACCTCTTTCAAGTCCAGTCAGCGCAAGCTCGGCAAGACATGGAAAAAGCTCCACCGCCTGGTCTACCTGGCGGCTGTATTGGTGGTTCTGCACCTGGCCTGGGTGGTCAAGGGGGATGTCTCCCGCTTCTCCGGCGATATCTGGAAGCCCCTGGCAGCCGGGATCTCTGTCACCTTTCTGTTGGCTCTGCGTCTTCCGCCTGTGACCAGGCTGATAAAAAACCTGCGAAACCGTAGTGCTCCTTGACCGATCCAATCCGGGTGGGTATCATTCATACTACTCGTCATTGAAGGGACCCTTCCAACATGCCTGAACTCGTAGAAATACCCATCGATGAATTCCTGATCCATCCCTACGCACCCTGGAAATATCAGAATTTTCTCCTTACCTGTGGCGATCTGGCGACCAACCATTACAACACGATGACCGTCGGTTGGGGCAGCTTTGGGCGCATGTGGCAAAAGCCGTTTGCCATGGTGGTTGTCCGGCCAAGCCGGTTCACATTTGAATTCATGGAGGCCTATTCGACCTTCACGCTGTGCATGTTGCCCCTGGAATTCAAGCCCGCTACTTCCCTGCTGGGGACAAAATCCGGCCGGGATGGCAATAAGATCACTGAATCCGGATTAACCATTGTTCCATCGGTGAGAGTCCCTTCCCCCTCCTTTGCCGAGGCGGAGTTGATCGTTGAATGTCAGAAAACCTACTGGCAGGATTTCGATCCGACCCATTTCATCGATCCAACCATTCAAATCCAGTATCCCAATCAAGACTACCACCGTGTTTATTTCGGCGAGATCCTGATGATCAAGGGACACGATTGCTTTTCCCGTTCCCAATGAACCGGAACCCCTTTGGATTGGAGTAGTCCAGGATGGTTGATTTCGCTCAACTTGCTCTCCGGTTGGGAAGAGTAGAACATTTCCGGGATCTTTCCCGGGACGAGCTGGTCGAAATCGTTCGATCCGGTAAGATTCAAAGATTCTCAGCCGGGCAAGTGATTTTCGTCGAGGAAGAGCCAAGCGCAGGTCTATTTGTCCTGCTCGAAGGTCGCGTCCAGCTTTGCGTTCTCAGCCCCCAGGGGCAAGTTTCCATCCTTGCGTTGTTTGAGCCGGTGATCATGTTCAACGAGGTCCCTGCCATGGATGGAGATGTTAATCCTGCCACCGTCATCTGCCTGGATGATAGCCTCGTCTGGAACATGTCCCAACCCGACCTGGAAAACATGCTCCTACGCCATCCGCGGATCGCCCTGGGCATGCTGCGAGTTCTCGCCGACCGTAATCGGCGCCTCGTGCGCCAATTCCAGGACCTCTCCTTTCGCTCCGTACTGGCCCGCTCTGCCCGCCTGCTGTTGGAGTTGAGCCGGGACGGCAGTCATCCTATCGATCGGCGCAAGCATCCCAATCACCGCCTGGCTGCCCAGATTGCTACTGTACCGGAAGCTTTCAGCCGTTCACTTCGCATTTTTCGCACCAATGGGGATATTCAAACCACAGATCAATTCATAAAAATTCTCAATCCGCATCACCTGTTGGAAATCGGTCAGGTGGGTCCACTGCACTCATAAAATCCGGATGGCTTAACAAAAGTCAATGCTTTATCAGCCCGATTGTGCTATTTTTAACAAAGAATAAATCAATCGGGAGGAATTATGAAGTGGCTTTCTGAACGTTTTCGATTCCTTTTTCGGTCCACCCACGGATTGGTACTGGTGGCAATAGCTCTGATTTCACTCACCACCGCCTTTTTCGGTATGCTGTCCGGGCCGATGGAGGAGTTTGGAATTAAATCCTTTATGATCAACCACCTTGGGTTGGATCTTCAACCGGCCGAGCGTGAAGGACGTATCATCATTCTCTACCACACCATCGCCATGGCTGTGGTCGCCATCGAAACATACCTGATCACTGCTTTGTACAAGCTAAAATCCGAGGAGCAATCCCGCATCAATGGAACCATCACGGTTGGGTATATCGTTTCTTTGGTTTTTGGATTATGGTTCGCCTATTTCGGTCATAATTATGTTTTCCATGGATTGTTCATCGCCGGTCAGGTCATCATCTTTTTTGCCGGCGTCCAACTGACCATAGCCCTCTGGCCCTGGAAAAATGAATATAGAATCCAGGATCCAGATCGATCTCACACCCGTGGCGGAATAGACCTGGAACGGGTGTCCCTGTTTACCATGGCGGTTTCCACCCTTGGATCGGTTCTCTTTGGCGCGGTGCCCGGCTCCCTTTTCGGCAATGGATTTGAAAGTTTCCTGGCAGAAGACATCATCCGTGATCCTTTCAAATCTGCTCTGGATCGGGCCGTTATCGGCCACCTCCATATCATGCTGACCTTGATCGCCATCGCATTGACCTTGATCCTGTCCCGCTGGTTTGATTTCCGCGGGAAACGCCAAAAATGGGCCATGCCGCTAATGATCATCGGCACCATCATTATCACGATAGGTGTGTGGATGGTTGTTCCCTACGAGCCGGCAGCGCACATTGTAATTAATGTTGGCTCCTTCCCTGTCCTGATCGCCTCCTGGCTGCTGGTCTCCTTTGGCTGGCAGAAGATTACCCGCCAGCGGCTGGCCGAGCTGAATATTTCCAAACCGACTTTCTTCCAGAAATTATCTGCCCTCTTTCACGACCCGGTCAAATTTGGCGCGCTCTGGCAGATGATTTACATGAATTTTGTCGTCACGGCTGTTGGAATTTTTATGGCCATCAAGCTGGATGAAATCATCCGCCAATGGCCGGCCCGTGAGGAACGGGTTGCCCTGACTGGGCACTGGCATGTCCTGGCCGGGATCATCGCCACCATCATCCTGCTGTATTATGCGGATTTGTCCGGCTTGAAGGGAAGGGCCAGGCAGTGGTTTGGCTGGGGCATCATTCTCTTTTCCGACCTGGCTTTCGGGGCGGTGGCTGTTTATGAAACCAAGCGTCTCTTCGTTAACGAATTAAACCAGCAGCCCCTGGTTAATCTCTCCATCCTCCTGGTGGATATCGGCCTTGCTTCTGTCTTGCTCTTGCTGGCCATCCTGATGGTCTGGCGGTTGATAGACCTGTTCAAACGCAAAGCCCGCTGGCAGGAAGAACTTTCTGACCGGGATATGAAATCATGAGGACTACAACCATGAAAAAAACTCTTCTCCTCGCTCTGCTCTCCTCATTGATCTTGACCGCCTGCGCTGCCCCGACACAACCCACCAGCACCCCCTATATCGACACCGGTATTGATCCGCAAGCCTGGGTGGAAATTCCCGCCGGGCCCTTCATTTCCGGTCAGCATGATCATCCAGCTTCAGTGGATTACGACTACCAGATCATGCAGACCACGGTTACCAACCAGCAGTACGCCGACTACCTCAATCTGGCCCTGAAAGATGGCTCCGTTAAAATCGTCAACAACCAGGTGTTGGGCTATTACCCTGGCGAACCGTTTGACGGCGCCAAACACGAGGAAGAGATCACCGCAGGCGATAAGCTGCACCTGGATATCAATGCCTTGGGCAGCCGGCTTCAATATGACGGAACCTCTTTCACCCCCCTGCCCGGCTACGAAAACCACCCGGCGACCATGATCAGCTGGTACGGCGCGAAAGCCTATTGTGAATCCGTCGGCGGTCGGCTCCCCACCGAAGCAGAATGGGAAAAAGCAGCCCGCGGCAGCGATGATCGTGCTTACCCCTGGGGAAACACGTTGGAACGCAACCAGGCTAATTACTATTCCAGCCAGGATATATTTGAAAAGATACTAGGAAAAGGCGGCGACACGACCCCCGTTGGCTTTTACAACGGCAAAACCTACGATGGTTATCAGACCCTGGATAACGCCAGCCCTTACGGAGTATATGATATGGCCGGCAACGTCTGGCAGTGGATGAACGATGATTACCCTGGCACCCACTACCGGTTTCTCCGCGGCGGCAGCAAGATTGATTACGGCTACAACCTGCGCATCTGGACGCGCAACTGCACTGTGCCCACTTATACCAGCCCCAACATCGGCTTCCGTTGTGTCAAAGTCACACCATAGGATTTGAGATGAGTTCATCCTCCCTCTCGATCCCTACCACTCGCCTATCCATTCGGAATGGCCTGCTCTCCAGGTTGCGGAATTACTGGAGCCTGGTGAAAGACCTCCAGACTGGCCTTTTAATCATCACAGCCGTGGCCGGATATGCTACAACCTGCTGCACCAACCTGCAGGCTGGCTCCCTGGTCGACCTGGTAGCCACTGTATTTCTCAGTGTGGCAGGCAGCACCATCCTCAACATGGCCTTTGACCGGGATATTGACGCCCGGATGAGCCGCACCGCTGCCCGTCCCATCCCCTCCGGAGTTGTCAAGGCGTGGGAAGCATGGCTACTGGGTGGAATCCTGACCGCAGCCGGGCTTGCATGGTCCTTCGCCCTGGATGGCCTGTATGGCGGCATTATAACTGCCGGTGTGTTTCTGGATGTCCTGGTTTATACCGTCTGGTTGAAACGCCGAACTCCATTTTCCATCCTCCTGGGCGGCCTTTCCGGCGGAATGCCAGCCCTGGCAGGCCGGACGCTGGCCCTCGGACATATGGACAGCCTCGGTTGGCTGCTGGCTTTCAGCATCCTGTTGTGGATTCCAACCCATATCATGTCCTTTACAATCAAATACCAGGAGGATTATGGCCGTGCCGGCATCCCCACCTTTGCCTCCAGCTACGGCGTCCAGGCCACCCGCTGGATCATTGCCATCTCAACTCTCCTGGCGGTGGTGAGTATGGCAACGTTGGGAGCCTGGTTACGGGTCTCACTCTCATCCCGCATTATCTTTTCTGCCACGGGTATCCTCCTGATGGTCCTGGTTGCCGTCGGTATGATCCGCCCCTCAAAATCCACCAGCTTTTTGCTTTATAAAGGCGCATCCATCTATATGTTGCTCTCCATGATCGTCCTGATCAGCGGAGGTTTCTAAATTTCTATCGAGGAGGAGAATTATGAAACGTCCACCCTTTATCTTCCAGTTTCTTCAGACGGTTGCCATCATCCTGCTGGCGCTGACCATCACTTTCACCCTTCTGGGCGGAGCAGGCACCACCTGCGTCGCATTCAAAGCCGAAAACTGGGAAAGTATGGCTGCCCTCGTTCCTGTAAAGCCGGTTTTCCAGATCCTTGTGTTTGTTTCATTGATTGCTGGAATTGCCGGGATTTTCACCACCATACGCCTGGCCAAAGGGAAAAAGAATGCTTACCTGCAATCCATCCTCTTCCTGGTGATTGCCGGCCTTGCGTCCGCTATCCAGTTTTATTTTTCGGCTACGCTGCGCGGGAAAACGGCTCCCAATAATATGCGCCTGTATATCACCATCTTGACCCTGGTTTATCTGCTGATTTTGCGCATTCCAGGAATCTGGGAAAAGATGCCCTTCAATCAGCCTAATCGGGCTTCTAGCGGTGAGTTAAAAGCTGGCGGTGCGGCTCTGTGCATTTCTGGCCTGGTGACTCTCACCACCCCACTCTGGGCAGCCCCGACCCACATGATGGATGGTGCCAATACCGCCAATGAATTGCTCCTTCCACTGATTATCACCGGCTTTGTGCTGACTCTGTGCGGAGCTTATTTCATCCGCTCCGGATCCCTGGTCCAGGTGCCATCACCCGAACTGACCAGCCAGACAAACCACTAATCGACGATCCCCTTTTTATACCTCCCGGACGGCTTGTTATTTTCGTCCGGGAGGCTATAATTAATTCATCCATTTGTCGGGAGGATGAGGATGTCAAATAAAATGCTTTTGGCTCCATCGAGTGCCGCCAGCATTGCCTGGTGGGTTTGGTTGCTGATCGTCATCGTCATCATTTTGCTCGTCCTGTTGCTTTGGTGGCTCTTCCGCAGAGATCACACGGAAGAAACACCGGCAGCTGAACATGGGCATGCACGTGAGATCCAGATTCCTACAGCCCAGGAAGTTCCCCAGGCGCCGGTTGCGGAAGTAAAAGCCGAACCGGTGGTCGTCCCGCTGGCTCCGGATGATCTGAAAATCATTGAAGGCATCGGCCCGAAAATCGAAAAACTTCTTAATGAGGCCGGCATTAACACCTTTGCCGGGTTGGCAAAAACTGAAGTGACTCGCTTGCAGCAGATCCTGTTGGATGCCAAATTGCGCATCGCCGACCCAACTACCTGGCCGGAGCAGGCTTCACTGGCTGCCCAGGGTAAAATGGATGAGCTCCAGGCTTTGCAAGATTCTCTCAAAGGCGGTCGTAGAGCATAGTCTGCTAGATCGTCAACTCATATCCGGGAGTGAAGAAAGAACACTCCCGGTTTTTTTTGTTCAATCGCTCAAAACACTTGAATGACCTACTTCCGCCCAATTAACCTTGGACACTGAAGGTTGGGATTTGCATTTGAAATCCAGACTGAATATACTTGCAAATGGTATGATAAGTATAGATTGATAATAGGAGGTCGAAATGTTCTTAGCTCCAATCTTAATGCACATCCCGGATGGGTTCCTTTCGACCCTTGTTGCGGTTGCTTTTTGGATAATCTCGAGCTTGGTAATCGGCCTGGCCATCCGCCGCACCAGCCGGGGTATCGGCGAAAGGGAGGTGCCCCTGATGGGCGTTCTGGCTGCAGCTATTTTTGCCGGCCAGATGTTAAACTTCACCGTCGCCGGCGGCACCTCCGGGCATTTGCTTGGTGCAGCCCTGGCGACCATCCTTCTCGGTCCCTGGCCAGCCGTCCTGGTAATGACGGCCGTAGTGGGGGTCCAGGCCCTCTTGTTCCAGGATGGCGGATTATTGGCCCTGGGGGCTAATATTTTCAACATGGCTGTCATCGGAGTCTTTGTATCCTATGCGGTTTATACCCTGGTGAACCGCATCGCTAAAGGTCAATCCTGGGGTATTTTTATTGGCGGCTTCCTGGCAGCCTGGACATCCATTTTTATTGCATCCCTGTCTGCAGCGCTGCAACTTGCCATTTCCGGAACTTCACCAGCGAATATCGCCATTCCGGCCATGGCTGCCGTCCATGCACTGATAGGGATCGGTGAAGGACTGATCACCACAGGCGCTCTTTCCTTCATCTTCGCTTCCCGCCGCGACTTGTTGAAGAAAAATGAAAGCGGTTCTGTGGGAAACAAGTCCATCTTAATTGGCGGCCTTACCATTGCGCTCATCCTGGCTGTGCTTTCACCACTGGCCTCTACCAATCCCGATGGGCTGGAAAAGGTAGCTGAGCAGCAGGGTTTTCTGCAATCCGCCCAATCGCCATTGTTTAAACTCATCCCTGACTATCTTCTGCCGGGAATTTCCAATCAAACCCTGGCTACCATCCTGGCCGGTATCCTGGGCGTATTGATCGTTTTCGTGGTCGTGTTTTTCTTTAGTAAAACCCGCAAGTCATCTACCGCGATCAAAGAAAAGCACAATTGAGCACATTCTCTGCTTCCCTGGATCCGTATCAATTCAAGGAAAGCCCGCTCCACCACCTGGATGCTCGGGTGAAAATCCCGTTGACTTTGGCCTTCATCCTTCTCACCAATCTGCTACCTTCCGCCGCTTGGCTGGCCTATTTACTCCTATTACTCATAAACCTTGCCCTCGCCTTGGTATCCAGGTTGGGCATCCCCTTCGTTCTGAAAAGGTCGCTGTTGGCCCTGCCATTCATGTTGGCTGCGGTACCCCTCCTTTTTACCGGGCCGGATCCTCGCATCAAGCTTTTTTCCGTCAATGATTGGACGATACTCATCAGCCAGCCCGGCTTAATCCGTTTCATCAGTATTGCCATCAAATCCTGGTTATCTTTGCAGGCAGCGATCTTGCTGGCTGCGACAACCCCCTTCTCTAATATCGCTGTAGCCCTGCGGTCACTGCATTTTCCAAAACTGATCGTCGGCGTCGTCAGCCTGATGTGGCGCTACCTTTTCCTGATGATTGACCAGGCCGGTCGGTTGTTGCGGGCACGGTCAGCCCGTTCCAGCTCACTGCCACCCCGCCCCGGTTTGCATCCTGGCGGGAGGATGAGTTGGCGTGCCCGGGTTACCGGTGGCATGGCCGGCAACTTGTTCCTGCATTCTTTGGAACGTAGCGACCGGGTGTATGCAGCCATGCTGTCGCGTGGTTATGATGGCGAACAGCGTACAATGCCGGTTCCTGGTCTGACCCGGCAAGATGGAATAATTATCCTGGTTGGATTGATTTTCCTGGCCTTGATTGCAGTTATTGGCATTCTCACTGGAGGATAACTTGTGGAACCTGCGATCCTGATTCAAAATCTTTCATTCAATTATCCCGATGGTCACCCCGCCTTGCAGGATATTGACCTTCATATCGAAGAAGGCGAACGAATTGCCCTGATTGGCCCTAATGGTGCCGGGAAATCTACTTTGTTACTGCATTTGAACGGCATTCTTCAGCCTGAGCAAGGCCGGATCTTCATCCAGGGCCTGGAATTATCCAAAGCCAACCTGGGCCGCATCCGCGCCCTGGTTGGGCAGGTTTTCCAACAACCGGATGACCAATTGTTTTCTCCGACCGTTTTTGAAGATGTTGCCTATGGGCCGATTTATATGGGCCTCTCCCCCGAGGAAGTGAATGAACGGGTAAACAACGCCCTGGATGCCGTTCACATGAACGGCTATGCGCAGCGCGTCCCCTTCCATCTCTCCACGGGTGAGAAAAAACGCATCTCCATCGCCACGGTCCTTTCCATGAACCCCCGCATCCTGGCACTGGATGAACCCACGGCTGGCCTGGATCCGCGAGCTCGCAGCGACCTGATCTGGCTTCTGGAAGAATTGGATTACACCCTAGTGATTGCTGCCCATGACTTGGATTTTGCCCGCCAGACCTGCCACCGGGTGATTGTCATGGACCAGGGACGGATTGTAGCCGACGGCCCGACAGAGCAGATCCTGGAGGACCGAAATTTGCTGATCCAACACGGCCTGATCGTTCAACGCAAAGATCACAGCCACCACATCACCAGCAGCGGATAAACCACCTGACCACAAAAACAACGCACCTTTCCTATATGATGGAAAGGTGCGTTGTTTTCCTCTTTTTTATGCTTTTCAAACAAATAGGTGAGAAACGACTATTCGCACCCCGATTCCCAGCAGGATCAATCCGCCAAGTATCTCCATGCGTTTTCCAAACAAATCCCCCAGGCGTTTTCCGGCGAACAAGCCAATAACTGAAAGCACGGAGGTTACCACCGCAATCACAATCGATGGAATCAGAACCGGAGTATCGATCATGGCCATGGAAAGGCCGACTGCCAGCGCATCAATGCTGGTGGCCACGCACAGCACCATCAATGTCCGCCCTCGGGATGGATCCGCTAGGTAACTTTCCTCGTCCTTTTTTAGCCCGGAGCGGATCATACCAATGCCCACATACGCCAGCAACGCCAGAGCAATCCAGTGATCGAAATTGTTAATTAATCCTGCAATCGTCGAACCAGCCAGCCAGCCCAGCAAAGTCATTCCACCCTGAAAGAACCCAAAGTGAAAAGCCAGGCGAAAACGCGCCTGGCGGTTATCTGCCTGCTGGCTCGTGCCAATTCCCACAGATACAGCAAACGCATCCATGGCCAGCCCCACGGCAATGATAAAGGATGTAATCAGTGTACCCGTCATTTCACCTCATAAAAAAACCACCTTGACGCCTGTCATGGTGGTCTGGCTGATCACTTGAGCGAGCAGGTTGCCGGGATTTCTCCGTGATTGTCGACAACCTTCCTGCAATGCAGGCAGCTACTCCCCAACCGGCTTTTATCATAACCTTTGCATCCCTGCCCGTCAAGTGCCATCCATCACACGTTTGATTCTCACCGATAATTCGCAGTGTTCAATCATGGCTGATATATAATCAGGTCATCAAATGAACAAGGGAAAATGCCCATGCAATCGGATGAGCCTTCGCAGCTTTCAGAAAAACAACTCAAGACCATGTATGAAAACGCGATCCTGGCCTACCGCGGCCGTGATTATATTAAGGCCCGTGAATTGCTCGAAATCATTCTCCGGCAGGATCCGCTGTACCAATCCGACGACCGGGC
This sequence comes from uncultured Anaerolineaceae bacterium, assembly GCA_964405455.1. Classification (GTDB taxonomy): domain Bacteria; phylum Chloroflexota; class Anaerolineae; order Anaerolineales; family Anaerolineaceae; genus CALESS01. Next base: position 78,823 of record CAYOOA010000003.1, on the reverse strand, counting down.
TGCCAGTGATTTGCTCGCGGATGTGGAGGTTCAACTGGCTGAAAAGAATTCAGCCAAAAGAAAAAGCCGCCTGTTCATCGGCTTATCCATTTTCCTCGGTGTTCTCCTTTTCATCTTAATTCCATGGCTTGTTATTTCCATCCTCCGTATCAATCGATTGCAGTCTACCAGCGCCGGGGTGAATGCCACCATGTCCGCCCAGACCAGTTTGCTCCGCGCTGCTTATGTAACTGTTACGGTAGCCAGCAACCAGGCTGAATCAGCCCGGGCCACCATGACCGTGATGCGCCAGAACCCGGACTCCGCCCAGGCCACCATCCAGGCATATGAAAAGCAAACCTCCGCTTTCTCAATGAGCGGTGAACCGCTTATTGGCCCGGTTTCGGGAGAACTTATTCATGACCAATCCGATTATGTGATCTCCTCAAGCGCAGAGGTCTCCCTGAAAAACTTGATTATTGAAGCCACTTTCACCAACCCATATGGTTCGAATGAAAACGCCTGGGATTACGGCTTCTTTTTCCGGGATACCGGAGGAGACCATCAGTATCGTCTGTCTGTGAACTCAGATGCCACCTGGAGTTTCGACTATGTGGATGATCCCAACTGGAACAACCTGGACAACGGCTCGCTTACCGGATTGGACACTTCAGCCACCGGGAAAAATGTGGTTCGTTTGGTGGTGATCAACGATCGAGCTCTTTTCTATCTGAATGAGAATTTTATTGCCACCTTGGATACCTCGGCCAAACAAACCGCTGGGGATGTCTATATCGTGACGGCCGCCTATTCGGGTAATGAGATTGTCGGGCGCAGCACACAATATACTGATTTCTCCATCTGGCCGCTTCCCTGAGGTGCATTGAGAATCAAAAAGCCAGGCTTATTGCGCCTGGCTTTTTTCAATTCCGGCTAATTCTTTACGGTTGCACCGGTAGGAGCCAGTACTCTGTTCCATCTCCTTCTGCTGTCCAGCCAATAATTCCATCAGCGGTACGAATCTTCCACCAGGTCCACTGGTTACTGCACCCGGGGCCGTCGATGATATCCACAATTTCTCCCGGCTGGATCATGCCGATGATTTTCGCGGAGGTACTGGCCTGGTCGCGGATCCGGTTGGGCAGCGGGGGTTCGTCAGATAATTTCGCTTTCATTCCCTTGTACAGTTTCGACAGGTAGGAGTTGGGGCACGCCGCCCAGGCGGTGGGTGTAGAAGTCAGGGTGGGAATGACCTGCGGAGTTTCCGTCAGCCGGGTACTCGTCAGAGATGGCTGGGGAGAGGCAATCCAATCAGGTGTGGATGTGAAAAAAGGACTGGTGACGGTGGGTAGAATAACTGGGCCGGCCGTAGACCTGCCGCCGCCAACCAATTGCCAGACACCCATCCCAACCAGGAAGATACCGGCCAGGCCCAGGCTGGCGAATAAAATGATTCCACCGGTCTTTTTCGCAGGCATACCCATCCCAGGTTCAGGTTAGATCTTACGCAACCAGCTTCCTCCGCGGAAGTTTTTCTTGAGGCGCATCTTTGAAGCATCCAGTCCGGCGTCCTCAACCGCCTTCAACAGGCATTGATGGACCGCAAGGGTCAGTGCGGAGATATCGTCCTCGCCAAACTTCCCGGCCACCTCGACAAAGAAGAACAGCAGATTACCTTTGAGGATCAAGCCCAGAAGTGCAGCAATCACAACAATCAGCCCGACCCAGGAAATGGCAGTGCTGATCCAGACACCCAGGAATACCAGGAAAGGGTATCCGCCAAAGAGCGACAAGATCAGGCTGATAAAGGCAGCTGCGCCTACCATGATGGCCAGGTAGAGCCATTTAAAAACAACCTTTACATAAACATCCCACGAAACGAGCAGATCGGAGCCCCTGGCGCCAAAGAATACGGCGGCCGTCGTGCGGTGGGGTCCTTGCACGAGATGAAATGTCCGACCGGGATTATTCCCAATGCTGGTCTGAACCTCAGTCCGGTTCAGACTCACTTCCGGGTAATTCCTTTCCTGGATCAAGTTGTCGAAGGCATCAGCAGCACTGGAGCCTTTTTCAGCCCCGTTTGGAATGACATCGGCATACGAATCCAGGCACAAGCCCAGTCGCTCAATTTCAAAACCGGGTTTGGGCCGTGGTGCCGGGGCTGCCTTGGTTGAAGGAAACGGCGCAAACCCCGGTTGATTTGCTCCCTGGGGTTGCTGCGGAGTCTGAACAGGCGCTGGCGGCGGTGCAGGAGAAAAGGTTTGCGCTTGAGGGGCGGTTGGGTATTCAGGTGGCGGTGGTGGAACAACCGGAACAGCTGGTTGCATCGGTTCAACCGAAGGTGGGGTTTCGAAATCGGTTTTGACTGCCTTCTGATATTCGATAGGTGCAGGCGGCGGAGGCGGGGGTATCACCGGTTGGACAGGCGGCGGAGGAACCGGTGTTGAAGCCCGGGCAGCCGTCAACGGCTTACCGCAATTTTGACAGAACAGGTTCTTCGACGAATTGATTGCATTACAATTTGCACACACAATCTGGTTTTCCATTTTTCTCCTTCACAATACAGGCTAGGATCGTAAATATCCGCAATTTGGACAGAAACGTGCATTCTCAGGGATCTCATGCTGGCAATGTTCGCAAATCACCATGCCAGGCGAAACCAATTGGGGTGGGTAATCCCCTTCTTCGGGGTGAGCAGCCGGTTTTTTCTGCAGAAGGCGGGTCAAGCCAAGGCCGGAAAACACAACCAGGAGTAATCCACCCACGATCAACAGGATGCCGGTGACATTGATCCCTCGTGGGCTTTCCATGACTACATTCATCCTGTCTGTTGGATTAATCCAGTAGACCGTGCTGGCGTCAAACGGGGTTCCATTGGTGGACAGGATATTCCCTCCCCGGATAGTATAGCGGATTGTCTGTACTCCTCCGACTCCGTTCTGCGGTTCAAGGGAGATGGCGATGACCTTCTTTCCATCTTGTTCTTGTACAACAAACGCCCCGGGTTGTTGAAAAATTTTTCGTCCCAGGGCATCCAACCCCACTCCGCTGGAGGTGATAATATACACGGCGCTCCCGGAAGCTCCCCGGCTGTCATCACGTTTCCAACTGGACTGCACCCCCTGGCTGTTCAGGCTGGCGACGGTTTGATCCAGGGTTTGCTCAATGGTACCCTGGTTGAAAGGAATATCCTGGGCAAAAAAGCCCACCAGGACTTCCACCGCCCATTTTTCGTTTCGCTCAAGTTGTATGGTGGTATCCAGTGAAACAATGGGCACGCAGGCTGACGCACCCAGCAAGGTTATCAAGAAGATGATCCAGGTAATGAATGAGATTTTCTTTTTCAATAATTGGTGCGCCCCGGTCTCCAGTGCGAATTATCAATACTTTACATCAATCCAATCAAAAAAGCAACTTGACCCGGCGTATAATTACCGGCATGGTCCAGTCCTTTCCCGTTTATCAATGTACCCATCCCGAATGCCGGTTGCGCTTTCCGGGTCGTGCCGGCCACGGTTCTCTCGAACGCTGCCCGAAATGCGGCAATCCGGCCAAACTGGTGGAAGACCCGCAGGTGGATTTGCAGGTTCGCCCACACCAGGCTCCTTCCGGTGCTCCCATTGTGGATGCCTTCCTGGATAACATCCGCTCAACTTTTAATGTCGGCGCAATGCTGCGCACAGCCGATGGGGCTGGTCTGCGCAGGGTGTACCTGGCCGGCATCACCCCCTTACCGACCCATCCCCGGGTTGCGAAAACCGCGCTGGGGGCAGAGCAGGCTGTTGACTGGCAGCATCACCTGGACGGGGCACAAGCGGCTGCCCAGCTCAAGGAGGAAGGCCTGTGCTTGTGGGCCCTCGAAGGTGGCCCGGACGCGGAATCCCTCTTTTCTGTTGATCCAACCCGGGCAGCCGGTCCAATCCTGCTGGTGGTCGGAAATGAAATCACCGGGATTGATCCGGCTGTACTTTCCATATGCGAAAAGCGCTTAACCATCCCCATGCTGGGGTTTAAGCGCTCCTTGAACGTGGCAATTGCTTTTGGCGTGGCTGTCTATCACTTGCGATTCGGGGCGGCTTCAAGATCTTAATTTTTAGCCCTTGCATTTTCTGAGAACATCGTCTAAAATAATGACATCCAGGCGCCGAGGTGCCCCCCTCACCCCGACGTCTGGTACTTTTTTTAACCCTTCCCTCCTTACTTTCCTCCAAATAATTTCATGACACACGCCATCAAGGGAATTTTCACTTTGCGTATATAATCACAAATGGAAATCATTCTTCCATTGGAGGAAGCCATGGCCCGTTATGTTGCTGCCATTGACCAGGGAACCACCAGTACCCGCTGCATGGTTTTTGATCTATCCGGCAATGTTGTTGCTCTCGATCAGAAGGAACATCAACAAATTTATCCCCGCCCGGGCTGGGTGGAACACGATCCCCTTGAGATCTGGCAGCGAACCCGCGAAGTCGTTGCCAATGCACTGCGCAAATCCGATCTCTCTCCCGCCAATCTGGCCGCCGTGGGCATCACCAACCAACGGGAGACAGCCGTCGTCTGGGACCGAACCACCGGCCAACCGTATTACAATGCCATTGTCTGGCAGGATACCCGGACGGACCAAATCTGCGCCGAATTGGCCCGCGAAGGTGGACAGGATCGTTTTCGGCCTCAGACTGGCCTGCCCCTGGCCACATATTTCTCCGGTCCCAAGCTGCGCTGGATGCTGGAAAATGTCCCCGGCCTGCGGACTGCTGCCGAACGGGGCGATGCCATTTTTGGTAATATTGACACCTGGTTGATCTGGAACCTGACCGGCGGCACGAGCGGCGGCGTGCATGTCACGGATGTGACCAATGCCTCCCGAACCCAGCTGATGAACCTGGCTACCCTGGATTGGGACCCTGATCTCCTGGCGGCCATGCAGATCCCTCGCAGCTTTCTACCCCGCATCCGCCCGTCTTCCTATATTTATGGATATGCCAAAGGTGAACTGGAGGGTGTGCCGGTGGCCGGAGACCTGGGCGATCAACAGGCGGCCCTCTTTGGCCAGGCCTGTTACGCACCGGGTGAAGCCAAGAATACCTACGGCACCGGTTGTTTCATGCTGCTCAATACCGGCAACCAGCCGGTCGAAAGCCACAGCGGCCTGCTTACCACCCTCGGCTACCAAATTGCCAACCAACCCGCCGTGTACTGCCTGGAAGGTTCCATTGCCATCACCGGCGCGCTTGTCCAGTGGCTGCGGGACAACCTGAAAATGATTGAGGCATCAGCGGATATCGAACCGTTGGCCCGCACAGTGGAGGATAACGGCGGGATGTATATCGTCCCGGCTTTTTCCGGGCTGTTCGCCCCTTACTGGCGCTCGGATGCACGCGGTGTGGTGGTCGGATTGACCCGTTTTATTAACCGCGGCCACTTTGCCCGGGCTGTCCTGGAAGCGACTGCCTACCAGGTGCGCGAGGTATTGGATGCCATGGAAACCGATTCCGGGGTCAAGCTCACCTCTCTCAAGGTGGACGGTGGCATGGTAGTTAATGACCTATTGATGCAATTCCAGGCAGATCAACTGGGCGTGCCGGTGGTTCGCCCGCGTGTGGCTGAAACCACCTCCCTGGGCTCTGCGTACGCTGCCGGCCTGGCAGTTGGTTATTGGACTGATTTCGACCAGTTGCGTTCCAACTGGGGCAAAGCCAAGGAATGGACGCCCCAGATGCCTGCTGAAATCCGCGCCCGCTTATATACCGGGTGGAAAAAGGCAGTTACCCGCACTTTTGATTGGATGGAATAATATGCCCAAAGATAAACCTCACGTCCTCATCATCGGAGCTGGCTTTACCGGCTGCGCAACTGCCCACGACCTGGCTTTACGGGGCTGCCAGGTGACCGTGATCGAACGCGGCGAGATTGCCAGCGGTACTTCCGGCAGAACGCACGGCCTGTTACATAGTGGCGGTCGTTACTGTGTCACCGACCAGGAAGCCGCCATCGAATGTATCGATGAAAATATCCTTCTGCGCAAAATTTGCGGCCAATGCATCGAGTTCAACGGCGGTCTCTTTGTCGCCCTCACCGAAGAAGACCTGGCTTATGCCCCCCGCTTCGAGGCAGGTGCTCAGGCCTGTCACATCCCGATTGAGCGGTTGACCCCTGCCCAGACTGTTAAGCTCGAGCCTGCCGTCAACCCTGCCATCAAAATTGCCTACCAGATACCAGACGGGTCCTTCGACCCATTACGGCTGGCGCTGGCATTTGCAGCCACAGCCAAACAAAACGGCGCCCGTTTTCTGCCCTTCCACGAAGCCCGCGATTTGATTGTCAACGGGCAAGGAAACGTAGCCGGTGTTCATGTCCTCGACCGGCACGCCAACAAGGAATTTGATATCCAGGCGGACCTGGTTGTCAACGCCACGGGTGCCTGGGCCGGAAAAGCCATCGGCAAATTTGGAGCCAGCGTCCCGGTCATTCCCACGCCCGGCGTCATGGTGGCCTACGACCAACGCCTGATCCAACGCGTTATCAACCGCCTGGCACCTCCTGGCGATGGAGACATTCTTATTCCACAACGCCGCATGGTGGTAATTGGCACCACCTCCTACGAAGTCGAGGACCCGGATTACATTCCCGTCCTGGATGAGCAGGTCGAAGAAATGTATCGCCAGGCCGTCAACCTGGTTCCCGGCGTCCAAAAAGCCCACATGCGCGGAGCATACATGTCCGCCCGCCCGTTGATTGGCTCCACCACGGCCGGCCGCAGCCTTTCTCGAACCTTCAAATGTTATGATCACAAGGAATCTGACGGCGTGGACGGCCTTGTAACCATCACTGGCGGCAAAGCCACCACCTGCCGGGCCATGGCTGAGAAAACCACCGATTTGGTTCTGGCCAAGCTGGGTCTGCACATCCCCTGCCAGACCCGCGAAACGAAGTTGATTTCATACCGTGAGTTTTACCGGTCCTGAGGAGCAATCATGAGCAAAGAACGCTGGAATGTAACATTTCAGATTTACAGGCAAAGGACCGGCCAACCGGCCTATTACCAATCCTTCCCGCTGGAAGTGGATCCTGATGAATATGTCCTGGATGGCGTGGAACGGATCTGGGCGTTTCAGGACCGTACCTTGACCTTCAGGCACGCCTGTCATCATTCAACCTGCGGAGCTTGCGGCATGCGCGTCAACGGCGTGGAGAAATTGACCTGCATCACCTCCATCCGGTCCGTGACCAAAAATGGCGGCACCATCCGGGTAGAACCGCTGCGTAATTTTCCCATCCAATCAGACCTGGTCGTGGATGTAGCCCCCTTCTTCCAACGCCTGGAAAAAACCGGCTTTTCCCAGGTTGCTCAAGGGGATAAAGCAGCCCTGGGTTATGAAGACAAGCAACCAGGTGACGCGGAATACAACCGCCTGGTGGATTGCATCGAATGCGGCTTATGCATCAGCGCCTGCCCGGCAGGTTCAACATCTTCAGAATACATGGGCCCAGCCGTCCTTGCCGCTGCTCAGCATACCTACCGTCAAACATCCGATCCGGCCGCGATGGATTTGGTGGATTGCGCGGAAGGGATCTGGCGCTGCCATAGTGCGTTCGAATGTACGGCCGTTTGCCCTTCCAACGTGGATCCAGCCTGGCGGATTATGGATATGCGCAAATTAACCATTGCCCGGCGCATTCGCAGCTTCTTTTCACCCCGTAAAGAGGAAAACAAACGATGATAAACTCACCTGCCCCCCGCAATTTTTGGCGTTGGTTTGATCCTCGCGGTCGCCAGGTTGGTACCTGGGCATTCATTCTCAATCGCATCACCGCTCTCGGCTTGACCCTATACCTGGGGCTGCATCTATTCATGCTCAGCAAGCTGGCCCAGGGACCTGAAGCCTACGATAATTTTATTAAGTTGGCCAAGACGCCGGTGATCATGTTTGGCGAATTGCTGGTGATAGCAGCCGGCTTGATTCACGGCCTGAATGGCATCCGGATTGCCCTGAACTCGTTTGGGATCGGTGTGCGCCGGCAGCGCAGCATGTTCCTTGCCTTTTTTGCCCTGGCCCTGGTCGGGATTGCCTACTTCGGCTGGCGGATGTTTTTCGGTGAGTAGGAGGCCGCAATGAATTCAAATCAAACCAAACACATCGAATCAACCGGTCTCTGGATGGCAAAGACCATCGCCGGCTTATTGATCATCATCCTGCTGGGCATCCACTTTGTAGTCAACCACCTGGTTGCGCCCGGTGGACTGCTTTCTTACGCAGATGTCCTCAAGTACTATCAAAACCCAATCATCCCCATCATGGAGGGCTTCTTCCTGGTCTTTGTGGTCAGTCACGCCCTGCTGGGACTGCGCAGCATCCTCCTGGACCTCAATTTCAAGCCTTCCCTCCAGCGCACTCTGGATATCCTGCTGGTTGTGCTCGGTTCTGCAGCGTCCATTTACGGTATCTGGCTGCTAATCGTTCTCTCCAATCGGTAATTTTCTTGCGATAACCAAAACGTCCGACCCTGAAAGGTCGGACGTTTTGGTTTATTCTATTTTCTCGGATCCATCATCCCGCCGCTTCGGGGTGGAGTATTCCGTCCGCTCGCTGACAGGCTGTGATAAGTCGGCTCCCGGGTCATTCCGCCTGGATTCTCCGGTCGGGTCTGTACAACCGGGCGGGTAAAAGCCGGCCGCGGAGCGATCGTCCCGGGCGTGTTGGCTGGCTGCCGGGATGGAGTAACTGGTCGGTTTCGCCCGGACAATTCCCGCCCTGCCGAGGAGAAGATGCGGTCGCCGGCTACGCTCAAGCTGCCGATGATCAGGATGCGGATTACCCAGACCATCAGCGCCACAAAAATCGGTACCACCCGGGTAACCGTTTCCGGGCTGATAACCTTGGTGCTCGAAACCATGTGGTTGGCAATCGCCATGGACACTCCCCACCAGGTCAAAAGGGCGTTCATGGTTGCCGCCAGCATCCACGCCCCCAGCAGGTACCAAACTTCCTTGGGCTCGGCATCCCCCTCCTCCGGGGTGAACAGGCGGGCAATCCCGGCAAAATCGATCCCACAAAAGGCAATCGCCAGGATCGTCGCCCAGGGCATGCCAAAGAATTTGAGATCTCCCAGCAAATCCTTCAAAGCATAATCTGTTGTGCTGTAATTGAACATTTCAAAGAAGATCAAAGCCAGGATGATCAACAGTCCGAAGAACAGGCCCGGTTTTTGCCGGATGCTGCGGACAAATCCAAACGGCCGAATGCTTGCAGTTGTATTCATGAGCCACCTCCAAATTGCCATTCTATCTGAACGTTTGTTCTATTATATAGAACAAACGTTCAATTTGTCAAGTACTAATTTTCCACCCGGCGGATGTTTTTGATTCTTGTCGCACCCTTGACCAACCCGCCCGGCCCGGATAAAATTGACAGTCGCGTCCCCAAAGGCGCGAACCACGGCGGATGCCGAATACTAATAGAGCGAAGGTAACCCGTTGAGCGGGTGAGAGGCGCTCGAAGGAAAACTAAGATGGAAAAAGTAGTGATTCATGCCAATCGGCGTACCGTTACCGGCAAGCAGGTCGGTCAGCTTCGCCGCAAAGGGCAGCTCCCGGGCGTTATTTACGGTCACAATTTTGCTGCCACCCCCATTGTGATGGATGCCCATGAGACCAGCCGCGTATTGGTAGGTCTGACCAGCACCTCCATTGTCTACATTGACCTGGATGGCAAGGAACATGCCGCCCTCGTCCGCGAAAAACAGCGTGACTACATCCGCGGCACTTTCCTGCACATCGATTTTCAGGCCATTTCGCTGACCGAGAAGATCCGCGCCAAGGTAAGCGTTGTCCTGCACGGCGTTTCTCCAGCTGTGAAGGATTTCAACGGCGTGGTTGTCCACAGCCTGGATGCAATCGAAGTCGAAGCACTGCCCCAGTATCTACCGGAGAAGATCACCGTCGATATCTCCAACCTGGCTCAAATCGGTGATGCCATCCACGTCCGCGATCTCAAACTGGACGAGAATGTAGAAGTCCTGGAAGATGCCGACGAAATGATTGTGATCATCAAGGGTACCGTGGAAGAGGAAGTGCCTGCTGAAGAAGGTGCTGCTGTTGCTGAACCCGAAGTCATTGAGAAGGGCAAGAAGGAAGAGGAAGAAGCAGAAGGCAAGTAATCCTTTGCCTTTTGTTCAGATCCGAATCACAAAACGGCGGCCATTCAGGCCGCCGTTTATTAATATGGTAAGCCAGTCAAGGCCAGGAATTCCAGAACAATGCGCGCTGTCACTCCCCACAGCAGCTCGCCGTCATATTCAGAGAAATATATGACCGGATGCTCAGACCCATCCGGAAGGCGGTATAAACGCTCTTCGTGATGGGTTTCATTGGCCAGCCAGCACAATGGGATTGAAAAAACGCGGGCCACTTCATCCGGATTGGCCTCCAGTTTCACAGGCCACGAAATCACCCCTACGATCGGTGTAATCAGGTACGATGTGATCGTAGGCATATCGTTCATCCGTCCCAGAAGATCAACCGCTTCCGGGTGGATTCCAATCTCCTCGAACATTTCCCGTCTGGCTGTATCTTCCGGGCTTTCATCACTCGCATCCGCAGCCCCGCCCGGGAAGGATACCTGGCCCTTGTGATCCTGGACTACGTCCGATCGCCGGGTGAATAAGACTTTCCATTCTCCTTCGTCGACAAAGAGGGGCATCAACACAGCCGCGTGGCGGAGGTGCGAACTGTAGGCAGACTGATTTGTGCGTTGGATATTTTCCAGGCAGGATTTTACATGTTCCGGGAATCCCTCCAGCGGATCGATGCAGGAGTCAGCCACCGATTATGCCTCTTCTCCGCGCAACATGCTACCACAATAGCTGCATTGGGCAGTGCTTTCATCCACCCACTCCACCTCGGAAGGATCCACCACTCCCCCGCACGATGGACAGGAGAGCGGTAGACGCGCTTTCATTTCCCGGGCAGCCGGTTCGGCACCCCATTCAGACACCGCGTCCGTTTTTTCCAGGCCCGTCAACCAGGTCTTGATGGCTTTAGCCTGTTCATCGAGATTGTTATTCTCCAATCCCTGGATAACCCGCCAACCAATCCGGTGCAACTCCAAATAGCGCTGCTGTTGATAAAGCAAGTTCAAGCCTCGCTGCAGAAGATCCACACCCGGCTCAATCTTCCCGCCGGCGATCATCGCCCGGCCGGCCTGCAAAAACAATTGCGGTGCACGGGAGGGCTCACGAACCAGCGCTCCTTCAGCCAGCCGCAGGTATAAACCAGCCGCCGGGATGTATTGTCGCCACGAATATAGGCGATGGGCCTGCAAGAGCATCGGTGGTACAGAGCGCAGCGGCCGGGGAGCACCTCCAAAAAAACCGCCGCCCAGGGGACGTCTGCGTTTCATTTTCTACTCCTCTCCATCGAAACCGGTCTGGCCGCTGATTTCTGCCAGGAGTTCATCTCCCCCATTCTGGCTGTGTTCCACCAGCACCGGGCGTCCAAAAATCAGGTAGCCGGTATGAGCTACCATCCGGTCTGCCGGGCGGAACCGTTCCGGTTCCGCCTTATAAAACCGTAACAGGATCTCCATGACATCAATAAAGGCAAAATCAGCCCGTTTCATTTCCTGCACCAGCCGGGTGACCTGGTTGGTGGTGGGCAGGATGCTGCCGAAGAAACCACCCGGTTTCAGGGCAGAACGGACCTGCTCCATGTAGTCGTATGGATTGGGCAAATCAAGGAACAGGGCGTCGATGCCCGTTTCGTCGAAACCTTCCTCCACTCGTCGCAACTTGAAGGAAACCCGGTCTGCCAGACCCAGCCGTTCCAGGTTTTTGCGCGCAATCGTCTGGAATTCCTCACGGGCCTCGTAGGTTGTTACATGTCCCTGTGGACCAACTGCGTACGCCAGGGCGCTGGTCAATGCGCCGGAACCGGTACCTGCCTCCAGTACGTGCTGGCCGGGTCCAATCCCCATATACACCAGGATGAAGCCAATATCCTTGGAATACAGGATTTGCGTATTTCGCGGCAGGGAGCGCAAGAGATCGCTCAGGGATGGCTGCACCATGAAGAACGGGCTGCCCATATGGCTGAACACCTGGCTGCCCCACGGCCGGCCGATGATGTCATCGTGCTTCACCACCCCGCGATGGGATTGAAAATCCGCGCCCTCTTTGAGTGTGATGATGAAATTCTTATGCCGCAGACCGACCAATTGAACCAGGTCTCCCACTCCGGCAGTCAATCCATGCAAATTCCAGCCCAAAATAATCTCCTTTAATTAGCCTTACGGCTGTAGAACCTGTTTGAAAAACTCCGTGATGGCCGAATAACAACGCACACGGTTTTCATATTTCAACACATCGTGCCCTTCGTTCTCAAACATCAGGTACTCCACCTGTTTGCCTATGGAACGCAGGTGTTCCACCAGGTTGCGCGATTCGGATTCCACCACGCGCGGATCGTTCTTTCCCTGGATGACCAGCATCGGACAAGCCAGGTTATCGATATAGGTCTTTGGCGAACGCTCAATCAAGAATTCGCGATCCTTAACCGGATCACCCAACGCCAGCACGAAATAGGGCTTCCAGGTCTCCGGGATATGATCCACAAAGGTGAGCAAATCAAACGGCCCGAACATATCCACGGCACCCTTCCACAATTCCGGGTGACGTCCGGCCTGGGTTAAGGTCATGTAACCGCCGTAAGAGCGGCCAACCACCCCCGCCCGGCTGGTGTCCAGGCGTGGATCTTTCGCCAACTGCTGCATGGCAAAAACATGATCCTGGCGGTCCTTGCCGCCCCAGTCCCGGTCCACCTGTTTCATAAAGTTCAGGCCGTAGCCGGAGCTGCCGCGCACGTTGGGAACGAACACAGCAAAGCCGTTCATTGTCAGGTATTGAATTAAAGGCATCGAGAACCAGGCAAAATCCGGACGCTCCTGGCTTTGCGGTCCGCCATGAATGTAATACACCAGGGGGTGGGGTTCGGTGAAGCCCAACTCCGGATTGGGGAGATACAGGCGGGCGGAAATCCTCATGCCATCATAAGAGGTCATCGAGGCATCCTCGCCGGGGCTCAAATAGCGCTGCGGAATTCCCAGCACCCTTTCGCGGGTGTGGCAGTGGATTTCGTTGCGTTTTTTCCCGGAGATAGTATAAATCTGGGTTGGGTTGGTCGCCGTGGAAAAACTGGCAGCAAAGGTATCAGATTCCTGTTCGTAATCGATGGAGGCCAGCACGCCCATTTGCATCTCGCCCACGCCCACCAACACATGCTCCAAATTCAAGACAAGGTGGTCCTCATCGAATACACCTTCATAGGCCCAGGAGCAACCGTCAATGTTATAAATCACCAGGTAACGGTCATCCTTAAGCGGCCGGATGGCTTCCATCTCGCCCATTCCCTGGTGGACAACACCTTCCACCTGGACTCCAACCACACGGTTGGGGTGTTCCAGTTCAAAATAAGCCGGTCCATAGCTATCGCTGAAGATAGCGCAGTGCATCAATACACCCTTGCCACTGGGTGAAAAACCCGCCCAGCTGATCCCGTTTAATTCCATTAGCGCACCATCTTTTCGGGAATCAAGGGGGGTTCCGATCAAGAGCCTGGGAGTGTGCTCTCCAACCTGCAGGATGGAAAGCACTCCATCTCCGGCCGAATAACTGTCCAACACCAAACAACGGTTGTAATCTTTTGAAAATCCCACCGGGTATGCCCCGTACTCACTGGCAGCCAACTCAGTTAAAAGACCCGTCAACAGGCTTCCAAGGTAAGAAGTTTGTATCGGTTCACGGTTCGACTCCACTGAGAAGGCAAGCAGTGCCTCTTTTCGGTCAAAATCCACCAGGTGCACCCGGCTGCCTTCGAAGAAATTATTGAAAGCTGGTTCGGGAAAGCCGCCCTCCAGCGGGATGACCATCGGGATGTAATTTTCATCCCCATCCTTATCGATCATCACAATGATCTTCTTCAATTCCGGAAAAACGGCAAAAGGCTGTCCGCCAATCAGGTGAGGGTTTTGCAGGGCAATTCCTGGAGGTAATAACGGCTCCGGAACAGATCCGCCCTCGTCCATCACGAAAAGGCTCAACTTGCCGCTCAGGTTGGAGATGAAATAGATTCTCCCCTCGGCCAATTGGGGGGAGACAAATAGCCGGGCAGCTAGAAACGAATCAATCCGAAACATACTTTACTCCTTGAGCCTGCTGGGGCAGGCGAATGCAGGTTGATTATGTCGTTTTCTGCGGACGAAAAGTGCTTAACCAATCTCCCAGGAAGAGAAAGAGGATCGCTCCAAACAATCCCATCCCCAGGCGTAGTTGACCCAACGACCAGAAATACCAGCCGAGATAATTGCCCAGGATATGGCCGATCCAAAAGCCAAACAGGCTGAGGCCCATATAAAAGAGCAGGCGTGTAAACCCGCCGTTTTTCCACAGGTGGAAGACTGCCCCCAGCAGGGCTGCAACCAAAACGCCGAAAAGCACTCCCGGTAACGTCATCCCATCCCTCCTCCACTGTTGCGCAGGGTGATCCACCCCCCGCCCAGTACATTTTCACCCTGGTACATCACGGCCAATTGGCCGGGTGTAATATCTCTCAGGGGCTGCAAAAAAGTGAGTTGAACCCGGCCGTCGGAGAGAAGAACCGCCTTTCCGTCAGCCGGTTTGGCTTTATATCTTATTTTAACCTGTACTTCCATTTCATAGCCAGGCGGTTCCCGGTTGATCCAATTCACATCCCGCAGGATCAATTCGGATTGTCCCAGCTCTTCCTCAAACCCAACGATGAGGATATTCTCATCCGTCTTTTTCGCTAAAACATACATCGGGCGAGAGGCAGCAAAGCCCAAACCCTTGCGTTGCCCAATCGTATAATCCGCCAACCCGGTATGGTCGCCCAGTCGGTTTCCCTGCCTGTCCATGATCGGTCCCGGGTTTTGTGTCCCGGGCAGGTAACGATCCAGGAACGAGCGATAATCTTCGCCCGCCAGGAAACACAGATCCTGGCTGTCCGGACGGTTTGCCACGGGCAGGTTGAATTGACGCGCCTGGTTGCGGATTTCAGTTTTCGGATATTCTCCCACCGGGAAAAGTGTGAAGGCCAGTTGTTCCTGGGTTAGCATGGATAAAACATACGATTGATCCTTGCCAGGATCAACCCCGCGTAAAAGTCTCACCTGGTCGTCCGGCTGCCGCTCCAGGCGGGCATAGTGCCCAGTCGCCAGGTAATCTGCGCCGATCGCCTTGGCTTCTTCAAGCAGGTAGCCCCAACGCATTCGCCGATTGCAGAAAATGCAGGGGTTCGGCGTTTCGCCGCTGGCGTATCCATCCAGGAATCCCTGTACAACCGTGTTTCGGAAACGTTCCCGGCCGTCTATTGCATAAAAAGGGATATTCAACAGGGCAGCAACCCGCCTGGCCTGCATCATCGCATCCGGGGTGCAGCAACGGTTGGACTCTTCGCGTCCCGGCTCGCTCCATAAACGCAGCATCATCCCGGTGACACGGTACCCCTGGTTCACCAGCAAGGCGGCTGCCACGGAGCTGTCCACCCCGCCGCTCATCGCCACCACCACGTGCGGTTGATTGCTCATCCTACGCCGAACCTGGCCTTGCCTGTTGGATTACTCCAGGTAAAACCTGCAAAAATTGGTCCACCTGCGCTTCAGTCGAATCCTTGCCAAGGGTCACCCGCAATGATCCCAATCCCCAGGAGCGCGGCAGCCCCAGGGCTGAAAGTACTTCCGAGACTTCCGGCGTACCCACCTTGCAGGCAGAACCGGAGGAGCAGGCAAAACCTCGTGCATCCAGCAGCATCAACAACCGGTTGCCGTCCAGACCTTCAAAGGCAAAGCTGGCATGATTGGGAAGGCGCATATCCGGATGTCCAGTCAGGCGGGTTCGGGAAATTTCAGTCAAAACGGTCTGAATGATGAGATCTCGCAGTGTTGAAAGCCTCACCGACCGTTCCGCCCGCTCAGCAACCACCAGGCGGAGCGCCTCCGCCATGCCCACGATATAAGGAATGTTATGTGTTCCAGCCCGCAAACCGCCTTCCTGCTTCCCACCGGTGATGATGGGCGGAAGAGTCAATCCGCGGCGGATATAGAGTACCCCCACCCCCTTGGGACCGTAGAATTTGTGCGCCCCCAGGGCCAGGAAATCCATCCCGTCCGCCTGTACATCCATGGGCAGGTGGGCGGCCGCCTGGACGGCATCGGTGTGAAACAAAACGTTCCTCTTTCGGCAAACTTCAGCTATCTCACGAATCGGGTTGATCGTTCCGATCTCGTTGTTCGCATAAATGACCGACACCAGCGCGGTATCCGGCCGGATCGCTGCTTCCACCTCGTCCGGATGCACCATTCCGTAGGCATCCACCGGTAGATAATCAAACTCAAAACCTTCCATCTCGCAGAGTTGGCGCACCGTTTGGGAGACGGCGTGGTGTTCCACCGGGCTGATCAGGATGTGTTTGGCTCCGCGCTGCTGGCGCATCAGGTGGCACCCGCCGCGGATGGCCAGGTTGTCACTCTCTGTACCGCAGCCGGTAAAAATAATCTCTTCCGGCCGGGCATGGATGGATTGCGCTACACTCTGACGAGCGTCCTCAAGTGCAGCTTCAGCTTTCTGCCCGAAGAAATGAATGGAGGAGGGGTTGCCGAAAAGTTCCGAAAAATATGGCAGCATCACCTGCAGAACTCGCTCATCAACAGGCGTTGTGGCCGCATAATCCAGGTAAACACGCTCAATTTGCATCATTATTTCTACCTATAATCTCCAATTTCAGCAAATCAATCAAAAATTATAGCATGGTTTGAATTTACAAAGAACTTTTCGCATCCCTAATCCCCTGATATAATAATCACATTCTATATTAATATCTCGGGTTGGAGGAGAGCCATGGCTTTCAAGATCCATTTTGGTACAGACGGCTGGCGCGGTATGATCGCAGAGGACTATACCTTTGAAAACGTTCGCCGCTGCACCCAGGGGTTTGCCAGTTACATGCTCAGCCAGGGAAAAGCCGGGCAGTGGATCGTCGTCGGGCACGATAAGCGCTTCGAATCCGAACATTTCGCCCTGGCCGTAGCCGAAGTGCTGGCCGGAAACGGTTTCCACGTTCACCTGACCCAGGGTGCCACTCCCACCCCTGTTATTGCCTTCTCGGTGGTTAACCTGAAAGCTGCCGGGGCGATTAACATCACTGCCTCCCACAATCCACCCACGGATAACGGTTTCAAAGTCCGCAATGAATTTGGCGGCGCCATCGATCCGGAAGGCCTGAAACAAATCGAGAACCTCATCCCGGATGACCCGGCTGAAATCAAACTCATGCCGGCTGCCCAGGCTGAAGCGGGTGGTTGGATTGTCCGCTTTGATCCTGCGCCTGCCTATATCCTTCATATTAATAAGCTAATCGACCTCGAGCCCATTCGCCAGGCTGGTTTGAAAGTGGTCGTCGATACCATGTGGGGCAACGGCGCCGGCTGGTTCCCAACCCTGCTCTCCGGCGGGACGACCGAGGTTGTCGAGATCCACAATTCCCGCAACCCTTCCTTCCCTGAGATGAAGCGCCCCGAGCCCATTCCGCCGAACATCAACGTTGGCTTACAAACCACCGTCCAGGTTGGCGGAGATGTCCTCCTGATCACCGACGGCGACGCGGATCGGGTAGGTCTTGGTTCTGAAAAGGGTGAGTTTATCAACCAATTGCAGGTTTATGCACTCCTGGCGTTCTACCTGTTGGAGCTTCGCGGTCAGCGCGGCGCAATCGTCAAGACCCTCTCCACCACCAGCATGCTTGAAAAACTGGGCAAGATCTACAATGTGCCCGTGATTGAAACCGGGGTTGGCTTCAAATACGTGGCCCCTAAGATGTTGGAAACCAATGCCATGATCGGCGGCGAGGAATCCGGCGGCTACGCCTTCCGCGATAATGTCCCCGAACGGGACGGCATCCTGGCCGGCTTGTTCATCCTGGATATGATGGTGCGCCTCAAGCGTAAACCATCCGAACTGCTCGACCTCCTCTTCAGCAAAGTTGGCCCCCATTACTACGATCGGATTGATTCCGTCTTCAAAGGTGACCGGTCGGCCCGAGAAGCCATGATCCTGGCCGCCAAACCTGTCACAATTGGTGGCTTGAAGGTCACTGGCTTAAACACGACGGATGGTTTCAAGTTCGGCCTGGAAGACGGCGGCTGGATGTTGATCCGCTTCTCTGGCACGGAGCCGATTATTCGGGTGTATTGCGAGACCACTCACAAAGAGGCTGTTCCGGCCATCCTGCAGGACGGCCTGCGTATCGTCGGCCTGGGATGAACCCGTGTTCCTGTGTGATACACACTGCCATCTGAACCTTAACATTTTTGAGGCAGATTTGGAGTCCGTCCTGGCTCGTTCCAGGCAAGCCGGTCTGGAGCGCATTCTCGTCCCAGGCATTGACCTGCCGACAAGCCGTACGGCTGTCCGCCTGGCGGAGCAATGGCCTGAGATCTATGCGGCGGTCGGCATCCACCCGAATGATGGTTTGACCTGGAAGTCGGACACACTCACCGAACTGCGTGAATTGGCCCGCCACCCCAGGGTATGCGCTATTGGTGAGATTGGGTTGGATTTCTACCGCGATCGCTGTCCGCGCAACGTTCAGGCGGATGTCTTGCGCCAGCAGCTTGATTTGGCCGGTGAATTGGGTCTGCCGGTGGTGATACACAACCGGGATGCTTTCGAGGACCTCTTCCCAATCCTCTCTGCCTGGGCGCATGATCTGCAATCTCCAGGTTCTCCCCAGGCTGACCGACCGGGAGTGTTGCATTCCTTCGACGGCAGCCTGGAACAGGCCGAATCCTTGATCGACTTGAACTTTTTGATTGGCTTAAACGGTCCGGTGACTTTTAAGAACGCCCACGACCGCCACCTGGCTGCCAGAGAACTGCCTCTGGATGTCCTTTTACTTGAAACAGATGCTCCATTCCTCACCCCTCATCCCCACCGGGGGGAGCGGAATGAACCATCATTTATACAATATATTAATGGTAAAATAGCCGACCTGCGCGGTATCTCGGCCAATCTCACAGCCGAGACCACCTCGAATAACGCCCAACGGCTGTTTTCATGGAGAACTGCTTGAGCACAATTGGCTTTATTCCGACTGAGATCAACGAGACCCTGCAAGAAGTCGAAGCTTTAATGAGTCGGCAGGCGGACGGCTATCATCCCGATCTTCAGTCAGCGATCCAGCATCTCATCTCAGCCGGCGGGAAACGCGTTCGTCCCACTCTCACCCTCCTGATCGGAAACATGCTCGGCGGTCCTCACGACCGGTTGGTTACGCTTGCCGCCGCCATCGAGATGCTGCACACCGCCACCCTTGTACATGATGACCTGATCGACGGCTCTCTATTGCGGCGGGGAAACCCGACCTTGAACGCCCAGTGGTCCCCCGGGGCAACGGTCTTGACAGGTGATTTCATGTTTGCCCGGGCAGCCAAACTGGCCTCCGATACAGAATCCATTCCGGTCATAGGCCTTTTCTCCACCACACTGGGCATCATTGTCAATGGAGAGATCAATCAGCTATTTTCCGCCCGCTGTTCAATCAGTCGGCCGGCTTATTTTGCCCGCATCTACGCCAAGACCGCCTCACTCTTTGAAACCTCGGCCAAATCGGCAGCCCTGATTAGCGATGCGGATGCAGAAATTACATCCGCCATGCGCCATTTTGGGCACGAGATCGGCATGGCCTTCCAGATCATGGATGATATCCTGGATTTCACCGCCGACCCGGCTGTACTCGGCAAGCCGGTGGGCAGCGACCTGCGCCAGGGACTGGTGACACTTCCTGTCATTTGTTATGCAGAGTCCAACCCGGAAAACGAAATCAGCGACGCGTTGATCAAAGGCAAATGCATCTCACAGCAGCAAATCGATTGCCTGATTCCGGAGCTCAAGAAAAGCGGCGCCATTCACCAGGCGTATGAAGAAGCCCGCCAGTTTGTCCACAGCGGCCTGGATTCTTTACAAATTGCCCCGGCCTGCCCGGAACGCATTGCCCTGCAGGAGTTGGCCGAATATTTCGTCGACCGGGCGCTTTAAAAACCAAAACACCCTTTCGGGTGTCCTGTTTCTGTGCGCTGGGAGGGAGTTGAACCCTCACGCCTCGCGGCACATGGCCCTCAACCATGCCTGTCTGCCAATTCCAGCACCAGCGCAAGCCACGATATTATAACCGCCTTCAGGTGGTTGTCAAGGAAAACCGCTTCAGGGTTCGCAAGGCACATAAACTGAGAAGGAGAAAGTCATGGCAATTGTTTTGGATGCGATGGGAAGTGATCAATACCCTGATCCCGAGGTTCATGCAGCCGTCCAGATGGCCCGGGAAACAGGTGAAGAAATCATCCTGGTGGGGAACACCGCCGTGGTTGAGCCAAAGTTGAAAGCGCTCAACCCGGGCAGCCTGCCCATCCGCCTGGTGCATGCTGATGAAATGATTGAGATGGAAGAGCATGCCGTGGAGGCCGTCAAAAGGAAGCCCAATAATTCCATGGCAGTCGGTATGCGCCTGGTGAAATCTGGAGAAGCCAGCGCGTTCGTCACGGCCGGCAACACCGGAGGGGCATACTTCAATGCAGTGGCCAACCTGCGCCGGATGAGCGGCATTTCCCGCCCGGCCCTGACCACACCCATCCCCACCCGCACCGGCTCGGCCATTTTCATCGATAACGGAGCAAACGCCGATTGCCGCCCGGAATTCCTGCTGGAGTTTGGCCTCATGGGGCATGTCTATGCTAATAAAGTTCTCGGTTTGCCAGCGCCCCGGATTGGATTGCTCTCCAATGGGGAGGAAGAAGGCAAAGGCAGCCAGTTGGTTAAGGATGCTTTTCCCCTGTTGGCCGGCAGCGGATTGAATTTCATTGGCAATGTGGAGCCCAAAGAGGTCTTCGCTGGCGCGGCAGACGTGGTTGTATCCGACGGATTTACAGGCAATGTTTTCATTAAAACCAGTGAAGCGGTGGCAAAGCTCATCACCGATATTTTGAAAGAAGGCATCCAGGCATCCTGGCTGCGTAAATTGGGCTACCTGTTTGTCAAACCCGCCTTTGGCCCGCTCAAATCCAAGCTGGATCCAGCGGAAATTGGCGCCGCCCTTTTAATCGGGGTGAACGGATTGGTCTTCATCGGTCACGGACGGTCGGATGCACGAGCCCTGTGCTCCGCCATCCGGCGGGCACAGCGTGCCGCCCAATCTGATTTGATGTCTGCCTTGCACAAGGCAATCCAGGAACGGGCTGCCGCCTCCGGTGCATGAATTCTCTGATTGAAAAAGGAATCCCATTATGAAAATCGTAACTGACGAGAAATTGATCAAACGCAATGGCACCATCGGCAAAGTCACTACCATCGCCAGCCTGGTGATCCTGGTGGTCGGGTTGATTGCCTCCTTCAACGCTGCTTATCTATCCTGGTCATTCATCGCACTGATCGTTGGCTTTTTACTTTCCCAGATTGGGATTTACTACGGCAACCGCTGGGGAAAATCCCCCCGCACGGATGAACGGATCACGGCTGCGTTGAAAGGACTCGGTGATCAATACACACTGTATCATTACACCAGCCCGGTCAGCCACCTTCTGGTTGGACCTGCCGGTGTAATGATCCTCCTGCCTTATTCACAGGCTGGCACCATCACCTACGATTCTGACCGCAAGCGTTGGAAACAAAAAGGCGGCAACTGGTACCTGAAATTATTCGGCCAGGAGAGCCTCGGACGGCCTGACCTGGAAGCCAAGTCAGCCATTAATGATATGCAGAATTGGATTAATAAGACACTCCCCGGCCAAACCTTGCCGGCGCCTGTAGCTGTCCTTGTCTTCACAAATGAAAAAGCTGACCTGCAAGCGGAGGGGGCTCCCAATCCCGCCGTGATGGAAGAAAAAGTAAAGGATTTCATCCGCCGCCAGGCTAAGGTTAACCCCGCCCCAATCAATGCAATTTTAAGCATCCAGGGTGCCCTCCCGAAGGAAGAACACCCTGAGAATCGCACAAAACCGGACGAGGAAGAAAAGTAATCTTCCTGCTTCGATAAGGGAGATTAACCCCGCTTATCTTTTCCGGAGGTTCGTCGGGAAGATGGACGGGGTTTTTCATTTCCCGTCCTCTGGGTGCGTTTACCGCTAAAGGTTGGCTGCGGATTTACCTGGGGCATCGGCCGCCTGGATTGATTCCGGGGAGTCTCGTCCTGCTTTGAGGTTGGCTGCTGCTCATCGTCCCGGGAGGCATGATTCACGGCATGTCCTTGCGGTGTAAAAGGCCCGCCAAATTTCCGCCGGGCAGCATGAGTAACAGAAGTTCGACGCGGAGCCCGACCGGGTTTGATTTCCGGCTTGGTGCGGATGTCGGTCAACTGGCGCACCTCCTGCGGGCTTAAATAGCGCCACTGCCTGGGATTCAACTTATCCAGCATAACGGAGCCTATCCGGATGCGAACAATCCGCACGACTGGCAGACCAATCTGGGAGCCGACTTCGCGGATTTGGCGCTTGCGCCCTTCCCGTAAAATCACTCGCAACCACGCACCTTTTCCGAACGGCTGCTCCACGCGAACTTCAGCCGGTTGCGTCCGATAGCCATCATCCAGGACCACGCCGCTTCGCCAGGCCTTCAACTGATCATCATCCGGGCGGGATGCAACCAACACACGGTATTCCTTCTCGTGGCCGTACCGTGGGTGGGTTAATCGGTTTGCCAGGATTCCATCGTTGGTCAGCAGGATCAATCCTTCACTGTCCAGGTCCAATCGCCCGACAGCGAACAGGTGACCGGGAACATCCACCAGGTCAAAGACCGTTTGGCGCGGATCATTCGGATCTGTATCCGATAGCACGCCCCGTGGTTTATACAGGGCAATGTAAATCTTCTCGGCTTCCTCCCGGGGGAGCTCTTTGCCGTCCACCGTGATGGTATCATGCACCTGGTCGGCCTTGCTTCCTAAGATCGCCTTCACACCGTTAATGGTGACCCGACCGGCAATGATTAAATCCTCGCATGAGCGCCGGGAGCCATAACCCGCGCGCGCCAGTATTTTCTGCACTCTTTCTTCCATGAGATCCTCTTTAATCCTTCAACAATTCCGGCTTGGGTTCTTCTTCCGCGGTTTCGTAGGGCGGCAATTCCTCCAGGCGGGATAAGCCAAAATACTGTAAAAAATCAGCTGTCGTACCGTACAGGATCGGCCGGCCCGGACCCTCTGCCCGGCCAACTTCCTGGATCAAGCCCTTCGAGAGCAGGCTCTTGATCACGCCGTCTGAATTAACGCCGCGGATGGCATCAATCCCAGGGCGGGTCACGGGCTGGCGGTAAGCCACTATGGCCAGTGCTTCCAGGGCGGCCCGGCTCAAGCGGGCAGTTGCTTCCAGGCCGAGGAATTTCTCTACATAGCCGGAGTACTGCGGTGCGCTGGTCATTTGCACCCGGCCGGCATGCCATTGCAGCCGTAACCCGCGCCCGGCCTGGTAGACCAATTCCAATTCTCCAATCGCACTCTTTACTTCGTCTTCGGGTACGTTTAATGCTTCTGCCATCTGCGCCGTCGTCACCGGACCGCTGGCGACAAACAACAAAGCTTCCAGGGCGGCAGGCAATTCTTCAATCGCAAGGTTGGGCTGTACTTCACTCATGCTATAATAACCGCAGTTCCTTCACTGAGATAAGGTGGTTTTTATGACCCGTAAAAAAGGTTTGTTGCTTTTTCTTTCCATCAATATATTATTACTGGTAAGTCTCGCTTGTAACCTGGGCGGTCCTACGCCCGATGCAACTGCCTACCCAACTCTGGAACCAACCCAACTGGCATCTTCAATGGAGACTTCCATCGCTGTCACGCCGGAAACCCACACGGCAGTCATTTCACTCAACGAGCAGCAGGTCAGCTCTTACCTGGCTCAAAAAATCGCTGAACAACCCGACGCTCCCTTCTCCAACACCCAGGTCTTGCTGCGCAGCGGCCAAATGGAGATCTATGGAACAGCAGCAACAGCCGGAGTTACAGCTAATGTCAAGGTCGTCACCCAGGTGACAATGGACGAACAAGGTCTTCCCACTGTCAACATCCTCTCGGCAGATTTCGGTCCCATTCCGGCTCCGGGGACTTTGAAAGATTTCCTGGCACGCTTGTTGAACAATTCCATTGTCGATGGCTTTGGCTCCACACAAGGCCAATTCAAAATAATCGGCATTGAAATTGGAGACGGCTTGCTGGTGATCACTCTCCAACAGGCCTCCTAATCGATTATACCTGAAATCCGACCGCAGATGATCCGATCAATCATTTCCATCCCACCTTCCCGGACCCTCCAGTGGATTCTTTCTGTCATTCTGCTGGCAGTCGTCCTGGCGGCTTGCGGATCCCCTTCCCCCTCCCCGGATCTATCCATCCAGGTCGAAATTCAAGCCGATAACACTGTTTTCCATCCATCCGTCCCGGCCGGGTCCACCGTTCAACGCGCCCTGGCCACAGCAGGTTTGACCATCGGGAACCTGGATCGGGTTACTCCGCCGGGTGTCATGCCGATTACGGAGCCTATCACTATCAAAGTGACCCGTGTACAGGAAGAATTCGACACCCAGGAAATCACCATCCCCTTCTCCCAACAGGTGGTGCGTAATGAAACCCTGGCCGATGGGCAAACTCTGCGCATCCAGGCCGGCGAAAACGGCACTGAACAAATTACTTACCGAACATTGTTGGAAGATGGACAACAGGTATCCCGCACCATTGTGAAAACAACCATTGTCCAGGATCCCAAGCCTGAAATTTTGATGGTTGGGATCAAAGCGCCTTTCACCGCCCAGCCCATCCCCGGCCGGCTGGTCTATATCGTCGCTGGCAATGCCTGGATGATGGAGGGTACCTCTGCTGACCGTAAACCGTTGATCACCACCGGCGACCTGGATGGGCGGGTTTTGCGCCTTTCCCGCGATGGAAAATGGCTGCTGTATACCCGCGCCAGTGGAAAGGATGCGTCGGTCGAAATCAACACCTTATGGGCGGCAAATTTAACCGAAGATCCGATTAAAACTTACAACCTCCAGGCCAGGAATATAATCACATTTGCTGATTGGATGCCAGGGCAGATGATGGCTGTTGTGTATTCCACGGTGGAACCGCGCTCGGCAGCCCCGGGTTGGCAGGCCAATAACGATTTAAACCTGTTGAAATTTACCCGGGCGGGCAACCTTGCCCCGGTGGAGGAGATACTCGCATCCAATTCCGGCGGCGTCTATGGATGGTGGGGCACCCAATTTGGTTTTTCACCAGATGGGAATGAATTATTTTTCGCCCGCCCCGATTCAATCGGTCTGGTTGATCTGAAAAAAGGCCAGCTTTCCACCCTGTTGACCCTCAATCCGTATGATTCGCGCAGTAATTGGGCCTGGATACCAGGAATAACGACATCCCCGGATGCTTCCATCCTGTATATGGTTTCTCATCCGGCTGAGAGTGGTGCTGCCGATCCGGGCACCTCCCAGGTGTTTTCTCTGGTAGCGCTCAACACAAAAACCGGCTTACAGGTGGATCTGGTACCGGATGTCGGGATGTTTGCTTATCCAACCTGCTCCAGCCCGGATGAGAACGAGACTTTTTCCATCGCCTACCTGCAGGCCATTTTTCCCCGTCAGAGCGCAGACTCGCGCTACCGGCTTTGGGTGATGGAGCAGGACGGTTCAAACCCACGGCAGCTATTCCCGGCCGAAGATTCCACCGGGTTGGATCCACAGCAGGTTCTCTGGTCTCCTGATAATGGAACTTCTTCACCTATGATCGCCCTGATTTACCAGGGCAATCTTTGGCTGGTTGATTCCTCCACCGGCGCTGCAACCCAGGTTACCGGTGATGGTCTGATGACACAATTTGATTGGAAATAAGCGAGGTCTATATGCGCGTATTGGTTACCGGCGCCGCTGGATTTTTGGGATCGCACTTGTGCGAACGGTTACTCAACGAAGGCCACCAGGTGGTTGGAATGGATAATTTCGTCACCGGGAATCCGCAAAACCTGGCCCATCTGGCCGGACATCCAGGGTTTGAATTTATCCGCCATGACGTATCCGATTTCATCTTTGTGCCTGGTAAAGTGGATGCCATCATGCATTTTGCTTCCCCGGCCAGCCCCAATCCGGCTTCGCCTTACGGCTACACCAACCTGCCTATCCAAACGATGAAAGCCGGCGCGTTGGGAACCCACAACACCCTCGGCCTGGCCCGCGCTCACCACGCCCGCTTCCTGCTTGCCTCCACCAGTGAGATTTACGGTGATCCCCTGGAACATCCCCAGAAGGAAACCTACTGGGGCCACTGTGACCCAATCGGAGTTCGCTCTGTCTATGATGAGGCCAAGCGTTTTGCCGAGGCGCTGACCATGGCCTATCACCGCACCCATGGGATCGATACCCGCATTGTTCGCATTTTTAATACCTATGGTCCCCACATGCGCCTGGATGACGGGAGGGCCCTGCCCAATTTCCTCCAACAAGCCCTGCGGGGCGAGCCGCTCACCATCTACGGTGATGGCAGCCAAACCCGCTCTTTCTGTTATGTCAGCGATTTAATTGAGGGCATTTACCGTTTACTCATGTCCGATCAGCATGAGCCGATTAATATTGGTAACCCGACCGAGATGAGCATCCTTGAGTTTGCCCAGACCATCAACCGCCTGGTCGGCAATCAAGCCGGTGTAATCCATAAGTCCGCCTTACGCCTGGGAGATGACCCCCAGCGCCGCCGCCCGGATATCACCCGCGCCCAGACTCTGCTCGGCTGGAATCCAACCATCCAGCTCGAGGAAGGCATCCTGCGCACCATTCCATACTTCAAACAACAATTGGGAATTGAGGATTGAACGCCAAAGAACGCTCCCGTTTTCTACGCTTCGCTGTAGTCGGCATTATTGGAGCCGTGGTTGATTTCGGCATTTTTAATCTGCTGACAGCCTTCCACATTCTACCTGCAGTTTGGGCGCAAGTCGTTTCTTTCACCTGTGCCGTGGTCTCCAATTTCCTTTGGAACCGTTATTGGACCTATCCTGATTCGCGCTCGAAGCCGGTTTCAGGACAACTGGTTCAGTTTGGACTTGTCTCCATGATCGGCCTGGGCATCCGCACACCCTTGTTCGCCTGGCTGGAGAAAGCCTTGACCACCCTGGCGGGTCAATGGCTGCCGAATTTTCCCCTCACCCCAACCTTTGTCGGTCATAATGTCGCCCTGGCGATCGCCGTCCTGGTGGTGATGATGTGGAACTTCATCGCCAACCGCTACTGGACGTATAATGATATAGAGTGAAATATGACCCCGGATACGCCTGAACTGCCCTCCCCCTTGGATGTTTCTCCTTCTGGTGAAGGTAGCCCCCCCATGCCGCGCTCCCTGCGCGAGCTGGTGGACATGGTATCCGGGCGCAATCAACCCTCCCAACCGGTAGAGGAATCTGGACCGGCTGAAGTCCTTCCATTCCCCTTCCTGGCCCTGGTTGGGCAGCAGGAAATGAAACTGGCCTTGCTCCTTTCGGTCATCAACCCGGCCATTGGCGGAGTGCTGCTCATCGGTCCGCGCGGGACTGGAAAAACTACCGCTGTTCGCAGCCTGCTTCACGTGCTGCCGGATGTGCAACGCAGCACCTGCTTTTATGGTTGCCTCCCGGAAGATGTGGAAACCGGCGGTATGGACGCTGTCTGCCCGGAATGCGCCCGCAAATACGGCCAGGGCGAACCGCTGACTGTTTCCAGCCCGGTCAGCCTGGTGGAGTTGCCGCTCAACGCCCGCCTGTCGGATGTCATCGGCGGGTTGGATGAAGGCGAAGTAGCGCATGAACGCATGCGTCTCAAGCGTGGCTTGCTCGCCCAGGCTGATTTGAATCTACTGTTTGTGGATGAGGTCAACTTGCTGGCGGATGAAATCACCAATGCGATCCTGGATGCCGCTGCCGCCGGCAGCTATACCATCCGGCAGGGTGCCCATGCGGCCGTCTATCGGGCCAGGTTAACCCTGATCGGTTCCATGAATCCTGAGGAGGGGAATTTACGCCCGCAAATCATGGACCGCTTTGGACTGCGGGTTGTCGTTCGCGGACTTCTCAACCCGGGCGAACGATTGGAAGCCTATCAACGCAGCGTGGAATACTTCCGCAATCCGCGAGCCTTCGTCAATCGGTTTGAGCTTGCCACCCGCCAGGCCTGCCAGGAAATTTCAGCAGCCCGCTCCATCCTCCCGCAGGTTGTCCTGCCTGAAGAAATTACTCGGCTGGGAATCCAACTAATCCAAAAGTTTAGCCTGGATTCAATCCGCGCGGAAATCACCCTCTTTGAAAGCGCCCGGGCTTTGGCTGCAGCCGATAACCGTACACAAGTCACAAACGCTGATATCCGCCTGGTTGCCCCGCTGGCCTTGCGTCTGCGCCGCTCGGAATTCATGGAACATTACTTTTCTGAGCGGTCTGAGGAAGATTCCCGAATCAACCAGACCATCCAGGCAATTCTTCCCGAATAAAGGATCTTGGAGAATTTGACGTGGCCCAAAAATCAATAATTCCCGCCGAAACTCTACCCAGCCCGGACGAAATCAACCCTCAAAACGGATCTGATTATGCCCGCCGTGGTTGGCTGTACTTCTCGCAACAGAAGCTGCAGCAGGCACAGCTGGACCTGGAAAAAGCGGTTGAATTGGATAACGATCTTGATTCACTTTACGCCCTCGGCCTGGTTTACCGTTCCCAGGGTTTGAACGAGAAAGCACTGGAGTGCTTCGACCAGGTCCTGGCGCGCTTATCGGAAATTCCTGATCAACAGCGCGCCACCATGGTGCGCCGCCTCACCCTCGGCCAGGTCAACCGGATCAAAATGGGCGACTGGAATCTTGAAAAGGAACTTTGGAAGCGGATTCGCTGAATCCAGCTCAACAATAATCGCTTTATGGGAAGTCTGCGCGTCATCTCCGGAAAAGCCCGCGGCCACCACCTCAAGGATGTGCCGGGGGATACCACCCGCCCCATCACGGACCGCGTGAAAGAGGCGGTTTTTAACATCCTATCGTCGGATATTGAAGACGCATCGATGTTGGACTTGTTTGGCGGCACCGGTGCAGTGGGCATCGAGGCATTATCGCGCGGAGCCAAATTCGTCCGGTTTGTGGAGCTCAACCGCCTGGCCCAACAGGTCATCCTGGAGAACCTGGCTGCCACGCGTCTCTCCGAAAATGCCCAGCTTGTGCGCGGGGATGCCTTTAAAGTCCTGCAGCAACCTCCAGATAGGGCTTTTGATTACATATATGTAGCCCCGCCCCAATATAAGCAAATGTGGAGCAAGGCCATGCGCTTGCTGGATGAAAATCCCGGTTGGCTATCTGAGGATGCCTGGGTGATCGTGCAGATCCACCCCGTGGAGTACGAAGAACTCCACCTGGAGCACCTGGTGGAGTTCGATCAGCGTGATTATGGCAGCACGATTGTGGTCTTCTATGCTATCCGAAGCGAACCTGCAGCCGATCCTGATCGTCATAATAATAACGTAGATACTTCGGCGGATCTCCCCGCTTCAATTCCATCAGCCGGGGAAGAATGATTTGCAGGTCCTCCACCAGGGGATAATCTTCTAATCGGTTCAGCTTGATCCATTCCAGCCGACCTTCATGGGATTGAACCAGTTCACCGCCTGAATACTCTCCACGGAACATGAATATTCCAATCCCGGTGGTTTGACCGGCATCGATCATCGCGATTCCGCACAACCACAGGTCCACCCCGCTCAACCCGGACTCTTCTTCCAGTTCCCGTTTCGCGCTGGAAAGCACATCCTCCCCACGCTCCACGTGTCCACCAATCCCGTTGTATTTATTCGCCCACAGCCGCTTGGATGGGGCGCCTTTCAACAGCAACACTTCGTCACCATGCGTGATAAAGATCAATGACCGGGGGATGATGCTGAAGCGGTCATTGGTGACGCCTTGCTCTTCCTTAGGCATTCCGCCTCCTGTAATAAAAAGGCACGGGGAAGTGCAGAACAGGTAACCTGTTACACTGCCCCGCGCCCGATAGGCTCAACCGACCTTAATCAGCGAGGTCTTTCACATCTTCAGCTTCGGCATCCTTGCCCAGGTAATCAGCCAGCTTGGGCTTGATCATAACCGGGCGGATGAACCGATCCACGTACTGGCGGGTGCCAGGCAAACCAAGCTGGTTGAACAGGCGGTGGAATTGGGCTTCCCAGGCCTTAATGACGGGAGCCTTTTCAGCATCCGTGAGCATCCAGGATTGGCGCTTGAAGACGCCAATGGCACTCTTGCGGTTCTTGTAATAGAACTGCTCATCTGTCATGCCGGGTTTGCGTTCGGCCGCCAGGTTCTGATCCAGGTAGGCGTACATTTCACCACGCAAAGCCGCCGGGATATGATCAAAGAAGATATTCTGGAAATTGGTCGCCAGGTGAATTTCAACTGCTTCGGCTTCCACAAATTTACCAAATAAATCTTCCGGCAGCGTCGACGCGCCGTGCTGGACTGCGCCGCCCATGGCGTAATCCGATCGCGAAATCCGTGAAAGGGTCAGCATGGTGTTGAAATCCACATCCACCTTGGCAATCGAGCCATCCGGCAGCACAACACCGCCGTGGGATGTACCGGTTTGAATACTGATCTTCGAAAGACCTACAGCATCCCCGGCAACTTTCTTCAGTTCAGCCTTGAAACCGCCCAGGTATGCGTGCAGTTCATCTACGGTCGAATTGTGCCCGCCGACTTCGCCGATCTCACCACCGATGGAGATCGTCACACCTTCCGGTTGCACCGAGCGGACAAAGGCAGCCAGGTGGGCAGAAAGTTCAACGTTCACTTGCTGTTGGCCGGGGATGGTTTCCTTGGAGAGATCCACCAGGGTGGAAGTATCCACGTCAATATTGAAGAAACCGGCTGCCACAGCTTCAATCACCAGCGCCTTGAGGTTATCCACTTCCGTCTTGGGATCTGCTGCGTAGCGCTTGGCGGAAATCTGAAAGTGATCGCCCTGGATGAAGACCGGGCCGCGGTAGCCTTCAGCTATGGCAGCAGCCAGCACCGAGGAGGAGTACTCGGTTGGGCGCTGGTCGGTATAAGTCATTTCCGAACGGGCAATTTCAAATAGGAATGCCGCTCCATCAATCTTCATGGCCGTGCGGAAAATAGCCCGGGCGGCATCGAAAGTAAGGCAGCGCAAATTAATCGCCGGCACGGTGAATGAGAATGGAACCTCACCCCGTCCGCGGGCCATGTACAGGTCATTGATGGACGCCGGGTAGATCCCCAGGTCCAGCGCTGCCATCCGGATGAGGAAGCGGGCGTAACCCGCCTTGCTCCCACCGGCCAGGGCTGCCACCTGGGCTAGCTTGACGATGTTCTTCTGCAGCTTGGTCGCATCCAGGACGCGAACTTCATCCTTCGAAATGGCAATGGAGCCATCCACCAGGTCAACCATTTCTTTGATCAATTCTTCTTTCATCTCTCACTCCTTTCAATTAGCTAAGGAACATGGGGACGCCCATAAAATCACGGATCTTCGGGCGGTAATTCTCAATATCATAATAGGCGGGCACATCCACGCGCTTCTTGCCGGCCATGATCATCTCGATCGGCACCGTGGTATATTTGCCGCCGTGCAGGGCAACCATCTTGCCGTATTCATTCCGGCGGATCAGTTGAATTGCCAGGTGTCCGTAGGACATGGCCACCATCCGATCCAGGGAATCCGGTGCCCCGGAGCGCATCAGGTAAGCCAGTTGCTGGTACATGATATCCTGGCCGGTGATGCGCTTGATTTCTTCAGAAAGGAGGGTGCCCACGCCGCCCAGCTTGCGGTGGCCGTAGGCATCCGCTTCACCACTTTCAACCACTTCCCCGCCTTCCATGATGGCGCCTTCGGAGATGGTCATGATGGCATAATTGGAGGGATTATTGCGTTTATCCTCCATCAGGAAGTTGGCCAGTTTGTTGACATCGAAGGGTACTTCGGTGATGATGGCACGGTCCACGTAGGCAAGATAAGCACTGATCAGGCTGGTTTCGCCGGAGTTGCGGCCAAACAATTCCACGATGCCGATCCGTTCGTGCGAGCCAACCGCCGTACGCATGTTGTGGATGGATTCAACCGAGCGGGTGACTGCCGTGGAAAAGCCGATGCAGTAATCCGTTCCGAATACATCATTATCCATGGTCTTGGGAATGGCCACGGTTGGGAAGCCTTCCTTATGCAGTCGATGGGCATAGCTGAGGGTGTCGTCGCCTCCGATCGGCACCATCACATCGATACCCAGGTGATCAATCACCTTCAAGACGTAAGGGGTGTAATCAAAGGTGCCGTCCGGCAATTCTTTGCCCCACGATGAGTTGCGCAGGAAATCCGGCACCGATTTGGCTTTCACCTTGCCCGGATTCGTCCGCGAGGTGTGAAGGAAGGTGCCACCCGTGCGGTCAATCGTCCGAACATCCGTGGCCTGTAATTCACGAACATAATACTCGCGCGTCGCCGGTTCATCGAGATTGTAACCCAGGAATCCGCCCCAACCCTTGCGGATCCCGATCACCCGGTAACCATTCTCCAACGCGCTCATCACGACAGCCTTCATGGCCGGGTTCAGGCCGGGAACATCGCCTCCCCCGGTTAATAAACCAATCGTTTTGGTCATTGTAAAACTTCCTCCTGCAATAAATAACGGAATAATTTATGAAGGACTTTGGCCTTCAAAATTTTCATTATCCAGAGACGGTACCTGGAAGCTAACCCTGGCCCCGGCTCCCGGGGCAGAATCCACATCCATGAAACCGCCCAGCAATTCCACGCGCTCACGGATCAATTTCAAACCGAGACCGCCCGATTTGCTAGCTTCTTCCAAATCAAAACCTTTGCCGGTATCACTGACACTGACCTTGACGAGCCGCTCCTCAGCCACAATCTGCACCGTCAGTGAAATCCTCCCTGGCGCATCCTGGTTGTGGCGGACTGCATTTCCCATCAACTCCTGCAGGGCGCGAAAGATCATCACTTCCAGGTAGGGCTCCAGGCGGCGTTCCTGCCCCTTCAGGTTGAGGGCTACATCTACGCCCGTCTGTTCCTTGAAGGATTCAATGTACCGCCGGACAGTCGGATACAATCCCAGGTCATCGAGCATCATCGGCCGCAACTCGAAAATGAACGTACGTACCTTTTGAAATGTAGTCAGGGCGGACTGTTTCAGGTGTTGCAGTTCTTCCTTGGCCTTTACCGGGTCCATTTCAAAATAACGCATCGCTATTTCAGTCTGCACGATAAAATTGGAAAGAGCCTGGGCAGGGCCGTCGTGCATCTGTCGGGAAAGGCGCAGCCGTTCCGCCTCCTGGGCCTTGACCACCATCTCCAGCATGGCCCGGCTGTTGCTCCGGCCACCTTTTCCACCGGCCATGTCTTCTTCGATCGTTTTCAAAATCCCTTCCAGCAAGGTAATGGTGCGCTGGAGATTCTTCTGTTCCGTCTGGAGTTTCTCCAGTTGCCCGCGCATGACCAGCAGCCGTTGTTGAGTATCCAGGGCGGCATTGTAGGTCATCCGGATATCATTTCGGGACATGCTTTCAAACTGGCCCTGGATTTGTTGTAAATGACCGGCAACGGCAGCATTGCGCTGAACCAACTTGGCCAATTCTGCCTGGCTTTGCTCAATCATCATCGTCGTTTCACGCAGGGCGCGCTTGGATTGATCAATTTCGCCCTGGATTTCCTCAACAAAGATATCAATCGGGTCGCGATCAGTTTCTGGATTGATTGCCATGCTTCCCTCTCCTTATAGATACTCAACAAGATGCCCGTGTGGGCATCTTATATTTTACCAAATTCAAGCAAGTATAGCATAAGGTTGTATGAACCGTAAAAATTTCCAGTTATCTCCATTGATAAACAGCCATGTTTTCACCACCCTGGGCGGGTGAATACTTGCCGTCCGTTTGAAAAAGGACAAGTTTTCCATCTGTCAGGCTGGAATACCAACCGGGAAATGTCACCAGGTAATCTACACCCCTTTCATCCAGGTATGCTTTCAGTTTATCCTCATCCCGGATGATCGGTGCCACCTCCGGAGAGATCAAACCGGCCAGGTCAACCAACTGCCGCTCGCCGAAATATCCCATTGCCCCAATATCATGGGCGGCAACCAGCGCATTTGGCGGCGTATTTTGCTGGATCCAGCGCGCCGTGGCGACCATTTCCGTTTGGATGATACCGACATCATTGGAAATGGCCATTGCTCCGTTGAAGAAAAAGAGCAGGAGCGTCAGGGTGACGGCCAGCCGCCAGCCGAAACGGAACAGGCGGGCCGAAGGCTGCTGCCCAAAGTTGCCCACGAGTTCATTCATCCCCAGGAATCCCAGGAGGAAATAAGTCGGCATGGCGGGCATCAGGTAGCGCCCGTGTTGATATGCGACCGGTAACCGCCAGGCATACAGCAGGGTGAAACCGATCCAGAATAAGCCCAGGGCCATCCAGGTTGGCCTGCGGCGTCGGAAGCCCTGGTAAAACGCCCAGAACGCACCGGGCAGCAGTAAGACCCCCGCCCCCACCATGGGTTGAATCAACAAGCGTAAAAACCGCACCGGCAGGGCTTCCTGGTTGAGAATGGCATATTCCATCTGCTTGGCATAATACGTATTCGGCCAATAGGTGCCCGCCAGTGATTTATTGAAAATCAGGTAAGGTAAAAACAAAACAAGGAATCCCAGCAAGACCCACCCGGCCTGTCGGGCACGGTTGCTCCATTTTTCTTTTGAAAACAGGATCACAAAAAGGATCGGTCCAAGCAGGGTCACCCCATCTGGTCGTATCCAAACGGCCAGACCAGTCAACCCGCCGGCCAGCCAGTAGCGCGGTTTCTCCCGGGAAAGCTGCTCAAACACTGCCAAAACCACCCCCGCAGCCAGGATCGTTTCCATCCCCGAGCTGGCCGCCCAGACCAGGTGCCATTCAAGACATAAGAACAATGCCATGATCGGCAAAGCAAGCCTGGGATGACCGGTTAGGTTCTCGTAGGTTTTTTGCCCCAGCCAGGCGCTGGCGGCCAGGCCCAGCCAGCCGAGTAGATAAGCCCAGGCCATCAAGCCATTCGGTATGAGCTGACCCGGAATCAGCAGGACCGTCCAGAGCGGCGCGGTGCTGCCGGCTGAAACCTGGCCCGGCCAGTAGGCCCACTGCCCTGTCCGGGCCAACGACCGGGCATAGGTTTGGTGGATCCAGGCATCATCCAGCGGGAAACCGGACAGGTTGAAGATGGATAAGACCAGTATATACGTCCCCAGCGCGATCCCGGCCGCCAGGAGACACCAAGCCCACATGGGCAGTGAAATTCCAGACTGTTTTTTCATGGGGACTGGATTTCAAAGCGGAAGATCTCCGCCCCATCCATAGTGGTCAAATAGGTCAACCCGGCAAGTGTTCTGGGAGATTGGTATAGATCTTTCAATTGCGGGGTGGTGTTTTGTTCCAACACCAGGTATTCCGCCCCAAATTTACGCGCCACCTCCAGCACGGTATCCAACTCTCCCAACGGGATGACGATGGCTGCCCGTCGACCAGCCACGTAATATCCGGGTGGATTGTTAACCATCACGATCGACCCTTCGCCGCCCTGGCTGCGCAGCCAGGTTTCCACCGCCTGGTACCTCTCAGCACCGGCTGACCAGCTTTCTATACCGGGGCTCGTTCGTACTGTCCTCTCCAAGGCCAGGAAACCGGTCATCACCGCCAGGATGATAATTAATCCTGCGCTGAAAACCCGCCAGGCCCGGGTTTTACTCCAGCCGCGCTTCTGGCAGCCCCAATCAATGATCGCGGAAAATCCTACCGCCGCCGCGCCCCACAACATCGGTTGAACAGCCGCCCCGGAATGGAAAAATCCTCCCCGGCTGCCTGAAAATGGGAAAACCAGCGTCAGCAAAAGGAAGTAAAGCAGCCACATAATGGTTCCCACCTGGACGACCAGGTTCTTGCGCAGCCGCCAAAGCCCAATGAACATCAACGGCAGCAGGATCACCGAACCCTGGACCGCCAGCAAGGTTTTCAAGTTTAACCATAACGCATCCAGGCGGACTTGCAGGATGTTACTTAAGCCGCTGCTCCACCAGGTGGAAAATGACAACTGTCCAGCCGGATAGAGAAATGTCTGGTTATAATCCGTCAGCCACAGTGTCCGGCTGCCGCCCGGCGGCATCAGGCTGCCCCAGGTTTGTAAATTGCGCAGGAACCAGGGCGACATCACGGCGAAGTACGCCGCCATTGATAAAGCCATCGCACCTAGAATCTGTCGCCTGGAAATTACAGGGCGCAACCGCCGCCATTCCAGGAAAAACCAAATTAATCCCGCCCCCACCCAGAGCATCCCGTCTGCCCGGTTGAGATGCATCAGGCCTGCCAAAATACCGGCAGCCAGTCCGCGCCTCCACATCGCCCAATCGGAGGAAAGGATCAATAACATCCCTGCTCCCAGCAGCGTGGCCGGTGCGAAGGATTCCGTCAGACCGGTGTAGAGTGCGTAAAAGCCGGAAAAAACACTGAACCCCCCGGCCAGCATGGCCTGCTTGGAGGTGGCTCCCATGCGCAGTGCCAGCCAGGCGGTCAGAATGGGGATCAAACCGCACAGCAGGATGAAAAAGACACGCGCGGCCGTGAAAGAAGTGCTGCCGGCGATTTTCATCCCGAGGGCCGCCAGGAGTGACGGCAGGGGCATCCAATAGCTGAAGGATGGATGAGGCAGGCTGACCGGATCATCCAGGTAGTTCCACAGGAAAGGTTCAGTGGCGGCATGATTACTGGCTATACGCAGTCCGCCTGCATAATAATATTCAGCGTCCATGTATCCCGGCACTCTCTGCAGGAACATCATCCCCAGCGCCAGGATCAATCCCCCTACCCCCAGGATCAGCCATTTCCTTGTGCTCATCCGTTAGCGCTCCATGGTGTAAATATACACATTCAGATCATTCCACGCTTGAATCTGGTCCAGGTGACCGTGTTCATCCAACCAGGCCAGGACGGGATGCTCCACCAGCCCCGCGGATAGATAATCCGTCCGGGTCTGTGTAAAAAACATGAAAAACACCCTACTTGCTCCGGCTGTGCCTGCCGGTAGATCCGCTGCGGGGATGAGCTGTATGGCCTGTTGAGAGCCCGGTGCGTAAGTATCGTTTGCCGAGCCAGGTTCATCCGCCAGGAACCGCTGTGGAAGGTTTGGCGCGTAATACTCTGCCGGGAAGTAGGATAACTTGTTGTCATGCAGGATGATGTCGCCCTCTCGAAGCTGACTGGAAAGATCCTGCATGGCTGCCTTGAACGGAGAACGTGGAAATGCGTCAAAAGTGTACTGAGTCGGCAGCGAAATCACGGCTGATAGTAAAAACAACCCGAAGATGATTTTTCCTCCACCCGGCCGCCATGCCCGCCAGATAATCCAGGCAGCCAGCCCATCCAACGCCAGGTAAGCCGCCAGAAAGCCGCGCGGGACAAAAACCGGCCGCATCAGGTAAGAGAGAATGAGCAGCAACAACGGGGGCAATCCGGCTGCCCACGCCAGGAAAGTAAATTCGTTAAGTTCTTTTCTCCCCCGTACCAGCCCGATGACAACAAACGTCAACCCGCCCAGGGCGCATACCAATGCCACCGCCATCCACCCGCTGGGCAATGGCAGGTTGCCGGCACCGAGGAGAATCGCCTGGACAATTTCCACCACACCCGGCCTGGGCGTCCAGAAGGCGCGCTGGATTTTTTCCACCTGCCCGGGCAGAAGCAGCAGCCAGGGGCTGAAAAGCAGCAGGATCGCCCCCCCACCCACGGCAAAGCGCATGAGCTGCTTCCAGGCTCGCCGCCAGATTAAAAAGGCAAACGGCGGCAGCAGCAAAAAACCGGCCAGGTTGTGGGCATAAAGTGCAGCCGTGCCGCACAGAATGAAACCCACCCAATCCGCGGCCGATTGCCTCTCCCGTCCCTGCCACAAGCGGATAAAAAAATACCAGTAGCCGAGCACGGCACAGGCGGTCAGGGCGTACATGCGCAAATCCTGGGCATGGTAAATCTGAAGCGGAGAAATAGCCGCCAACAGGGCTGCCGCCAGGGCAGCCCCCTCTGAAGCCAGGCGGCGGACCAGCAGGAAGAGCAGCACAACACAGCCCAGGCTTAACAGCACCGAAAGCAGGCGCAGCCACCATAGTTCCTGGCTGACCAGCCCCCAGAAGTGCAACAGAAAGTAATACAGCGGCGGCATGGTGTCAGCCGCCGTCCCGCTCACGATTTCAGCCAGTGATCTCCGCGAAAGGAATATACTGAACGCATCATCGTACTGAATCCCGCGGGTTTGCAGGAACAGACAGCGTAAGACGACTGCAAGCACGGAAACCCCAACCAGGCGGAGATTGATACGTCTCATTATCGCCGTTGAGTATCCATTTCAGAAATTACGTCCGCCCACACTTTTGGCGGGGCTACGGCCCACCAGCGCACCCAGTAAAGCATGATCAGCAGGATACCGGGCAGTACGAAAATCATCACCGGACTCTGGATGGGCTGGTAACTTTGCTCAACCGTGCCGAGGAAAATCAACCAGATCCCCACCAGCAGAATGATCAGGGTCAGAATCGTGATCACCCGGCCCATGTGTCTCCAACGTTCCTCCAGGGCCTTGAAAATAACCGGCAGCGCCGGATACAAGATAACGTAGTTACCGGGGTCGTTTTGTAAACCGCTCCACTGGCTTAAAACCAGCGTCAGTGCAAATGCCCAGGCCAGGCCGGCTTCCCCCCGCCTGACCGCCAGGATCCATTCCACCACCAGGATGACGCCCACCAAAATCGAGATGCCCACTCCAATCCGGCCTCCCAGGGACGGCATCCAGGTGGCCAAAGCCTGGCCGGGTGTACCGGGCGGGTTGTAGGAAGGATATCGAAGAACCTCGCGGATATTCTGCAGGATCCAATCACTCATCAACAGGGCGGAAATGGCCGAAAGTAACCCCACGGTTCCGACAAACCAGAACAGCATCTTCCAACGCCGCTGCCCTAAAGTCCAGAATAGCAAGAATAGTCCGGGGATCAAAACAACCTGCGGCTTGATCGTACAAAAAGCCAGGATGATTCCGGCCAATTCATCCGATTTATGACGAACGGCCAGGAAGGAAGCCACCAGTCCCAGGCCGACCAGGATCACCGCATTACCGTTGATTAATGGGCGCAGGCCGTGGTACCAGATCAATGAGTACACCACAATAACTCCGGTCATCACCAGTCCGGGTCTCCAACGGCTGGCGCGCAGGGAGAGCAGCCCCAGACCAATCAGGCCGACCTCCAGCAGTGTCATATACAAGGCGCGCGCAATGCCAAAATCGGCAATGAATGCAAACGGGAAAAAGAACAGGATCGAATAAAACGGATAGGCAAAGCGCAGTTCATGCTCGCCGGCTTGCGCCGGCCGGCCGTACGCCAGGCGCTGGATTTCCAGGGCGGCCTCATCGCTATAGGGGCTGATGTTCCGGGTCAGGAACAACCGCGTCCCGGTCCAGTGGACGAGGAAATCATTTCCGCCCGGGTTTTGCCGGACATAACGCAAGTTCCCCCAGGTGAGACCAACCAGGCCTGCCAGGATGATTACCAGCAGAAGAATGGCCAAGATCGTGGAATTGCGGCGTTGTTTCACTGAAGGACTCCTTGGGATGATTCAGATCAATTATAATTCAACCATGTTGAAGATATCCCTCTGTCAGATCCATATTCAACCTGGAGATATTGATCAAAACCTTCATTGTGCCCTGCAAGCACTCGAAGAGGCCGTCCGGCAGGGTGGCAACCTGGCTCTCCTGCCTGAGCTCTGGTCAAGTGGTTACGACCTCCCCAACTCTGCCGCCCAGGCCGGACGAAGTCCTGAAATCCTGGCCCATTGGGCCCTCTTCAGCCAGGAGCATGGAATTGCCATCGGCGGCTCCCTGCTGGAACAGGTCGGAAGTCAGGTTTTCAATACATTTACCCTGATTCAACCGGACCAGCCCGCCATCCAATACCGCAAGATTCATCTCTTCGGGCTGATGGACGAGGATGCCTGGCTTACACCGGGTAATGAACCCGTCACGACAGATCTTCACGGCCTCAAGGCAGGTTTGAGCATCTGCTACGATCTGCGCTTCCCTGAACTCTACCGCCTGTATGCCCTGCAGCAGGTTCAAATATTCCTGGTCAGCGCGGAGTGGCCGGCCCGCCGGATTGAACACTGGCGGACCCTGCTGCGCGCCCGGGCCATTGAAAACCAGGCTTTTACTGCCGCGGTCAACACGGTCGGCAGCAGCGGCGGAGCGGTGTATGGTGGAAATTCAGCCGTGATCTCCCCGTGGGGTGAGACGCTGATTGAAGCCCCGGCCGATGCTGAAGCGGTATTAACTGCTGAACTTGATTTTCAGCAGTTGGCGGATGTCCGCAAGTTCATGCCGGTTTTCTCTGACCGCCGCCCGGAAATTTATTCACGGCCGCCGGATGCCGACTGATAGGCTACCACCACCAGCAGGATCATCAGCAACGTCCGGATGCCGATTGTCATCGGTAGAGTCCAGAACATACCGCGGGAGAGCAGCACCGGCCACTCCATCAGGTTGGCCAGGATGATCGTTCCGCCAAGCAGGGCTGCTGTTTGGATGGGTAAGGCCAGGAGGATCAGAGGGAGAAGGTATAAGATCCACTGCGGGCTCCAACCCGGGGACCACAGGAAAAACAATCCAAACGTGATCAGCCCAAAGCTGATGATTTGACGATCTGTCTGCAACTTCAAGCGCAAGAAGGCAGCCAATCCCAGTCCTCCGAAGACCAGCAGAGTCACCCAGGTGGGGATGACCGCTGGATTTCGGTCAGTCCGACTGGCAGTACTGGCATCCAGGCGCTCAATTTCCGGGCCGAAGTTGCCAGTGGTTAGGTTACCATCCAGCAACGCCCAGGGCGTTTCCCAGGAACCTTTGGCCGATTGGGATTGCAGGGATGCCGCAGTGAACTTCGGGCTTGCCAGAGCCAGTCCACCATAAACCAGGGCAGATAACCCAATTGCGGTAATGCCCGTCAGCAGTCCTTTCCGCCAACCGGATTTTTTAATCGCCAGGGGGATCAACAATACCGGGAACCACTTGATCAGAATTCCCAGACCCAGGGCGAATCCAGCCCGAACCGGCCGCTGCTCCAGGATCCAGAACAGCCCAAGCAGCAAGGCCAGGACAGCAATTGAATCAAAATACCACCAGGTATAGGCCAGACCGGCCAGGCACAGCAGGTATCCTCCCAACCGTACCCGGGCTACCTCCTTCTGAAACAAGCGTTCCGCCAACCGGGAAAAAAGGTATAGGTTCAGCGCATCCGCTACGGTCAGGACCAGGATTAATAAAGTATCAAAGG
Organism: uncultured Anaerolineaceae bacterium; assembly: GCA_964405455.1. Lineage (GTDB taxonomy): Bacteria > Chloroflexota > Anaerolineae > Anaerolineales > Anaerolineaceae > CALESS01. Next base: position 37,392 of record CAYOOA010000003.1, on the reverse strand, counting down.
TATTTTCCCGCCCAGCGGCTAATCGATAGATCAATTCCCCCAGGAAAGGAAAAATCGGAGGAAATTCCGACCAGTAGTGGATATATGGCCAACCCCCAAGATTGGCTATGCGAAAGAAGTGAATAAAATCACCATATCCCACCATACCCTCCAACGGAAGCGCCAGCAGGAGAAGCAGGCGTAAAAAAACCAGGATGGCCGGGGCAATCCAGTGTCTCTTCATCTCGTTGATCCTTCAAGGATGATTGCAGTCGGATCCTGATACACCTGTTGCCATCCAAGTGTAATCAACGCATTGACCGCCGGCCGGTTCGGCTGCAGCATCACTCGTTGCACGCCCCATTTATCCAGGATGGCTTCCATCTCTGCATCCGCCTGGACGACCTGCAGCCATTCACCGATGATTTCATCTCCAAACAAGTCCGTCCGGCCGTCAACAAAGACCTTTTCTTCCGGCAGATTCCAATCCAGGTAACCGCCCCAGCCGTATTCACTCAACATCCGCCCGCCCGGGTGTGCTTTCAGCCAGTCCACAGCCGCCTGCGGCATGCTCCCGGCCGAAGCTGACTCCACCACTGCCGGGAGCGATAAAATCCCCAGCTTGACAAATAGCACCAACCCCAACAGGCCGGCCAGCAGCAGGTTGATCACGGGGTGCGGCTTTCCGGGAACCGACTCCCGGAAAAGCCGCTTGAAGCGTCCTGAAGCACGAACTATGTCCAACCATTCCTGGATGGCCTGCCAACCGTACCTGGCGATGATCGGGATGGACACCAGAGCAAACGGGGCGATATTTCGCCGGGCCAACAGCGCCATCAACAGAAAGCCCGACACAGACAGCCAATCTTCACCGGCCATGCGTTTGCGGGAAAATCCCACCCCGGCCAGTAGCAGGATCACCAGCAGCAGGATGGGTTGCTGGGCGGGATCGTGAAAATCTGGAGAGGCCCATTCCTGGATGAATTGCTGCAGCGAGCCCACCCCCACCGTCTGGAACGGGATTTTCCACATATCGACACCGTTGGGATTGACCATCACCGCCAGGGCTGCCAGGCCGCTCCACAGGGCAATCCTGCCCAGGTCTTTCCACGGCATGGCTTCATCGTTGAAACCCAGAATGTGATCCAGGACCTGGCCGCCGAAGAACGCCAGCAACAGCAGGAAGCCTAGCGAAAAGCCTCCATGTAGATTGGACCACAGGCAAAAGATCAGCGGCAAAATCCACAACCTGCGTACGTTTCCGGTCCGCCAGCGCTGGATCAGCCATCCCAACAGCGCCAGCAAGGCCAGGCTGGTCAATTGTGGGCGCGGCGACCAGACGGGTGCAGAGGCTGCAGCCCCCAGGATCAAGAGCAATGCCCGCCATCCGGCGGGTCCGCCCATCTGGAAGAAAACCAAACCCATGGACAGAACAGACAAGCCAACCACCCAGAAACTCACCCCGGTGTATCCAGCCAGTTGATGGAGGCCATACAGGATCAGTTGGGAAAGCCAGGAATGATTGATCCAGGCGGCTCCGTCACGTGTATACGAAAATACATCTTGCAGCAACGGCCGGCCCGTTTCCACCATCACCTGGCCGGAGCGCAAATGCCACCACAGGTCGCTGTCCAACGGTGTGCGAGCCGCCATGATCCCGATCAGCAGCAAGGTCATCACCAACACCAGGCGTCCGCCAGGGGTTGTCAATGGATTTTCATTTGGGGGTTTGATCATCAGGGCAGCTCCCGGTTAATCTTTAATTCCTCCGGCCGTACCAGCCTGGAAAGGTGATAAAAGACGTAAAAGTCTCCTATTTGTTTCTCCTGCCAGGTGATTCCCAGGCGGGAAAATTCCGTGCGCAGCCTTTCGTCCAGGGCGGGATTCCGGGTGGAAATATAAGCCACGTGTGCCGACTGGGCTACAGCCTCGGCGTATGGTGCATATCGCTCATCCCGATTGGTATACGTCAAATCCAGATGATATGGCAGCCGGGGAGTGAAAAGGATGGTTTCATTGGTCAGGAACGCCAGCGGATAGGCTGCCCAATATGTCGTATATCCGCGCGTTTCTTCCTCGGAGAGAAGGAAATTCACCAGCTCGGGCATTTTGCTTTGATCCACCTGGGCAGGTTTGTAAAACTGGGTCGTAATGCCGGGCGGATTCTTCAGCGCGCAATCCAGTGTCCCCCACAGGTTGAAAACCAATACCAGTCCTGCAAGGATGCCCGCCAGGTAGCGCGGTTTGAGGGCAAGCAGCCAACCTCCAGCCCCCAGCGCAAGCGGGATGGCGAATGGCAGGAAATACCGCCCGGAAGGATCCACGCCAAATGGGGTAAAGATGAACAATAACGCTAACACCCCAATAATCCCGGCCAGCACGAGGAACACCTTTCTTTGCGGGTCGTCCGCTGAACGCCGACGGAATAGAAAGACGCCTGCTACAATCCAAAACCCCAGCGCCAGCGGGAGCAACGGCAGCGCCAGCCAGCGCACCTCCCACGGGGGGCGCATTCCCAGGGCTGCCGGCAGCCCCAGCAGGAGAAAATTGACCGAATGGTTAAGGGAGCGTAAAAGCCAACTCCCTCCTTCCACGGCCACCGCTCCCCCGAATAATTCACCCAGCAAGCCGCCAAAACCGTGCTGCAAGGCATAAATCCACCAGGGTAGCGAACCAAATAATCCACCGGCTAGGCCAGATAGGATAGTCAGCAGGCTTCTTTGCCAGTTGAGACGCTTTGTACTCCCGGTCAACCATGATAATAGATAAATCCCCATCGGCAGGAAGAAAACCCAGGAAATCGCATTTGCCCACAGGCCAAGTCCAGCCAAACAGCCCCAGGCAAACCACCAGGCGGGATGTGGTTTTCTCCCGGCCTGGCTCATCCAGAAACCCAGCAATAAGCCCACCACCCCCAGCAGGAGCGCCTCCCCATAGCCGCCCAGGCTGACCGATGTGTAAAGAGTGGTATTGACAGGCGGTACAGCCAGCAGCAGCCCTGCCAGGATGCCGTGATTCCAGCTGCCAAAACCCACCCGGCCGAGTAAAATCACCCCCCCGATCGTCAGCGCGTATAAAACTGTCTGCACCAGGCGGATGACCCAGACCTGGCTACCGAAAAGCGCAAAACCGGCCGCGGTCAGCCAGGCATCCAGGCTGCCCATATAGGCCTGACCGTAGAAGAAAATGGGCCTTTCTCCGCCAAGGATGTGGCGCGCCATTAAGCCAACGATGGCTTCATCCGCATTGAACGGAAATGCGTTCATCGCCAGGAGGGCAATCTTCCACAGGATCGCCGCCAGAATCACCATGCCAGCCCGTAGCCAACCGGATCGCAACCAGCTCATGCGTACCCCAATTCCTGAAATGATGGGATAATTGTAGCTGCAACCACCCTGAAATACAATTTATAAACTCATGAAACGCCTGATCACCCTGAACTCACTCCTGCTTGCATTCATCAGCCTGGCCAGCCTGGTGTACTTTTTAGGGCTGCCAAAGGTCCCCTTCCATCCGGATGAAGCCACATATATTTATATGTCGGATGATTTCTCGACTCTCTTCAAGAACCCAGCCCAGATGATCTGGCAGCCGGGAAACGAGGTCGATCTCCACATGCATTACCGCCTGATCGATGCCCCCCTAACCCGATACCTGGTTGGCATCTTTCGATCAGCTTTCAACGTAGCCCCTTTGAAAAGCGATTGGAATTGGGGTCTTTCCTGGGAGCAGAACGTTCAATCTGGAGCCATGCCCACCCGGCAGCAACTGCTCATTTCCCGTTTTTCCACGGCCATATTTTTCCCCTTTTGCCTGCTTTTGATATTCTTACTCGGCCGCCAGTTGGGCGGATTGGGTGCTGGATGGGTTTCCCTGGTAGTTTTTGCCGGAAACGCCCTCATCCTGCTGCACACCCGGCGGGCGATGGCTGAAGGCCCAATGGTTTTCTTCATCCTCCTAAGCCTCTGGTTCATCCTGCGTTTTCCGAATCAGGCCTGGTGGAGTGCCTTCCCGCTTGCCCTGGCATTTAATGCCAAGTACTCCCCTGCACCGCTCGTCCTTGTCGGGTTGGTGGCCATTCTTATCAGCAACCGACCGCGGAAATGGTATGAAGTCCTGGAAGAATTGGGCTTATTTACCCTGATCTTCCTGCTGGTTACTTTCGTGCTCAATCCCTTTCTCTGGGCTGACCCGGTCGGGGCGGTATTAACCGGCCTGGCCCAGCGCCAGGAGTTGGTCGCCGGGCAGGTGTCTGCCATCACCGCTATTCGCCCGGATCTGGCTCTGCCGGACTGGTGGGATCGCCTGCAGGTGCAGGTTGTCCAGCTTTTCTTTGCTCCGCTGGCTATCCAGGATGTGGGAAATTACACCCGGGAGTTGCAGGCGGCCAGTACAGCCTACCTGTCAAATCCCCTCCACTCTTTACTGCGCAGCATTCCGGGCGGAGCCATCCTGCTCTTCCTCAGCCTGGTTGGGTTGGGGCGCAGCCTGCTGCTTTCGATTCGTTCCAATCCCACCCGGAAAGCCCACCTCTTGTTTTTGCTTGCTGCTGCCGTCCAATGGCTCGGACTCATCCTGCTGGTTCCGCTCCCCTTCCAACGCTATGTCATGCCCCTGGTGCCTTTTGTTTGTCTCTGGATCGGGCTTGCCCTGGCTGGCTTGATCCAGATCATAAGAATTATTCGGAAGAAACAAAAACCGGCGGCTTGATCAGCCGCCGGTCTACTGTTATTGTAAATCTAGATCGCCCGTCGGAAGACGCGGTGGTTTTTATACGGCGTGCTGCCCACATTGATCAAGTCAGCTCGCATTTGCTTGGTCGTTTCGGCAACATTGGTCAATTCGGCATGTACATACTGCGAATTGCGTATGGTGTTTTCCATCTCGGTGTACAGCAGGGCATTTCCGCCGCGGCCGTGATATTCCGGTAACACGCCTACTCCGTTCAGGGATACCCAGTTGGTCCGCTTGAGTTCCTGCATGAAGTCCACCACGCCCCAGGGGGTAATGCGTCCCTTTTGACGCTGCAAGGCCGCAGAAATATCCGGGAAACCCAACAGGAAGCCCACGATTTGCTCGTTATGCATGATCAGCTTGATCAAGTCCGGCACGAGGACCGATAACAGGTTCTTGAACTGGAAATCCAGTTCATGTTCAGTTAATGGGTAATACTCCCAATTGTTGACAAAGGTGTTGTTATACGCCAGCCCGAGCGGCCGCACCCACTTGGATAGCTCCTTCTTGGTGGTGAAGCGCTGGATGCGCAGCGTTCCGCGTTCCTGGACTCTTTGTGAGATTTCGTGGATTTTCTCCGGCAGGTGGAACGAATCCCGGTGCAAATAAGTCGAGATAAAATCAACCTCCTTTTCAAAACCGAGTGCCTCAACCAGCGTTTGATAATATGGATAGTTGTAATTCATCATGATCATCATCTGTCGCTTGTCAAAGCCCTCCACCTGCAGGCCGTAACCATCGAAAGGGGAAAAGCCCTTTGGCCCCACCAGCTTGTTCAATCCGCGTTTCTTGGCCCAATCAAAGACCCGGGAGAACAGGGCAGTGGCAACCTCAAGGTCATCGACCGTGTCGAAGTAATAAAATTCAGCATCCTGGGTGCCGTGATATTTATTGAAAGGCTTGTTTTCAAGCGCAGCGATGCGGCCTACCACTTCACCATTGCGCTCTGCGATGAAGAACTCAGCATCAGAATGTTCATAATATGGATGTTTTTGGGGATTCATCACCATCCGCATGTCTGATAAGAATGGCGGTACCCACTGCGGGCAACTCCTGTACAGGTCATAATGAAATTGGATGAAGCGGTTGACCTGTCCGCGATTTTGCAGATCCACCTGCGTTACATTTACCATGATTGACCTCACATGAAGAAAATTGGTAAAGAATGAAACAAGTATACACCGAAATATGCTTGTACAATCCTCCTGGATTGTACAAATCGGGGTATGGTAAAATCTTAAAAACACCGGCTATGACAAAGGATTTTTAATGCCCAACCATCTTGCGGAAGAAACCTCACCCTACCTTCTTCAACATGCCGATAATCCGGTGGATTGGTATCCCTGGGGTTCGGAAGCGATCGACAGGGCAGCAGCCGAAGATAGACCCATTTTTCTTAGTATCGGTTACGCAGCCTGTCACTGGTGCCACGTGATGGCCCATGAATCCTTCGAAGATCCCAACACGGCGCGTTTCCTGAATGAGAATTTCATCTGTATCAAGGTGGACCGCGAAGAACGGCCAGATCTGGATCATATTTACATGACGGCTGTCCAGCTCCTGACCGGAGCCGGGGGGTGGCCGATGAGCGTATTTTTGACCCCCGATTTGCAACCATTTTATGGCGGCACCTACTTTCCACCGGTTCGCCGGCATGGTTTACCGTCCTTCCTCGAAATCTTACGCACCATCAATCACCTCTGGCGTAATGAACGGGAAAACTTGCTTCGCGTTGCAGATCGCCTGGGCGATCGTCTGGATGAAGAGGCCTCCTGGCACCCATCTGAAAGGTCACCCTACCAGCTTGAAAGCCTGGCCGAGGCGGTTGATAACCTTGAAAAAAGTTATGACTGGCAAAATGGCGGGTGGAATACCGCCCCCAAGTTCCCTCAGCCGTTGGTGATTGAATTCCTCCTCCTCCAGGCGGAGCGCGGCAATGAAAAAGCCCTGCGCATGGCCGTGCATGCCCTGCAAGCCATGCAGCGCGGCGGGATGCACGACCTGGTGGGCGGTGGATTCCACCGTTATTCGACGGATGAGAAGTGGCTGGTGCCTCATTTTGAAAAAATGCTGTATGATAATGCCCTGCTCGCCCAGGCGTATCTGCACGGTTGGTTGATCACCGGTGAAGAATCCTTCCGCCGCACCGCTGAATCAACGCTGGACTTTATCCGGCGAGAGATGGCCCACCCGCAAGGTGGATTTTTCAGCAGTCTGGATGCCGATAGCGAGGGAGAGGAAGGTAAATTTTACCTTTTGTCTCGTGACGAGATTCAATCCGTCATCCCCGACGAGCAAGATTGGTTAATTTTTTCAGCGACATTTTCCCTGCCCGAAGAGGGCAATTGTTCCGGCGGTATCCTCCTACAACGCACCAAGGACATCCCAGATCTGGTGAAACAATTTAATCTACCGGAAGCGGAAATCCTGGCCAGCCTGCAGCGCAGCCTTTCGATCCTGCGAGCCCACCGCGAGCAGCGCACCCGCCCCATGCGGGATGAGAAAATCCTGACCGAATGGAACGCTTATGCCCTGGCGGCTTTTTCCGAGGCTGCCCGCTACCTGGATCGCAAAGACTACCTGGAAATAGCCCGGGGAAATGCAGCCTTCCTTTTGGATAAAATGCTGGATGGTGACCGTTTGCTACGCGCCTGGCGAGACGGCCGGGCTCACCTGACTGCCTACCTCGGTGATTATGCAGCCCTGGTCATCGCTCTGTTCGAGCTCTATCAGTCCGATCCGGATCTCAAGTGGTTCCAGGCAGCCTGGAACCTGGGCCGCCGCATGCATGCCGAGTACCGCGATCCCAAGGGAGGATACTTCGACACTTCTGCCGCCGAGAAGAATCTGCCAGTACGCCCCAAGGCCATCCAGGATAATGCCACCCCTTCCGGCAATTCTCTAGCCTGCCGGGCCTTGCTCCTGGCGGCCGTTTTCAATGACCGGGGCGACTTGCGTGCCCAGGCTGAAACCATGCTGGCTTCCCTGAATTTTCCGGCCGTCCGCTATCCATTGGCCTTTGCCGAATGGTTATGCGCCCTGGATCTCCTTATCGGCCCGCAGCAACAGGTTGTGGTAATCAGGCCTCAGGTCGTTTCAGTTGATAAGTTTATTCACCACGTTTGGAAGAAATATCGCCCCCGGTTGATCTTTACGTCAGGTGTACTTCCACTACCCGATGAAGCTCCGGAAATTTTGCGCTTCCGCGCGATGCAGGATCACCAGCCAACGGCCTATGTCTGCCAGGGTTTCACCTGCCTGGCTCCGACCACCCGCCTGGAGGAATTCATCCATCAGTTGGACGGAGAAACGCCAGCATCTCGCGATTGACGATCTCCGGCTGATCGACAATCACAGCATGGCCTGCCCCAGGAACCAGCACCGCCCTTGCATTTGGAATCCCCGTTGACATCGATTGTTGTGCTTCCGGTGAAACCGTTCCATCCTTCTCGCCGATGATCACCAGGGTAGGTATCTGAAGTCTGGCCAGCGGTTTACGGCTGTCAAAAAAAGCCAGGTCGAGCATGGCGGATTTATATGCCCGCGGATCTGCAGCCGAAATCTTCTGGATCAATTTCTCACGAAACTCACCCTGGCTGGCATCCGGAAATAAATGGTTGGCAACCAGCTCTGCCTGGACTGCAGTGCCCTGGAAAAGCACTGCCAGACCCCGCCCCAGCAAATAAGCCATCGTTTTGATCGATTTGGGCCGTAGCCTGGCAAAGGTGCTGACCAGGATGAGCTTTTGCACCTTCCCGGGAAAGCGAAAAGTCAAATCCTGCGCAATCAGTCCGCCCAGCGAATGACCCGCAACCACCAAGGGGCCGGGAACCTTTTTATCCAACCATTCGGCCAGTTGATCGGTCGTTGAACGGAGACTCCATTTGCCGTTAGCCATCGGAGTTTGGCCAAAACCAGGTAAATCGACGGCCAACGGTCTCATACCCGCGGCTGCCAGCGCGAGGATCTGGTATCCCCAGGTTTCCACATCGCCCCCCAGGCCGTGGATAAGCAGGATTGTCGGGCTGCCCGTTGGATTTACGTCCAGATAATGAAAATCAACCAGCTTACCATGATGACTTGGCATACAAAATACCTGTCTGTACTCTGGATTATAATATGATCATGCTTCAACAACCTGACAAGGAGATAAGCCATGGATAAATTCATCATTGACGGTGGTAAACCCCTGCAGGGAGAAGTAACGCCGGGCGGAAACAAGAATGCGGCCTTACCGATGCTGGCCGCCAGCCTGCTGACCGAAGAGCCGGTAATCTATCACAATGTTCCGGACATTTTGGACGTCAAAGCTATGCGCCAGTTGCTGCAAAGCCTTGGCGTGGACATTGAACTACTTTCCGAACACACCTGGAAGGTCCAGGCTCGCCAGGTTCGCCCTGCCGATTTGGACCCTGATTTAACTCGAAAAATTCGCGCCAGCATCCTGCTGGCCGGGCCGATGACCGCCCGCTCGGGTGAAGTCCGCCTGCCCCCACCGGGCGGAGATGTGATTGGCCGCCGCCGGGTGGATACGCACATCCTGGCCCTGCGGAAACTGGGCGCAACAGTAGAATATGACCGCAGTTTCACATTCCGGGCCGGCCGATTAACCGGTGCGGATATCCTGCTGGATGAGGCCAGTGTAACTGCCACAGAAAATGCAATCATGGCAGCCGTGACTGCCCGGGGCACAACCACCCTGCGCAATGCCGCCTCGGAACCGCACATCCAGGAACTCTGCCACATGCTCAATAAAATGGGCGGTCAAATTGAAAACATCAGTTCCAATACCCTGATCATCCACGGCGTGGATAAGCTGCACGGCACTGAGATCGAGATAGGCCCCGATTACCTGGAAGTGGTTAGTTTCATTGGGGCTGCCGTGGTCACGCACGGAACCATCCGCATCCATAATGCCGGGCTGCAGTACCTGGATATGATTGAACTGGTACTCGGGCGGTTGGGTGTTGCCTGGCAGAAAGACGGCCAGGACCTGGTTGTACCTGCTCAACAGCGGCTGGAAGTTGAATCGGATCTGGGTGGAGCCATTCCGGAGATAAGCGTAAATACATGGCCGGCTTTCCCAACCGATTTAATGAGCATCGCCATTGTAATCGCCACCCAGTCCCGCGGCACCATCTTGTTCCATGATTGGATGTATCCGTCACGCATGTTCTTCATCGATAAGCTGGTCGGGATGGGCGCTCACATCGTGCTGTGTGATCCGCACCGTTGTATCATCCAGGGCCCCAGCCCCCTGTTTGGTGAAAAAATGGAAAGCCCGGATATTCGCGCCGGCATGTCCCTGCTGCTGGCGGCTCTCTCCGCCCAGGGACGCTCCGTTATCCGTAATGTCGGCCAGATCGACCGCGGATATGAGAAAGTGGACCAGAAACTGTCAGCCTTGGGTGCATGCATCACCCGCGAAACGGAACAGACCATTCCTGCATAATAAAAAAACCGCCGGAGGGATCACCTCCGGCGGCTCCTTTCCACGCTAGCTCTTGGCTTCTGAAGCCATGTCCAGGAACTCCTGGACCATGTCGCGCAGCATTCTTTCTGGCATAGCCCCAACCTGGGTGTAGACAATCTTGCCCTTGTGGACCAACAGCATGGTCGGGATCCCCTGGACATCAAATTTCTGTGCCCATAGTGGATTCTCATCCGTATTGACTTTCGCAATCAGTAACTTTCCGGCAAACTCCCGGGCCAATTTGTCCAGGATGGGAGCAACCATCCGGCAAGGACCGCACCAGGGCGCCCAGAAATCGACGATCACGGGTAATTCTGCTTTGAGCACTTTGCTTTCAAATTCGCTATCTTTTACATGAACCGGCGCATCAATCATGGTGAATTCTCCTTATTCTAAATACTGTGGGGGAGTATATCACAAATTTGGCAAATTCAGGTATTTTTGAAGCAGGATTTACAAAGATCAAATAAATCAGGCGGAGGCCTGTGGAGCTTCTCCCTTGCGTCGAAAATCAACGAACCGATACCCCACCCCCCGTTCGGTCAGGATATAAACCGGGTTGGCGGGGTCCTGCTCAATTTTTTGGCGTAAGTAATTGATATACAGGCGCACATAGTGGGTCTCGGTGCGGTATTCATATCCCCACACCTTGGCAAGGATTTGATCATAAGTCATCACCCAACCAGCGTTTTGTACCAGGTGATACAGCAGGCGGTATTCCGTGGGGCGTAATTTGACAAGCTTACCCTCCACCCATACTTCGCGCCGGTCAAAGTCAATCTTCAGCCGCTCATCCACCTGGATGACGTCATGGGAAATGCCGCTAATCCCTTCCGTTCGGCGCAAGACAGCCTTCACCCGGCTGACTAATTCCCGCGGACTGAATGGCTTGGTGATATAGTCATCCGCGCCCAATTCCAACCCGTGAACCCGGTCATCTTCTTCGCCTTTGGCTGTCAACATGATGATTGGCACACTGCTGTTTTCCCGGATCATGCGCAGTACTTCAAAACCATCCAGGTCGGGCATCATCACATCCAGCAGAATCAGGTCTGGAAGAACTTCGCGCATCATCTGGATTGCCTTCATCCCGCGGTAGGCCTCCACGACCTGGAAACCGTCATGTTCCAGGTTTAGCCGAATGAAACGAGCCATGCGCTCTTCATCGTCAACAACCAGGATCATGCGGTTGCGAAAAGATTCGTCAGGCACGCCTTAATCCCTCACCTGGCTGATGATCTCTTCATCCTCGCCTGCAGGCAGCACTTCAATGAAATTGATCTTGGATGTCGGCCAGATCACGGTCTGAACACTTGCATCAATGTAATGTAAATCTTTTCCATCCCTGCGGCGGGGATTTTTTACAATAATCAGCAAGTCGTTTGAACCAGGGAGAGCGTCCATCTCGCCTACAACTGGATCTTCATTCTGTACGTGGATAATCACGGTAGGCATATAGGTTCTACTTCTGGAACAGCACCTGGATTTTAAATTTACCCAGGGCGATAATATCACCGTGATTGATGGGATATTCAATGTGCGGCAGGATCTTCTGTCCATTTACACGGGTGCCATTGGAGGAACCCAGGTCGATAACTACCAGTTTCTGGTTAACCAGACGCAAGGCAGCGTGCAAGCGGGAGACACCGCGGCTAAAAGCATCATATTGAGTCAGATCCACATCAGGCAGAATGGGTTGCCCCTCTGTCATTCGGCCAAGGGTGAATTCGGTTCGTCCAGACAACGATAGAATCTGGCCGGTTTCCATCAGGTGCAGGGAGATGGTACCAATATTGACTGAAGCGGGCGGTGTTCGCACCGGTCCGTTTGTATCCATGGTCCCAGCAGCTTCTGCCGCCCCCAATGATTGGGTGGTCGATCGATTGATCGTTATCAAACGAGCTCCACACTCACCGCAAAATATGGCTCCCTGGATATTTTCATGATGACAATTCGGGCAAATGATCATGGTTCTGTCTCCATCCTATCAAATAATACCAGACTTCTTGTCCCATACTTAATTCTTTTTCCCCCATCCTGGCTTAATGTACGGCTTTGTCGAATATGTTCGGCCTCAATCAGTACTGCATGTGCAAGGTTCCGGTCACCGGCGGCTAGCAAATGCGTTGCCAGGTGTTGCAAATGTCGACTGGCCTCTTCCACCTGGCCGTTCTGCACTTCCAACCGGGCTTTCTCCTGCATCCGATAGACTGTCAGTCTTGCCAACGCATCCACAAGGGCAGAATTGGGCAAATCGTTTTCAATTACTGGGCTTACCGGACGATTCAGACGTAGAATCAACCGCTGGGGAGCCTTGTTTGGCTCTACAGCAAGGTCAACCAGTAACCTTCCCTCTGCCAGGCGGATAAAGTCGGTATGTTCATATAGGGGTTGAATATAAAATTCGAGCAAGACTCGCAAAGTTTTACCATAGTAAAGGTTTCCCAACACCAATGGTTTTTCAATGACCAGCGGGGTTGTATCTGGTTCCAGGCGATATGCGTATCTTAATTCAACTTTACTGTCTACAGTAAAATCAAAGCGGATATTCTTTGAGTAGAGAATGGCAGAATCACGCGCTTTTTCTTCAAAAAATCGGCGCATCTCCTGGTTATCCCTGGCATAAATAGCACTTCCTCCGGTCAGGCTTGCAACATTATCCAGGAATTCATCATTCCAATCTGCGCCTAATCCAATTCCATGGATGGTTATTCCTTCTTCGCTTGCCTCACGGGCCAAATTCTTGCAGGCTTCTTCGTCACCATATGTATGCCCATCGGTGAGCAGCACCAAGGTTCTTTGAGAACGAGCCATCCGACTTGTACGCAACAGGTTTATTCCGGTTTCAAGACCTCGGAAAATCTCAGTGCTCCCACCCGTTGAAATCATTGATATTTGATGATCCAAACGGCTGGAATCTGAAACCTTGGAAAGAGGGACTATCACCTCCGCACGATCGCTAAAAGTAACTACCATGATGTAATCAATCGGGCGGAGTAAACGGATGAAATGCATAAGATTGGATTTAACCATGTCCATCCGCTCACCTTGCATGGAGGTTGAGCGATCAATAACCAAGCAATAGACTGAAGGCGGAATTTGTTTTGGATCAAGTTCCTTTAAGCCAGCAAATTCAAGCAACACATACAACAACTGGCCTTCTTGAATATCCATGATCGCGCCGCGACTATAGTTTATGGCAACCTTTACTGCACTAGTGAGATTCTCATCCTTTCTGGAAGCATCGTATTCCTGGCGTTTCTGAGGTGCAGAAAGAACTGCATACGCCTCCTGAATGCGGATGAATTGATCATGAGCTTTTGGATCCGGGTTGGCATCCGGGTGAAGAAGACGGACAGCCTGAAAATACGCCCCGCGGATGTCCTCCGCCGTGGCATCCGGTGAAACCCCCAGGATTTCGTAATAATCAGCTTCCATCACTCGACCCTCCCCTGTCTTAATTTCTATAAAAATTGGACAACAATCGCACTGATATTATCAGGTCCGCCATTTGCATTGGCGGCTTCCACCAATTTATGCGCAGCTGCAGATGGATTTTCGGCATTGGTAATCAACCTGAAAAGATCAAGTTCACTGACCAATCCCCATAGTCCGTCTGAACAAATTAACAAGAAGCCCGGTCTTGGTACCTGGTAAGTATTGATGTCCGGTCGGTAAGGTTCGGCTTGCCCTATGGCCCGATAAAGTACATTCCGCTGTGGATGGACAGCAGCCTCTTCTTCGGTTAATTGACCCAGTTCCACCAATCGCCTGACAAGTGAGTGATCCTGGGTGACTGCCTGGATACGGCCATCGAGGTGAATAAAGTAAGCCCGGCTGTCACCAATCTGCGCAATCGTAATCTTATCTCCCAGGAGAATTGCAGCAGTTAGTGTTGTCCCGCCGCCAGGCGCACGGCGCGTTACAGAATACTGCGCTTCCCGAATCGCCGATTCTATCAACTCTTGTAACGGCTCGCTTCGATTTTCAGAGGATTGGACCAGGCTTGGTAAAAACATCCGGTTCAGAATAACTTCAGCAACCGACCGGATGGCGCTGCTGCTGGCAACTTCTCCATGCTGATGTCCGCCCATTCCATCAGCGATCATGAATAAACCCATCGGTAAGTCTTCGCCGCCATCGGCGAAAATGGAATTAAAGATAAATAAGGCGTCCTCATTATGATCGCGAACCATCCCCACTGACTGGGCGCAGCCAACCGCAACTTGGGTCGGTTGGTAACTTTTAAGGGTGACTGACACTCCTTGCAGTTGATCCTCAGAAAGCGGAGCAGTTTGAACATTCTCTGAGGGTGGCGTGGGCTGAGGGCTTTTTTTCTTTCCTATAAATGATAGAAAGCCACCTCTCACCTTTTTCTCGTCACCCTGGTTAACTTGACCAGTTTCATTTTCTTTACTTCCAAAAAGATGTTTCCAAAAGTCCGGCACCATTCCTCCTTCCATCAAGCCAATAGGGCATATAAAATGTGGTCGCAGGAACCCAGGTAAACAACATCATTGTAAATGGAGGCGGAGCCAGTGATTGGGCCGCCTGTGTTAAAGCGCCAACGTAATCTACCTGTGCGATATTCCAGACTGTAGAAGCTGCCGTCTGCCGCACCAATATATACTGAATCTTTATAAACCACGGGGGAGCCGCTTACCTGGTGATCAGCATGAAAACGCCACATTTCGCGGGCGTTGGATGCATCCAGACAATACACATAATCATCTGCAGCGCCAAAAATAACAAAATTCTCTGCTTTGGTTGGGGATGATACCGATCCCTTTCCCATTCTGAAACGCCAGATTCCCCAGCCCGCCTTGGCGTCCACGGCATATGCTGTCGAATCCAGTGAGGTAACAAAAACCACACCTTTATCGACCAGGGGGGTCGAGGTGATGGACCGCTTTGCTTGGAATCGCCATTTTACCTGGCCGCGGAAATCGACACAATATAGTTCTCCGGATTCGCAGCCAAAATATATATAGTCGCTGGTAATTACTGGCGAAGACCGAATGGCTCCGGAACTTTCCACCCGCCAGGTTCGGTTGCCGCTGAGGACGTTGATTGCATGCAAAAAGCCATCATCACTACCGATAAACACATGTCCTTCTGAAAATCGGGGGGAAGTTCGGATGGGACCATTCGTTGTAAATGTCCAATTTAGTTTTCCGGTTCGAGTACTGATTGAGTACAAATTATGATCCGCTGAACCGAAATAAACCAGATTATCGTATACTAACGGTTTACTGATTACGCCACCATTGGTGGGATATTTCCAAAGGAATTGGCCACTGCTGGCTTGAATCGCATACAAATTGTTGTCATAAGCCCCTGCATAAACAACGCCATTCTCAACTGTAGGTGTGCCCCGAATTTCATCTTCACACTTGAACGACCACAGGGGTTTAACCTGATCATCATTCGTGTGCATGGCGGCCTGGATTGAAATCCGGTTCAAGGCTCCTGTCTTTCGGGCGACCAGTAAAAGAGCTTCTTTCATGGCCAGAGCCGAAGTAAAGCGCTCCGCCGGGTTGTATTGCAGCGCTGTATTTACTACAGTTTCAAGTTCCAGTGAAATCGAAGGATTAATCTGGCGGATGGGTCTTTCGGTAAATGTGAACGGCGGTTCAAGCCGGGGATCACGGCGTGTCAACAAATGATGCAAGGTTGCCCCCAGCGAATATATATCTGCCTGGGGAGAGGCCTCTCCGCGGTACTGCTCGGGCGGCGAATACCCCTCGGTGCCAATCATGGTCCCCTTGGTGCCAAGTTTGAAAACTTTGGCAATTCCGAAATCAACCAGTACGACTCGGCCGTCCTGATTGATCATAATATTGGAGGGTTTGATATCCCGGAAAATAATCGGCTCAGGTTTATGATTATGCAAATAATCCAGCACATCACAAAGTTCTATCGCCCAGCCAATGATCTGATCTTCTGGTAAAAAGTGCAGGGCAGAGCTAATAATCGCTTCCAGGTCCCGCCCATTGACGTATTCCAGCACAAGGTATGAACGTTCATCCCGGGTGAAAAAATCATAGATCTTTGGGATGGCTGGGTGAGAAAGCGATACAAGGATATGGGCTTCACGCTCGAAATTGGTCACAATAGTCTGCCGAACCAGGGGATCCGGAGCAGCGTTAATCATTTCCTTTACGGCAACCAGCTTGATTACGTTTGGAAAATGTAGGTCTCGTGCCCGATAAACTGACCCCATCCCACCAACGCCAATGACATCCTGGATGGCATATCGCTCTTCCAGTATGACCCCCGGCTGCAATTGTTTATCAGGGCTTTGGGCAGGACCTAGATTTTGGGTGATGCGGTGTGTGTCCAGACCTCTCCTCCACAATATGCAGGTATACAATAACCTCGCTCTGCGCGCATGTTATTAAAGCTAATTATATTGATGTAATTATATGTCCCACAGGTTCCTTTTGCAACCTACTTTGCACAAGCGTTAATTGAAAATAACCCATTCAGACGACTCTTATCAAATAATGTTATACTTTTATTCAAAATACAAAATAATTCATCAAGGATGCTATGGAAGTCGTTCTCTCAACTGCCTTAAAAGTACTTGAATTTATCTTACTGATAGGCATACTTGCCTTTTTACATGAACTTGGCCATTTCTTGATGGCCAGGCTGGGGAAAATCGAAGTCGAAGAGTTCGGTTTTGGTTTTCCACCTCGGGCTGTCAAGTTGTTCACCCTTGGCGGAACGCTTTTCTCGCTGAACTGGATTCCATTTGGTGCCTTTGTGCGTATGAAAGGTGAAGAGAATCCGGAACAGGAAGGCTGGTTAACTACTTCGGGCCCGTGGGCGCGCTTGGGCACGCTCCTGGGTGGACCGGTCATGAACCTGCTGGTGGGGGTTCTCATTTTTACCTTTGTGTTTATGCGCGTCGGCGCCCCGGATACAACCCGCGTTATCATCCAGGATGTCGGCGTCGGCTCACCGGCGGAGACGGCTGGCATTCAACCTGGTGATTACGTCCTGACGATCAATTCCACCCCGATCCAATCGATCGACCAAATCCGCACCCTCATTTCTGAAAACCTGGAAAAACCAACGGTAATTGAATTACAACGGGCAGATAAAACCCTCAATGTGACCGTCACTCCCCGTTCCAATCCGCCGGCCAACCAGGGTGCAGTGGGTATTGTCATGACGAACCCACTTAAACCTGTTTCGTTCTTCACTGCCTTCCCGGTCGGGTTGAAGACCGCCGGAGACCAGATAGGACAGTTGCTGGCGCTGCCAGGCAACCTGATCCGCGGCACGGTAGCCCCCGAGGAAGCCCGCGTGGTCGGCCCGGTTGGTATGTACACCATTTTCAACGAAGCCAACACGATGGACCAGCAAACGAACGCCCAGCCCAACCCGGTCATCCCTGCCGTAAATGTTCTCTTCCTGACAGCCACGATTTCAATTGCGCTGGGATTTGGGAACCTGCTACCCTTGCCCGCCCTGGATGGCGGCCGGATTATTTTCATTCTACCGGAAATCCTCTTCAAGAAACGGGTTCCTGCCCGCTGGGAAGCAACCATCCACGGCATCGGTTTCATCCTGCTGATCGGCTTGATGGTCTGGATTACCTTGCAGGATATAATCAACCCAATCAAGTTGCCATAACCACATAAGGAAAGATTTTCAAGATGCCCCCCAAGAAACAAGCCACTTTTGAGGAAGCCTTGCAAGCCCTCCTGGATAATAACACACCCTTCTCACCCCGCTACCTGGAAAAATTCAGTGATTTAAGCCCTGATCAAATCAGTGCACTTAAGGAAATTTGGCCGGATGTAAAACCGGAACGACGCATCTCCCTCCTGGAAGATCTCGAAGAATTAATGGATGTTGAAACCCTGGTTTCCTTCACCGGTATTGCCCGGATTGCCCTGGAAGACCTGAATCCCAAGGTGCGCACAAGCGCCATCCGCCTGCTCTGGGAAGAAAGCGATCCCCGGTTGATTTCAGTCTTCATCCGGTTGATGAACAAAGATCCAGAACCTGAAGTACGCGCCACCGCCGCTGCCTCCCTGGGGTATTTTGTCTACCTGGGCATGATGGAGGAACTTGACGATGAAACCACCACCCGCGTGGTGGATGCCCTGGTTGTAAAAATGAATGGAGATGACCAACCACTTGTCCGCCGCCGGGCTCTGGAAGCGATGGGTTATGCAGTCCGTCCAGATGTGAACGCCCTGATCCGCAATGCTTATATCACCCGCGACCGGGAATGGATGGCCTCGGCCCTGTTTGCCATGGGCCGCTCTGGATCTGAAAACTGGAATGCGATGGTTCTGGCTGAACTCATGAACCCCGATGCGGACGTGCAGCTTGAGGCTATTCGGGCTGCCGGAGAACTAGCCATTGCCGACGCCCGCAGACCTTTGATGACCCTGCTGGAAAATGCTGAAAAGCTGGATGACGAAGTCCGTCTGGCTGCGCTCGTGTCCCTCGGCAGCATCGGCGGTGAGGGTGTCCGCGAGTTGCTGATGGAAGCATTGGATGATGCAGAAGAGGATGAGGAAGAAGCAGAAATCATCGAAAGTGCGCTGGATGAGTTGAATTTTGTTGAAGAGACTGGCGGCAATCTGATGTTCGATTTTGCCGACCAGGAGCTGCAATTGGATGACGAAATCTTAAGTCCGGATGACGAGGATGACAGCGACGATGAAGATCTTGGGGAAACTCCGCACAAGCGCAAGCGTCATTAATCCATTTGGATTTATCCTGGCGATCACATTAATAATTGGCTTGGTGACAAGCCGGGTGTCTGCCTACGCCCTGGCGGATGATACGGTGACATTCAGCAATGCCGCCGCTTTCTATCAATATGGATTGCAGGCTACCTTCCAGGCCCAGGTCAAATCCTCCAACTCAATCAAGGAATTGATCATCCTGATTCAATCCGATGGACAGCAGCCGATCTCGCAATCGCTGCCAGTGAGCGATAATGGCTCTCTGATCTATCAATTGGACTTAAGCAAAGCCAACCTGCGCCCATTCGGGCTGGTCGAATACTGGTTCAAAGGTCAGCTCTCCAACGGAAAAACTTTTGAGTCCGATCATTATTCTTTTGACTATATCGATAACCGGTTTGAATGGTACAGCACATCCGATGGGCGCTTTGACGTCCACTGGAATACATCCGATTTAGCCCTGGGGGATACAGTCCTCCAGGTCGCCCTGGATAGCCTGCGCTCTGCGGTCTCCTATTTACCGGTCTCACCAACCTTACCCATTCGCATCTTCATTTATTCATCCGGCAAGGATCTGCAGGATGCCCTGCAACTTGGAAAGGTAGACTGGGTGGCCGGCCACGCCAGCCCGGATCTGAATCTCATCCTACTTTCCCTGCCCCCTTCGGTGGAGCAGCGCCTGGAACTGGAGCGACAACTCCCTCATGAATTGATCCATATTCTTGAATACCAGGTCACCGGTGATCGCTATCCTGCCACACCCACATGGTTAAATGAAGGTCTGGCTAGCCTGGCTGAGCTTTACCCAAATCCAGATTACCCGCGCGCCCTGGAACAGGCTGCCAAGACAAGTTCGTTGTTGCCGATCGAAAGTTTTTGCAGTGCCTTCCCGACAGAAGCATCCCAGGCTATTCTGGCTTATGCTGAATCCGCTTCCTTCGTCAAGTTCTTGAGTGACCAATTTGGTGTTCCTTCTCTACAAGCATTGCTCCAGAAATATGGTGATGGTATGGATTGTGGAAGCGCCGTCCAATCCGTCTACGGGGTCAACATCGCCCAGCTCGAAACTCGCTGGAAGCAGGAAGAACTGGGAATCAATCCGGCTGCCGCCGCAGCCAAAAATCTGGCCCCCTATCTCACCCTCTCCCTGCTCATCATCCTGCCCCCTGCTGCGGTGATCCTGGTTCGGCGGGCGCGCCATTCAAAGAACCCGGAAGGATGACCTGGCCATGTTCCCTACTTTAGAATGCTTGCATGCCGTGATTGATGGAAGAGTACAGGGTGTTGGTTTTCGCATGTTTGTCCTGGAGGAAGCCCGCGAGCTTGACCTAACCGGCTGGGTGCGCAATACGTACTCCGGCCAGGTGGAGGTCCTCGCGGAAGGGCCCCGGCCTGTGCTGGAGATTTTTCTCGAAACCCTGCGACGCGGTCCGCGCGGTGCCTGGGTTGAATCCGTTCAGCAGGATTGGCAGCCGGCTTCTGGTCAATTCACCTCTTTCGAAGTGGCCCGAACGGTCTGAGCCGTTGATAAATTTGCAGCGATAGGGTAAGACAGAAGAGTTGAAACGAAAAATCCCCTGTTCTTCACAGGGGATTTACTCGTCATAGAACTGCGTGCTAATTACTTGCTTTTCTTCTCGTCTTTTTCAGCCGCGACAACTTCGCGACCCTGGTAGTGTCCGCACTTGGGGCAGACAGTGTGAGGCAGGCGCATTTCACCGCAGTTACTGCATTGAACCAGGTTGTTGGCTTGCAGCGCGTCATGGGCGCGGCGACGATCGCGGCGGCCCTTCGATAATTTTCGTTTTGGTTGAGGAACCATTGATTTACTCCTATATCCTTGCCATCCTGTGTTATTTCAAAAGCCGTCGAATTATACCCGTCGGTTCGCCCGCCTGTCAAGGGAACATCACTCTGAAAACAAAAACCGGTTGAGAAAAACGAGAAATATATTCAACGAAGATCACCGGCGTTTTTTCACCATTATTGGCAAACTCTTAACCCATTTTCATCCAAACCGATTGACATCTGTGCCAATTTTGGCTAAAATAATACCGACCGGTCGGTATTTTTATTGTGATCATGGAGGAACAATGATCCTTGTCACTGGAGGAACAGGTCACCTGGGAAATGTGTTGGTTCGTGGGCTGGAAGAACTGGGCCAGCCGGTCCGCATCCTTGCCCTTCCAGGTGAAGACACAACCGCCCTGGAGGGCACAAATGCGGAGATCCTGCGTGGAAACATCCTGGATTCTGATTCGTTGGATCAGGCAGTCCAGGGCGTAGATACGATCTTTCACATGGCTGCCCTGGTCTCCATCGAGCCAGGTCGCGAGGATCTGCTCCACCGCGTGAATGTAGATGGAACAAAAAATGTTCTCACCAGCGCCTTGAAGGCCGGCGTGAGAAAATTCATCTACACCTCCTCCATTCATGCCCTGGCCCGCCCCCCGCTGGGCGTCCCTATCGACGAAAACCAACCCTTTGACACCCAAAATGAAGCCGGGCCGTATGATCGAACCAAGGCATTGGCGTCGGTTGAAGTTCTCAAGGCCAATCAAAAGGGCCTGGATGCGGTGATCCTCTGCCCCACCGGTGTGATTGGACCATATGATTACCGCCGTTCTGAAATGGGTGAACAGATCATCGAATGGATGAACCGGAAGGTGTCTTTCCTGGTCAAAGGGGCGTTTGACTGGGTGGATGTCCGCGACGTTGCCCAGGCTCATATCCTCGCCAGCCAGAAAGGTGTGCCCGGGCAAACCTACATTGTCGGCGGCCATCGTGTTTCCCTGGCTGGAATTCAAGCCGCCGTGGCGCGACTGGTCGACAACCGTGCCCTGGCCATCACCATTCCCCTGCCGCTGGCAATCTGGGCAACCTATTTAACAGACCTGTACTATAAAATCAACCGTAAGCGCCCGCGTTTTACCCGTTACTCACTGGAGACAGTGAACAGCAATTCAGAAATTAGTTTCGGCCGCGCCCAAAAGGAACTGGGCTACCAGCCCCGACCGTTCGTGCAAACCATTCAAGATACAGTCACCTGGTGGTTGAGCAACCAGGGGCGCATCCGACCCAGCTTACGCGCCTGAGTTGGCCATGTAAATGCATTACCCTGTTCTGGAAAATTGCGGTGATATAATTAATTACAACCTCAACAGAACAGGTGAAGCGTGATCATTATTCGTTCTCCCCAGACCAAAGGTGAATTCAAGGCTTATTACGCCCTCCGTTACCACATTCTCCGTGAGCCCCTGGGACAACATCCCGGAAGTGAAAAGGATGATTACGAACCGATCAGCATCCATTTCATGGCCGTGGATGACCAAACCCATGAAATCGTCGGAGTGGTGAAATTGTTTGAGAAAGATCCCGGCATCGGGCAGTTTTCCCACCTGGCCATCGCCGAGGCTTATCAGCGAAAAGGCATCGGGCGCATGTTGATCGATGCAGTCGAACAAAAAGCGCGGGAGATTGGTTATCATAAACTGGGTACTCTCACCCGCCTGACCGCCACCGGTTTCTATGAGCGCTGCGGATACAAGCCTATGGGGATTACCGGCGTACTGTTCGGCAAGCTGCAAATGATGTGGATGGAAAAAGATCTGGGCTAGCAGAAATTGAATCAATAAAAACGCCCTTGAGAGACTCAAGGGCGTTTTTGATTTTTAGGCTTGGTCGTGTTCTGGGCGGGTGAATAACGCCATCAATCCCTTTTTAATCAATCCGAACAGAGCCACCACCGGGATCAATGCCCAATCAATAACTTCATTGATCTTTGAAAAACCCTGGGCTACCCAGATCACCACCGGGCGGAAGATTTTCAGGAATTTGAAGTGAGCGTACGCCAACGAAACCAGGATCGTGCCGATGGAGATGGCAAATCGCAGCCAATCCGTAATCTTAAAACCAGTTATCTCTTCAACCAGCAGCTCAATCCCGATATTGAAGACCAGCAGATAAGCCGCCTCGCGTAAAACCGGCTCGTGCTCCACGGCCTTGCTAAATAAGCCGGCCGCAAAGCGCATGAACAGGATGCCAATGGCCACACCCACCATCACAACCCACAATTTATTGGATAGTGAGACGGCCGCTACCACGTTATCCAGGCTAAAAATCAGGTCGGCCAATTCTACGCTGACCACCACTCCCCAGAAAGAGGTTGCCTTGACCGTTCGTATTTCCGCATCCGCCGAGCTTTCTTCCGCCATACCCAGGTTTTCGAAGGCCAGTCGAATCAAGTAAGCTGCGCCAATAATTTTTAACCATGGGTTGCTGACAACCAGGCTGGCCAGCAGGAGCATTAACCCACGGCCTACATAAGCCCCCAATAACCCAACGCGCAGGGCCGCTGTGCGCTGGTTTCCGAGAATGGGATGTAATTTTTCCCCAATCCATTTCAGACTGCGCGGCCAATCAATGGATTTGTTATCCGGCAGGTTGACAACCATGGCTCCCAACACGGCGGCATTATCGATGGATAACAGGCCTTCCAGGACAATCAATTGAAGGATAATCAGCGGAATCGTCCAGTCCATGGTTTTTCCTCATCAGCTAAAAATGTCAGGCAGTTTAGTTTACAGGAAGGCATTCTCTTTCTTCCAGTGAATAAGTGCACGTATTTTCATAATTTTCCTCAGGAAATTTATAACCAAAAGTACGGCTTTTCAGGAGTCGATCCACCTCAATCAGGGCAGATGTACACATCCTTCGTCGTCCTACATTGAAGGAACATCCTTTTGGGAAATTGTTATACAATACTCGTGTCCTGGAGCATTTAAGCTTCATCCATTGATCTTGGTAATTTCCACACTTTGCACCCGCGGATATTTTCAACCGGGCGAAAAACTGGCAACACATAACCCCTTACCTCAATGGAGGCACTCAGATGATCCGCCGTTTCTCGCTGGCATTCCTCATAATTCTCTCCATTTTTTCTTTTGTATCTCCTGTTGCAGCCTCGGGGGATCTTCCGGCAGTCTATTATGCCGGGGACCCAAACTCCACTGTTCTGCAATCCCTGAAACTGGCAAATTTTGAAATCGTCGATAATCCCACCCTGGCGGATGTTATTCTCCTAAATGGTGAAGCTCCAGATATGGATCAAATTTCCGGGCAAGTTCAGCACGGGGCTGGCCTGGTATTGATTCTTGGAACAGAAATTACAGCCACCGATGTTGAGCAGTTGCTCGGTTTTCCGGTTTCCCTGGAAAAACTTTCCGACCCAATCAGCCTGACGAATATCAAGATCGAGGATCCGCTGACGACTGAAATCATCTGGAACAGCGCCCCCCAGGTTCGCGATCGCTACAAAACATTGACCCCTGTCTCGTCAGTCCAGCCATTGGTAACCAATTATGCCGATGGTGAGTGGCTTTTATGGCAAGCCCATCCCCAAGCATTTGTTGTTAACGTCATTCTTGAGAATAACGAGACAAATCCGCAGTTCCAGCAATGGGCTTATTACAATTACCTGGTCTACCATCTCGTGATGCGGGCAGCCGGGAAAACACCCCTGGGTTTTGCGGATTATCCCGGCTCACCGGTCCCACACAGCGCTGCCCGGAACCTTCTTTGGGGTATCCTGGGGCTATTGATGGTGACCACCTTTGGAGTGTTTTTTGCGGTTCGCCGTTACAGCCGGAGGCACCCTGAGTTACTGGATCAGATTGTCACGGATCGGGATGCCTTCGAAAAACGGGAATCCAATACAGAATGGGAGGATGTCGGTTTTCACCGTCCTCTGAGCGGTTTCCTGGTTGCTCTTTCGGTCGGGTTGATCCTGTTCATCCCGCTGATTATTTACCAGAACTTGATCCTGCCGGTTTATATCCTACCCTCCGCTCAGGCCCTGGGCATCTGGGGTCGGGTGACCCAATTCTTTAACTTTGCCTGGCTGTTTTTCGATATGGGGACCAGTGTCGCTTTTATCAAATTTCTCTCTCAATACCGTGTAAAGGATCCGCGCAAAGGCATCCAATACGGCCAGGTTTTTGTCTGGTGGCAGGCACTTTCCGGGGCCATCCAGGTGGCTTTGGTGGTTGCCATTGCCAGTACCTGGGCTCCCAAATCAGCCTTTGCGTTGTATGCCTGGAGCATCATCATCCACGCCTTTATCCAGCTGCCTGGTTTTTACCAGGTCATGCGCCATGCGCTCAACGGGCTGCAGCGCCAGGATTACGCTCGTTATCTGGATATGGCTTTGAACCTGGTCCTTCCCATGATCGCCCAACCCATCTTTGTCAGCCTGGCATACCTGTGGGGAAAATCCAACCCGCAATTCGGCGGAGCCATGGGTGGGCTGCTGGGCCTGGGAATTGCGGCGTACGCCGCCGAGCTTTTCTCCTTCCTGATCGGGTTGTGGTTGTACCGCCGGGTCGGTTACAATCCAAAAATCCTCTTCCTGGCTCATTTTGACTGGGAAATCATCAAGACCAGCTTCAAGTTTGGTGTTTTTGAGATGCTTGGCTCACTGGCCTGGGCACTGGGCCAGGCTTCCGAAATCGGCATCACCCAGAGCCGCCTGGTTAACTATGCTGAAATCTGGGGCAACTGGGGAATGGCCCAGAATTTTGTCTTTGCCTTCAATGTCACCCAGACCCTGAACGACGGCACCATGCCCGCCATCTCCGAGGCCATCTCGCATGGCAAGAAGGTGCTCAGCCAGTATTACAGCGTCATGTTGTACAAATGGAATGGATTGGTCAGCTTCTTCCTGGGAGCGGTTCTATTGGCTGTGGCGGACCGCTTCATCCTCGGTGCCTCTGGCCCGGAATTTGTCCGAGCCGCCCGCTACGTCATTCCGCTGGCAATCTGGGGCACCTTTCAATATCCCTCCTGGGTTGGCGATAATGTCCAACTCGGCTCCAACAAGCCCTACCTTAAATCCATCCTGGTCTTCAGCGAGCAGGTGGTACGAGTGTCATTGGCGCTGCTCTTGCTGCAGCGCTTCCAGATCAACGCCTTGATTATTGCTTACTTTGTCGGCTTATTCAGCAAGGGCATTGCGGCCTATTTTATTAATCATAAAACCTGTTTTCCACAACGGTTTTTTGCCTGGCAATCCCTCTTCGCTCCACTCCTGGCGGCAGCTGGACATTTTGCCCTGCTGCGCTGGCTGACCGGATTGATCTGGAAGGGGGATGCCATGACCAGCGTACTCATTTTCTTCATCGGCATCCTGCCATCCTATCCGATTTATATGTTCCTTTACGGCCTCGCTGGCGGCTGGGATCAGGACACCCTGGATGAATTTCACAAAGCCGTCCACCTGACCGGTTTCCTCCGCCCGGTGGTCTGGTTGATCTGGGCATCCACCACCCTGGGTGCCCGCCTAAGCCCGCTGCACAACCGCTTCCCCATCACCATCCGCCCCACCGCCATGCGTGAGGCCCAGGAATTAACTCTTGAGAAAGTAGAGCTTTGATGAAGACCCTGCATGTGATTTCACACACCCACTGGGATCGTGAATGGTATCTCACATTCCAACAATTCCGCCTGAAGCTCGTTCACCTGGTGGACAACTTGCTGGAGATCCTGGATAACGATCCCGAGTTCAAATACTTTATGCTGGATGGTCAAACCATTGTCCTGGATGATTACCTGTTCATGCGTCCTGAGAAGGATGAAACGCTGCGCTGGCATGTGCAGAGCGGCCGCATCCTGGTCGGTCCATGGCACATCCTGCCGGATATGTTCCTGGTCGGACCAGAAGCTCACATCCGCAACCTGCTGCAGGGAGCTCGCACCGCCCGCCGCTTTGGTCCGCGCATGCCGGTTGGATATATTCCCGATCCATTTGGACACCCCGGACAGGTTCCGCAGATACTGCGCGGTTTTAACCTCCAGGCGGCCTGCATCTGGCGCGGTATCGGCGATCAGCCGTGTGAATTCTGGTGGCAGGCACCGGATGGATCGCGGGTCTTCATGGCACATCTGCGTGAGAGCTACAGCAACGGCGCATCTCTGCCTGCTGATGACCTGGAAAGATTTGCCGTCCAACTGGGTGAAGCCCAGGCAGCCCTGGCATCTCATTCCGCGGCCAGTGACCACCTGGTCATGTACGGTACCGATCACATGGAACCGTCCCCTACAACCTCCCGGGCAATAGCTTATGCCGATCACCACCTTGCCGATACCCATGTGCTGCATTCCACCCTTCCAACCTATATCGAGGCAGTTCTCAGCCAGCTTGCGGATCGAGAACTGCCTGTTGTTTGCGGGGAATTGCGTGATTGCAGTCGAGCGCCCATGCTGCCCGGCGTTCTCTCGGCCCGGATCTGGATCAAACAGCGCAATGCTGCCTGCGAAACATTGCTGGAAAAATGGGTTGAACCCTACAGTGTCTTTGCAAGTCAGTTGGCAACCCGCTCAGCACAAAAAGAAAACCGCCTGGGAAATCCAGCTCCTTTGATCCGCCAAACCTGGCGGCTGTTGATGGAAAATCACCCGCATGATTCGATCTGCGGCTGCTCCATTGACCAGGTGCATGCGGAGATGCTCCCCCGCTTTGACCAGGTTGAGCAGTTGGGCGAGGAATTAACCCGCCAGAGCCTGGCAGCTCTTTCCAGCGCTGTGGACACGACCCGCCCGGATGCACTGACTGCGATTATCCTTTTCAATCCTTCCGCTTCACCCCGCCAGGATGTCGTCCAGGTAGACCTGAGCTTGCCGGAAGGACTTTCCGCCTTCGAATTGGTTGATGCAGAGGGCTCAATCATCCCGCATGAGATGGCCGGCGGAACCGCCGGCGAATTCGCCAACCTGGTGGTGGATAAAAAGGGCCTGCGCGAGATGTTTGGTAACATCCACGAAGGTCAGGTAGCCGGCATGGTAATCCTCAAGATCAAGGTGATCCCAGGCCTGCCCACGGTTGAGATTAATGCTGTCGTTTCCGAGACCGGGCAACCGGACCTGGTCGCATGGCAGGATGCCACAGAAGAAATCGCCGCCCTGGAAAGCAACCCAGCGGTGAGTCATTTCCATATCCGCGCCCGTATGCAGAAATCCGACCGGGTGGTTTTTGTCAGTCCAACCGTTCCACCCCTCGGTTGGAGGACCATCTGGGCTCGTCCGGCTCCTGGAGAGCAACCCTCAGCACCAACTTCCATCAGCCCTCTGGTTCGGCCGTTCCTGCCGCTGGCTGCCCGGCTGGCTGGATCCCCCGTTGGCAGCCGACTGCTCCCGCTCCTTGCTCCCCACGAAGAGGATAAGCCACCCTTTGTCATTGAAAATGAATTCTTCTGCGTGACAGCCGATCAACGAAATGGAACACTAACTATCCAGGATAAACGTACCGGCCTGACTTATTCCGGGTTAAATCGGTTTGTGGATGGGGGCGATTCCGGGGACGAGTACAATTACTGCCCGCCCGCTCACGATTCCCTGGTTGAAGCAAAGTTTTTCTCCTGCAGGGTAAATAACAAGAGATTGGTGAAGACCTTGGAAATTCACTACCGCCTGCGCCTGCCGGCCAGGCTGGCCAGGGATCGTCAGCAGCGGGCGAACGACCTGATTGAGACCAGGGTTACCAGTCGAATCCAACTGGCTCCCGGGCTGGAGCGCATCGATATCCAGACAATTGTGGAGAACCAGGCCGAAGATCACCGCTTGCGCGTTCACTTCCCGGCTCCCTTCCAGGTTGCAACCGCCGATTACGACGGGCACTTCCAGGTGGTCCGCCGCCCGCTCGGAGTTCCCCAAAAAGGACCGGACTGGGTGGAAGATCCCCGGCCTGAAACGCATCAACGCGCTTTCACGGATGTTTCCAACGGTCAGGCTGGTTTGATGATCGCCAATCGCGGCCTGCCGGAGGTGGAAGTGCTGAAGACCTCCTCAGGAACTGAAACGGCCCTCACCCTGCTGCGCTGCGTGGGCTGGCTTTCCAGGGATGATATGCCGGTCCGCCGCGGCCACGCCGGACCGGGAATGGAAACGCC
This sequence comes from uncultured Anaerolineaceae bacterium, assembly GCA_964405455.1. Taxonomy (GTDB): domain Bacteria; phylum Chloroflexota; class Anaerolineae; order Anaerolineales; family Anaerolineaceae; genus CALESS01. The sequence continues at coordinate 8,551 of CAYOOA010000003.1, read as the reverse complement.
AGGCGCACAGATGATGGGCAAATGGACCTTTGATTATTCGATCATTCCGCATGCCGGGGATTGGCGGAGCGCCTTCCAGCAAGCCTACGCATTTTCTACCCCGCTGCGTGCCGTCCCGGAACGGATGCATCCAGGCGAGCTCCCGGCCCAGGGCTCCTTCGTATCCCATACACCGGCTGAATTTGTCCTCAGCGCGGTTAAGGAGGCCGAGGATGGTTCGGGCTGGCTGGTTCGCGGCTACAACATCACAGATAGCCCGCTGGAGGTAAGCCTGCAGCCGCTCAAGCACTGTTCAGGCG
>CAYOOA010000003.1:0-8152 GCA_964405455.1 uncultured Anaerolineaceae bacterium | reverse complement strand
TTCACCCAACCAGAAAAAGCCGGTGTAATGCGAAACCCGGGCAGCCTGCTGCATGTTATGGGTCACGATCACGATGGTGTATTTGTCTGCCAGTTTGATCATCAATTCTTCCACATGGCTGGTGGCGATCGGATCGAGGGCCGAGCAGGGTTCATCCATCAGGATGACTTCCGGCTGGACTGCCAGAACCCGGGCGATGCACAGGCGCTGCTGCTGACCCAGGGATAAATCCATGGCGCTCCCACCCAGCTTATCCTTGACCTCATCCCACAAAGCTGCCTGGCGCAGGCTGGTTTCGATGATCCCATCCAAATCCGAGCGCTGTTTAATCGAACCCAGCACCCGCGGACCGTAAGCCACATTATTAAAAATGGATTGAGGAAAGGGATTGGGCTTCTGGAAAACCATGCCCACCCGCTGGCGAAGATCAGTGACATCCATCTCAGCCGAATAAATATCGCGTCCATCCAGGAGGATACGGCCTTCCACCCGTGACCCGCGGATCGTATCATTCATCCGGTTCAAGCAACGCAGAAAAGTTGACTTTCCACAACCAGAGGGGCCGATCATGGCGGTCACCTTTTGGGGCAGGATTTCCATATTAATACCCTGCAAGGCTTTAAATGAGCCGTAATAAAAATCCAGGTTTTGAGCCTGCAAAATGGGTTTGGGTCCAGCGGTCATACCCTCATTTTAACATCAAACTGGTCCGTTTGTCGGTTGATACCCGGCCATTTGTCCTTGTTTAGACTTTCAAAGAAAACTATAATTGCACTATGTGCGGTATCCGGAATTTTCTGGGGATTCTTATCATCGTCGCCCTCCTGTGCGGAGCCTGCACACCCGGAAAAGACAGCAATCAGTCTTCCGGACAGATGCTTACCATCCAGAATAAAGGGTCTGATACGATGGTGAACCTGGCCCTGGCCTGGGCGGAGGCCTATAAAAATGTCCGGCCGGACGTGCTTATCTCTGTAACAGGCGGAGGGTCAGGCACAGGCATCACCGCCCTGGTCAACAAAACCACGGATATCGCCAATGCCTCGCGGGCGATCAAGCCCGAGGAGGTGGCTGCTGTTGAGGCAACCGGGGTTGAACCGGTAGAATTCATCGTTGCCCGGGATGCCATCGCTGTCATCGTCAACCCGGCCAACCCGGTCCACCAGTTGACCCTGGAGCAAATTTCAGCCATTTATAGCGGTGAAATCAACAACTGGAATGAAGTAGGCGGAGATGACCGTCCCATCGTCCGACTTTCGCGCGAGACCAATTCCGGTACCCATGTTTATTTTCTTGAAACTGTATTGCGTCTTGGGAAAAAGGACAACAAGACCCTCTTTTCCCCCGACACCTTGATGCTGCCCTCTTCCGAGGGCATTACCACCGAAGTGCGTGATAATCCAAACGCCATCGGCTATGACGGCCTGGGGTATGTCATCCCGCAAGTCAAGGTGGTGGCGATTGCCCGCAATCCCGGGGAAGCATACATTCTCCCTTCCGCTGCCACTGTCAACGACAAGACCTACCCGATCGCCCGCGACCTTTACATGTACACGGCGGGCCAACCCACCCAGGTTGAGAAGGATTACCTGAATTGGATCCTTTCCTCGGATGCACAAAAGATCGTCACCGAACTGGGCTTTGTCCCGATCTCCACTCCATAGGAAGCGGATGAATCGATCGCAACGGCAACTCTCCCTTGCAGAAACTCTAATCACGGCTGCCATCCAGGTGGCCGGGGTATCCGCCATCCTGTTTGTCACCCTGATCTTCCTGTTTCTCCTCAAGGAAGGGCTGCCGGCGCTAAAGGATGTTTCGCTAACCAATCTACTCAGCATCCGCTGGTATCCAATTGAAAATTATTTCGGCCTGCTGCCCCTGATCGGCGGCACGCTGCTAGTGACCATCGGGGCAGCCCTGGTGGCCGTTCCCCTCGGCTTGGGCACGGCAATTTATATTGCCGAGGTAGCCCCACGCTGGGCACGCGAGGTGCTCAAGCCTTTTATCGAAGTAATGGCCGGGATTCCCTCCGTGGTATTGGGCTTCATTGGCATGTTGGCTGTTGCTCCGCGCCTGCGCACCTTGCTAAACCTGCCCACCGGCCTGACAGCCCTGGCCGGTTCCATCCTGTTGGGCCTGATCTCCATCCCAACAATCGTCTCCATCGCCGAAGATGCCCTGGATGCCGTGCCGCGCTCCTACCGGGATGCCTCGCTTGCCATAGGCGCCAACCGCTGGCAGACCATCTGGCGTGTCACCCTCCCGGCCGCCCGGAGCGGTGTGATCACAGCCATCATGCTCGGCCTGGGCCGTTCCATCGGCGAGACCATGACTGTGATGATGGTTACCGGTAACGCCGCTGTACTGCCAGCCAGTCTGGGCGCATTATTGGCACCGGTCCGCACCATGACAGCCACCATTGCTGCAGAAATGGGCGAGGTTGCGGTCGGCAGCAGCCATTATCACGTCCTCTTCTTTATTGGGATCATTCTTTTCCTCATCTCCCTGACGGTGAACTTGATTGCTTCCGCCGTCGTCTTCAAACAGCGTTCACGCGGCGAGCGGATCCTGTCGTGAGGAAGAGGTCAGCCAATATGAACTCCACCAAACCACGTTTCTCCTTTTCAACCCGCCGCAAAGTTATCCAGGCTGTCGGTTTTGCCGGGTTGACCCTGATTGCGCTGCTGACGGTAACCCCTATCTTTTTCATCGTTCTGTTGATCTTCAAACAAGGTCTGCCCGCCATCTCCTGGGAATTTCTGACCGCCTTTCCCAGCCAGGGCATGCGGGCCGGGGGAATTTTCCCGGCCATCCTGGGAACAGTCTACTTGACCTTCTTCACCACCCTTTTCGTGGTTCCGCTTGGAATTGCCGCGGCGATCTACCTGGCTGAATACGCCCGTGAAAACCTGTTCACCCGCATCATCCGCATCTCCATCATCAACCTGGCCGGCATTCCTTCAATCGTCTACGGTCTGTTCGGCCTGGGTATTTTTGTACTCTTTTTCAAGCTCGGCACCAGCATCCTGGCAGCCTCATTAACCCTGGGGATCATGACCATGCCGGTCATCATCAGCACGGCCGAAGAAGCCCTGCGCACGGTGCCGCAATCCTTCCGCGTGGTGAGCATCTCTCTCGGTGCAACCCGCTGGCAAACCATCCGGAAGATTGTCCTGCCGCAATCCCTGCCCGGCATCCTGACCGGCATCATCCTGGGATTGGAACGAGCAGCCGGTGAAACTGCTCCCATCCTGTTCACCGGCGCTGCATTCTTCCTGCCCAAATTACCGGCTTCCCCCATGGATGCCACCATGGCCCTGCCCTATCATCTCTACGTGGTTTCGACCCAGGTGCCTGGCATGCCAGTGGAGATTCAATACGGCACGGCACTGGTGTTATTAATCATCATCCTGGGGATGAACATTGCTGCAACCATCATCCGCTCACGCGCGCGGGCCCGCCGCCAATGGTAGAGGTAAAGATGGACAAATTCATCATCGAAAATCTCTTCCTGCGTTATTCAGACGGCAATGAGTCGCTCAAAAACATCTCCATGCGCATTCCCGCCAATGAGATTACGGTCTTGTTCGGCCCGGCCGGCGGTGGTAAATCCACCCTGCTGCGGGTGCTTAACCGTTTGAACGACCTGGCGGATGTGAAAGATGTTCATGGTCAGGTGACCCTCCTTGCCCGGGATGGCTCCAGCCAGGACCTCCTGGCACCCGGAATTGACCTGATCAACCTGCGCCGGCGGGTTGGCATGGTTTTTGCCCGCCCGATAGTACTGCCTATGTCCATCCGCGAAAATCTCACCTACGGCCTGCGGCTGTCCGGCATCAAGGACTCAACCCGCCTGGAGGAAGCCGTGGAAAGCAGCCTGAAAAAGGCCGCCCTCTGGGAGGAGGTGCGTGACCGCCTGGACAATCCAGCGGTGGCCCTTTCCGGCGGACAGCAGCAGCGCCTGTGCATCGCTCGCAGCCTGGCGTTGGAGCCGGAAGTCATCCTGCTGGATGAACCGACCTCCGGTCTGGATCCAATTTCCACAGCTAAAGTAGAAAATTCACTCCAGGAGCTCAAGCAAAATTACACCATTATCCTGGTGCCCCATTCCGTGCAGCAAGCCGCCCGCACAGCGGATCATGCTGCCTTCTTCCTGCAGGGGGAGTTAATTGAATACGGACTCGGCAGCCGGATGTTCGTCAATGCCTCCAACCCCAAAACCCAGGATTACATCCAGGGCCGGTTTGGATAAATACTCAGCAATCAACAAATTTTTGGAGAAACCATGCCCCATCTCTTTGATCCTTTCAACCTGCGTGGAGTGATGTTGCGCAATCGGGTTGGCATGCCACCCATGTGCCAGTATTCCGCCGGGGATGGATTTGCCAATGATTGGCATCAAGTTCATTACGGCGCTCATGCCGTCGGTGGAGCCGGGTTAATCATCGTGGAAGCCACCGCCGTTGAACCGCGGGGACGCATCACGCCCAATGACCTTGGCCTCTGGGATGATGATCAAATCGAACCACTGGCTCGCATCGTCCGCTTTCTTAAGGAACAAGGCGCAGTTCCCGGTATCCAACTCGGCCACGCCGGCCGAAAGGCCAGTACCCACCGCCCGTGGGGCGCACCTGCCAGCGGTCCCATCCTGGCGGATGATCCGCACGGCTGGCAAACGGTTGCCCCCAGCCCGCTACCATTCAGTAATGGCTATCCCCTCCCCCATGAGTTAAGTGTGGAGGAGATTCTCGTCATCCAGGCTGCCTTTTCCGCCGCAGCCCGGCGTGCCCTGGCTGCCGGATTTGAATTCGTGGAAATCCACGGCGCTCACGGCTACCTTTTGCACAGCTTTTATTCGCCGCTCTCCAACCAGCGTTCTGATGCCTACGGCGGCAGCTTCGAGAACCGCACCCGCTTCCTGCTGGAGACAACTGCCCAAGTACGCCAGGTCTGGCCGGAGCATCTACCGCTGGCAGTACGCCTTTCCTGCACCGATTGGGTGGATAACGGCTGGAACCTGGCCGATTCAGTCAACCTGGCTCACCGTTTGAAAGAGACCGGGGTGGACCTGGTGGATTGTTCCTCCGGCGGAAATATCGCCACCCCGCCCGGCGTTACCGGCCCGGGATACCAGGTACCCTTTGCCGAAACCATCCGGCGCGAAGTTGGAATTGCCACGGCTGCCGTCGGGTTGATCACAACCCCGCAGCAGGCGGAAGAGATCATCCAGGCTGAAAAAGCAGACCTAGTCCTGGTCGGTCGCGCATCCCTGCGCAATCCTTACTGGCCTTTGCAGGCAGCCCAAGAGTTACAACAGCCCAATTCCATCCCGGGACAGTACCTGAGGGCTTTCTAAACCCTGGTGAGATATTGAAAGAAAGAAAAAATCGCCTTGATCAGGCGATTTTTATGTGTCCCCACGAAGGTTCCCTGCGTTACCATGTCTTGGGTATGAAGAGGAAATAAAAACGTTTGACATTCAGCGGGATCTACATCAAGTGATCCCGCTCTCTGCAGGCGCACTGGTTCACCTGCTTACTCGCCAAATATCTCTTTTGCCATGTAAAATGCCGCCCAAGCTTTTGGCCAGCCGGTGTAGAAGGCCAGGTGTGTGATCACCTCTACGATCTCTTCTTTGGTGATCCCATTCTCCTTGGCCCTGATTAAATGCGATTTGAAAGACTGGTCCAAAATGCCCATTGCCATGAGTGCTGAAACGGTTATCATGCTGCGGTCCCTGGCAGAGAGCTGATCCTCACGCGCCCAGACCTCGCCAAAGAGCACGTCATCGTTTAATTCGGCAAACTTGGGGGCAAAGTCGCCCAGGTTATCTCTACCAGCCGTTACTTTTTTAGCTGCCATATGACACCTCCAATTTAACCACATCATCAAAACGTTGAGATTTTCAATTACCCTAGGACTGCGGGCACTTCCTGGCCTCAGGTATTGCGTTTTGCCTGACTTAAGAGTTTCACCATATTCGGATCGCGATGATCGAAGAAGCTGCTCGTTTTCGTGTCCAGCGTTGCAATCGCAGCCATGTCTTCGGGGCTGAGTTCTATATCGAACACATTGATATTTTCCTCCATCCGTTCCTTACGCACGGATTTGGGAATCGCCACGACGCCGCGTTGGGTCAGCCAGCGGAGGATGATCTGCGCCACCGTTTTCTTGTATTTTCCAGCGAGTGAGACTAGCAGCTCATTCTTGAAAATATTATGTTTGCCTTCCGCAAACGGCCCCCAGGATTCAATTTGCACCCCGTTCTCCTGCAAGAACCTTTGGGTTTCAATCTGTTGGTTGAACGGATGGGTTTCGATTTGGTTCACTGCCGGCACAACCTGGTGATGAACGATCATATCCATCACTCTATCAGGCTGGAAATTGCTGAGCCCGATGGCACGGATCCGGTGTTCTCGATACAATTCCTCCATCGCGCGCCAGGCACCGTGTACATCTCCGTAGGGCTGGTGGATCAGGTATAGATCCAGATAATCGAGTTGCAATCGCCGCATGGATCGTTCAAACGCCTTTCTGGCGCTTTCATACCCTGCATCCTGAATCCACAGCTTGGTAGTAACAAACAGGTCTGCTCTTTCCACACCACTTCGTTTGATCGCTTTACCGACCGCTTCTTCATTGTCATATGAAGCTGCAGTGTCGATCAGACGGTAGCCAGTCCGGAGGGCTTCGTAAACACTCCGTTCGCATTCTTCGGCATCACTGATCTGAAACACACCATAACCGAGGATGGGCATTTCAACACCATTGTTTAATTTTATGATTTGCATCATTTTCTCCTTGTTATTGTTGATATTCCAGAGCAAGCTGCCTTCGGGAAGCTTGCCGATCCTGACGCCTGATAGGGGGATGGGGGTATGAGATTCATCGTAAATACCGGTAGCCCACACTCACAGTGTCTTTCTTACCAGGCATAAGCGTTTGGTGCTTCGCCGCCGGGACCAGGCCAGATATCATCCAGGCGCTTCATCGTCTCGGCTGAGAGAGATATTTCCAGGGCACGCAGGTTGCTCATCATCTGCTCTACGGTGCGCGGCCCAATGATGGGAGCCGTAACGACCGGATTATGCAGTAACCAGGCAAGCGCGACATCGGATGGTGCTTCGCCAAGCTCCTGGCAGAGCGTCTCGTAAGCCTCCAGTTGCGGACGATATCGCTCAATCTGCCTAGCCTGGTTTCCCCCTGCCCGACGCCCCTCAATCGCCTTACGCAACGCTCCACCCAACAGACCACCAGCGAGTGGGCTATAGGGAACAAGACCCACGCCATAATGCCGGCAAGCCGGGATAACCTCCAACTCGACTGTACGCGCAGCCAGATTATAATGGCTTTGCTCAGATACAATGCCCATGAAGTGGCGTTCCCTGGCGGTGCATTGCGCAGTGGCAATATCCCATCCGGCAAAATTGCTGCTGCCGACGTAGATCACTTTACCCTCACGAACCAGCTGCTCCATCGCCTGCCAGATTTCGTCCCAGGGGGTCGAACGCTCAATGTGGTGCATCTGGTATAGGTCGATATGGTCTGTCTGCAAGCGCCGCAAGCTATCTTCGCAAGCCTTGCGGATATGGTACGCCGACAAGCCCTGATCATTTACGCCCTCTCCCATTTTGACATACACCTTGGTTGCCAGAACAACCCGGTCCCGCCTTCCGTCTTGTACCAACCAGCGTCCGATGATCTCTTCGGTGAGACCCAGGTGAAGATGAGAGGTATCACCGCTGGCGGTATAGACGCCATAAGCGTTGGCGGTATCGAAGAAGTTAATCCCATGTTCCAGGGCTACATCCATGATGGCAATACTGTCATCCTCGCTGGTCTGTGGACCAAAGTTCATTGTGCCCAGGCAAAGTCGGCTGACCTTCAGGCCGGTACGTCCGAGAGCTGAAAATTTCATAGTATCTACTCCTTTCGATAATAATAGTGTAACACCTGGAGTCAACTCCAAGTCAAGGGTGATATATGATTTAAATAAAAAATAGCACCCTAAAGGATGCTTTGTGTAATGCCCCCAGTGCGCAGCCTCCCTTGAGGGACGGGGACCCGACCCCCGGTTGAAGCCAGGTCCCTCAACGGGATTGAAAGGGCTAATAAATCAAAAATCGCCTTTTTAGGCGATTTTAGTGCCCCC
>CAYOOA010000002.1:55473-108460 GCA_964405455.1 uncultured Anaerolineaceae bacterium | reverse complement strand
CCGCTGCAGGACACGGTTTTCTATGAGCGTTTGCGGGTGCTGGATGCGAACGGCCAGGAAAAGTTCTTAATCTCCCGGGAGGCCGGGCGCTGCGGCCTGGGCATGGGCTATTACGGCATGCTGGATTGGTCCTCCAACAGCCGCTATTTCTATTACACCTTTATTGTCATTCCGGATGGCAGCGAATGTTTTTCGGATACCTATAAAACGATTTTTCAACTGGACACCGAGACAGGCAAGACAACCCCCCTGCCCGGCTACGGCCCGCTGGCACCGGACGGTCAATTGCTGGCCTGGCGCGATATGCAAGACCTGGTTTTATGGCCGTTGGATGGATATGAACCCATCCGTTACACGGGTATCTTCCCGGAAGATGCCACCCTGCAGTTGGGTTGGACGACCAATGGTCAATCCATCATCGCTGTCCAAAACACGTCGGAGTGTTTCCCGTTGGGGATCCCCTCCATCCTTCAGATTGATATGGCATCCGGTGCGGTTCAGAAGATTTTCCAGGGAGATGTCAATTCACCCCAATTGGTCGGTTATGCCGGGGATGTGGAGGGAAAATTGGTCTTTTCCGATGTGACCCAATCCTATTGGTCTCTCGACCCGGCGACCGGGCAGCTCAACCCGACCAGCGGCATGGAATTGACTCCTTCGCCCACGCCGGCCGGGCAGCTTCCGACCTCGATGAAGGGCTATGAGCTTTACTCCTGGCAGGTGGACAAGGTCTGGAATTTCACTTTGATCACCGGCACGAACCGCAACAAGACTCTGGAAGAAGTCATGTCCAAGGGGGATGTGCAGACGCGGGACGGCTGGGTGAAGCTAACGGTTGCCGGTACGGAGAATTTGCAAGGCTTACTGGCGCGCCTGCCGAAGGCTGAGAATGTCTATTGGATGGATGATTTTCTGGCTCCCGGCATCCTGGCCAAACCGCCGGTGGAGATCATTGATGCCATCCAGCAGTATTGCCAGCAGATCGGTGTCAACCTGATGGTCAGCCGATAATCCAAAACCAGTATACGAAAAGAAAAAGCAGGATGAGTCGGAAATTTCTCCACCCATCCTGCTTTTTGTGGGCTATTTGCGGCCAATATTCCTGATCTTGCCCGGAGCAGCCCGGCCGCGGCCAAGGTAACGACCCGTTTCATCCATTACAACCGCCATTTTTCCGGATGCAACACCGCCATCCAGGGTGACATCTTCGCCGCGCAGCCAGGCGGACAGCAAATCCTGCGGCAGCACAACCCGGTTGGATTTGAATTCCGGCCAGAAGCGGTTAACAAACTCGTTGGACGGCAGCAAACCTTCCGGTGTCTGCTCAGTGAATAATAATCCGGCAGCCTGGACGGGCAGGTCCATGAAGCGGCTGAGGAACAGACCCGGGAAAGCGAAGATCAGGCGATTGCGGCGGTGGAGAGCCAGGTCGTGTCCTTCCAGCAGGGCAGGTAGATCCAGGCTGTAATCCTGCCGCATGCCCGCAGCCAGCTCCAGGAACTCCTTGCGTTCGAGGGGTACGAAGCCGGCCCGCTCCAGCGGGCGGAAAGGCGGCTGCATGGTTTCGGTCGGTAGCTCCGCCACTTTGCGCAGCAGGGCGGCAAAGAATCCGGCCGTGTGGTACAGGTGCGGCCACAGCCGGGCGGCCTTTTGCACCTGCGCATCAAACTGGAACCCCTCTGCCTCCCTCAAACCGGGGGCAGGGACTGGCAAATGCAATTCGGCAATCTCGAAGGCGCCGGGATGGCGTCGGAGCAGCGTATCCAGCACGCCCTCGTCTTCTTCTGGCGAGAGGGTGCAGGTGGAATAAACCACCTGTCCGCCGATCTTGACCGCCCGCAAGGCGGATTCGAGCAGTTGAGTCTGGCGGCGCGCCAGGGAGTTCTGCTCGCGGGGGGTGATGGGACGCAGGGGGTGAGCCTCCGTGGCACGCAGCCCCTGCATGGAGCAGGGCGCATCCAGCAGGACGAAGTCGAAAGTTTCCGGGAACCACTGCCCGAAGCGCTCACCGGGGAATTGGGCCACGGCGGTATTGGGCGCTCCCCAGCTTTGCAGCACCAGCCGCAGGGCAGTGATGCGGTCGGCGGAAGAGTCATTGGCCAGCACCAGGCCGCGCTCACCGCTGAGGGCGGCCAGGTGGGTGGTCTTGCCGCCGGGCGAGGCGGCCAGGTCAAGGATCAGGGGGTGATCCGTTTCTTGCAGTCCCTCAAACAATTCCACCGGCAGCATCGAAGCGGCATCCTGGATATAAAACTGTCCCAGGCGGTGCTCGATTGTCCCGCTGGGCAGCGTACCTCCCGCTGTAGGCTCCACCCGCCAGCCGGTTGAACAGTAGGGGATGGGCTCCACCGTCCAGCCGTAACGGGCGGCCCAATCGTGGATCGCGCCGGGCTGGGTTTTATGAGGGTTGACGCGCAGCGACTGGCGCAGCGGAACCTGCAAGTCCTCCAACAGGGCTGCCTGGTCGGCGGGGGGCAGCAGGGGCAGGAAGCGCCCCAGGCTGTCTTCCAGCGGGTTGGCCGGCGCGGTGGCTGGTTGGGTGTTCTTCTTTCGCTTCATCCGGCTCCCTTATGGATGAAAAAGATCAGCTCGTTGCCGACCTGCTGTTCGCTGACCGGCCAATCCAGCCCGGCCAGGGTTTCGGCGACCAGTTTGCGGTGGCCGACGGCCAGGTCGTGCCGCCCGGTAAGACTGCTGGCCGGCAACGTTACCACCAGCCAGTTCACATTCAAGGCCAGCCAGAATTCGCGGTTGCAGCCGCGGCGGCGCTGCTCAAAGCGGTGGGCTTCCTTGAAGAAAAAGGCGACATCAGCTTTGATTGTCGGCGGGTTGACCAGGATATCCGCGTGCTCGGCCAACTCCGCCAACCCCTGCAAGCGGAAGTAATGGTTTAGCAGTTCCACCCGCGGCTGGTGCAAATCATAGGCATGGTAGCGGGTGGTCAGCGGCAGCCCCATCCAGGGGAAAGCCAGCGGATTCAGCCCGCAGGCCAGGTCAAGAATTGAGCCGGGCTGGCCGGTGACGGCGAATAGGGTAGTGTAAAACTCGGCCAGGGTCGCAAGCCGTTCGCGGGTGGAGGCGTGGGATTTAAGCAATTCAGCGCAGGCTGCCTTGATCGTATCAGGGTCCCCGGTGGCAAAAGCGTCATCCAGTTCGGTGGCGGCGGCCGGGTAGTCCGGGTCGCCCAGGTAGGGCGCAACCAGGTTGTGCAACCGCTCGCGGGCGGCCTGTAGGGCCTGGCGGTCGGACTTATGCCGGCCGAGCTCCTGCTCGACCAGGTCGCGTAGAGTCGCATCAGGCAAATCCAGGCCGCGGTACTTGCGGCTTTGGCGGATTTCAGCGATAAAGGTCTGCACCAGGTCGTTCATTTGCGGATCAAAAAGGCCAGTTCGCCGGGAAAGTCGAAACGCTGGACCTGCCAGCTTTTACCCTGCACCAGGCTCTCAAAACGGGCGGCATAGTTGGCCACCATGCCCTTTGATCGCCCGCCGAGAGAGTGGGCCGGGTAGCTGACCAGGATGTTTTTGGCGTTCAAAGTATCCAGCAGGCGGGCAGGTAGATCCCTGTCCAACTGCTCCAGCACGGGCAGGGTTTTCAGGACGAGAGCCAGGTCAACTTGCTGTTGCGGGATGTCCTCGGTCAGGTCGCACAGGAAGGCGTCGCCGGGCATGGAAATCTGATCTAAATACTCATCCAGAAAATCCACCAGGGCGGAGTAGACATCCCCGGCGAAATAAGCCGCGCCCGGTGCCAGCGGCATCCAGGGAATGGCCAGCGGGTTGAGTCCGCAGGCCAGGTCGAGGACGGAATGGATGGGCGGCAGGGCGGCGAAGATGCGGGTGTAGAAATCCGCCAGGATGGGCAGGCGTTCGCGGGTGGAGGCATGGGTTTTCATAACACTCTGGCAAAACATGCGCATAGCCGTCTCAGGCTTTTCCACAGGCAAATTGCCTAGTTCTTTGCGCCAGCGCTGAAAATCCATGCCCTTTTCCTGGTAGGCGCCGGCCACCTGGTGCAGTTTGGAGCGGACGGCCTTAACCGTTTCCCGGCTGGAACGTCCCTTGGCGAGCTCCGCGGCGCTTACCCGACGTACCAGGGATGGGGCAATCCCGGCATAAGCCGGGTTGGCGGTCACGGCGGTGATCAATTCCTCCAGCAGCATGGGATCAACCTTCCGCCTTTAGACGCTCCGTCAGGCGAGTCATGAAGCGGACGTTATGCAGCGTGGCGAAGCGCTGGAAAAGGGTTTCGTTCAGCTTGAACAGGTGGTGCAGGTAACCGATGGAGTAATGCGCGCAGACCGGGCAGTCGCAGCCGGGGGAGATGGGCAAATCGGCCTTGACGTGCTTTTCATCGTTGATGTAAATAAACTTAAGCCAGTTCCCGCTCAGCGGGGCATCTGCGCGGGGCAGGGCATACAGCCGCCCGTGGCGGGCATCCCGGGTGGGCATGGCGCTGTCGTACATATCGTACCCCAGGCGGAAGCATGCGGCCACGTTTTGCGGATGGCCGACGCCCAGGGCGTGCATCGGGAACTGGGGTGGGATCAGTTCGCGGGTCAGGCCGAGGATATCGGTCAGCAGGTTGTTGTCGGCATCCAGCGGCCAGCCGCCGAAGCCGTAACCGTCAAAGCCGATCTCCAGCAGACGGTCGGCGCACTCCTTGCGCAGGTCCGGGTAGCCGCCGCCCTGCACCACGCCGAACAGGCGGGGTCGGGCGGAATCATCCAATTTCTTCTGCTGCACCAGGCGTTCAAATTCGGTCTTGCAGCGTTTGGCCCAGTCCACCGTGCGCCGGACGGACAGGCGCTGCTCCTGCAGCGAGGCATCCACATGGGTGCAGTCATCCAGGCAGACGAGGATATCGGAGCCGTAGCTGAACTGGAGTTGGATGCTTTTCTCCGGGGTGAGCAGGAACTTGCGCTCAGCGCCCTCGGGTTGAAAATTCAGACCTTTTTCAGTCAGGCTGCCGAACTTGGGGTTCTGGCGGATGAGCGAGTAGGCCTGGAAGCCGCCTGAATCGGTCACGATGGGACCCTCCCAGCCGGACATTTTGTGCAGCCCACCCAGGGATCCAATGGTGCTGGAGCCGGGTTTCTGCATCAGGTGGAAGGTGTTCATCACCAGCGCCCGCACCTGGCAGGCACGCAGGTCAGCCGCGTCCACGGCGCGTACAACGCCGTAGGTGGCATCCGGCAGATAGACCGGGAAATCCAGGCGGCCGTGCAGGGTATCCAGGTGGGTGCGGGGGGAGGCCATGGCTTATCCGGGGTAAATCACCGGCAGCAATTCCGGGGTGAATTCGCTGACCAGGTCGTAGGAGATGCGGTTCTCCTTGCAGATGCGTTCGTATAGGTCTGCGCTGCGCCGGCGGATGCGGGCGCGGGTTTCCAGGTCCAGACCCCACAGGCCGAAGCGGGTGGTATAACCCATGGCCCATTCGAAGTTGTCCACCAGGCTCCAATGGAAGAAGCCCTTGATCTGCCAGTTGAAATTGACCGCCCGCCAGACCTGGTGCAGGTGACTGACCAGGTAGCGCGGCCGCATGGAGTCGCGGGTGTCGTCGATGCCGTTTTCGGTGATCAAGATGGGCAAGCCGTAACGCCTGGCCCACTTGAGAGAATTGAAGATGCCATCCGGCTGGTTGGCATTCATGCCGTCGCCGCTCTTCTCCACGTTTTGTGGGAAATCGCGCCGCATGAACAGGGCCTTGGGGTCAATAACGAAACGGATTTCCTCGTAGGAGTAATAATTCAGACCGATGAAATCCTGAGTATTCAAGGCTTCGGGGATGCGAGCGCTTTGCAGGGCAAAGGTGAGTTTTCCGGTCTGGATGGCATCGGCGAAGGAGCGGTTGAAGTGATGCTCCATCAGGTTGGTCATCCAGCGGTCTGGTGGAAAACCCGGCCGGGCCGGTTTGAAGGGGCGGTAATGGTGCGCCACGCCCACCCGGGCGGCGGGTTGGATCTCATGAATGATCTTATAGGCCAGGGCATGCCCGCGCAACAGGTTGGCCATCACCTTGAATGCGGCAGCATTGTCATTTTTGCCTGGCGGCCAGGCTCCATCCATGTAGCCGAAGGCGACGTAGATATTCGGCTCATTGATGGTGCACCACAGGGTGACATATTCCTTGAGCGCTTCCACCACCCGGCGCACGTAGGCGACAAACCACTGCGGGGCGTCATCGTTTTCCCAGCCGCCCTTCTCGGCCATCCAGAGGGGATTGGTGAAATGGTGCAGGGTGACCAGCGGGGTCAGACCGCGCTGGACCAGGCCGCGGATGATCTGGCGGTACTGGTCCAGGGCATCCTCGTCCCAGCGGTCCGGGGTGGGCTGGATGCGGCTCCATTCGATCGAGAGCCGATGGGCATTTTGACCGGCCTCGGCAGCGCGGTCAAAATCCTCCTTCCAGCGCCCGCTCCACCATTCATCCGCCTGGAGTGAGTTGCTGCCGTCCTTGATCTTGCCGGGCAGTTGTTCCCAGGCATACCAGTCGTTGTTGGTGTTGCGGCCCTCCACCTGGTGGGAGGCGGTGGCGCAGCCCCACAGGAATCCCGGCGGGAAGAGAAAATCGGCTCTTGGCATGGATGCATCCTTAAAGCGAAGGTGTGAAATCTACAATGCTATTATAATCAACCACGAGGATAAACCCCATGGAAAACAAAATTGATCTCAAACGTATCTTGATTTACCTGGCTTTCGCCTTTGGCATTGCCTGGGCCTGGGCGCTGGTGCTGGCCCTGAACGGCGGCCTGGCCAATTCACCGGTCATCATTCCCTTCACCAATTACACGCTGGCATTCTTTGTGTTGGCGTTTGGCTACATGTTTGCCCCGGCCCTGGCCAATGTTTTCACCCGTTTGATTACAAAAGAGGGCTGGGGTCACCTCTCCCTGCGTCCGAAGTTCAAATCCGGATGGAAGTACTGGCTGGCGGCCTGGTTCCTGCCGGGCATTCTGACCGTGATCGGCGGAGTGATCTTCTTCCTGATTTTCCCGAAATATTTCGATCCGCAAATGAAGAATTATGCCGCCCAGGTGGCGGCCGCCTACGGCAACACTCCCATGCCATACCCGATGATGGTGCTGGCGCTGATCCAGTTCGTCCAGGCGATGCTGCTTTCTCCGCTCCTGAACGGTCTCTTCACTTTTGGCGAGGAGTTCGGCTGGCGGGGTTACCTGCTGCCCAAGCTGATGCCGCTGGGCGGGCGCAAGGCCGTTCTGATCTCCGGCGTCATCTGGGGCGTCTGGCACTGGCCGGTGATTGCCATGGGGCATAACTACGGTCTGGATTATCCCGGTGCACCCTGGCTGGGCATGTTGATGATGGTCGTGGTTTGCATCTGCCTGGCCGCCCTGTTAAGCTGGACGACCCTGCGGGCCGGTTCGGTTTGGCCGGCGGTCGTTGGACACGGCGCAGTAAATGGAATTGCAGCCATCAGCTACCTGTTCCTGGCGGCGGATATCAACCCCCTGCTGGGTCCGGCTCCCACCGGCCTGATCGGCGGGTTGGGCTTCCTGGCGGTCACCATCTGGATCCTGCTCAGCCGGAAAGCCCTGCAGCCCACACCGGAGGGTGAATGAGCGAAAAACTATCCACGGAGATGGATGTCCGGGTGTATCACCGTCCGAAGGGTGGGCGGGATGATACCTGGTTTGAACTGGACCGCGGTCCGGGGATCATCCATTTCCCCGAGGGTGAAGAAATCCAGGTGCGCGCCCGCTTGAAAGATGATGCTGAACTGGGAGACCTGGTACGCGAGCTGGAGGGGTTGAAGCAGGTGGTTTTCCTCAACCTGGCGGAAAACCGCGGCGTGACGGATGACGGCATCAAGAAAATCACGGTTCTGAATCACCTGCAGTACCTGAACCTCTCGTCCTGCGATATCAGCAACCAGGGCATGCCCTGGTTGGAGGGATTTTCCCGCCTGATCTGGTTGGATCTCAGCTTCTGCAACCGCATCACCGATGACGGCCTGCGCCATCTGCGCAAGTTGGCCAACTTGCAATACCTCAGCCTGCAAGGTTGCGTGAAAACATCCAACGGCGGTGTGGCCCGCCTCTCGCGGGCAAACCTGGTCATCAAGCGCTAATGGGGATTCGGTAACGTGTCCATCCGCGACCTGGTCATCCGCAGCCAGTTGATCCCGCCCCAGGCCGGGCGCAAGGGGCTGCTGCCCCGTCCGCGCCTGCTGGAACGTCTGCAGGCGGTTTTCAACTACCCGGTTGTGCTGGTCCAGGCCGGGACGGGTTACGGAAAATCCACCCTGCTGGCGGAGCTGGCCGGCAAGGTCAAAAATTTTTACTGGTACACCATCACCGAGCCGGACCGGGACCCGCTGCTATTCCTGGCACACCTGCTTTCGGCCTTCAACCAGGGCGGAAACAACCTGGGTGAAACAGCGCTGCGGGCGCTGGAGGAAAGCGGCGGCCGGGTTTCCATGGCCGCCCTGACCCCGCTGATCAATTCGCTGACCATCTGGCTGGATGGACCGGCCGTACTGGTTTTGGATGATTATCACCTGGTGATGGATGTGCCGGAAATTGCAGGCCTGGTGGAACGACTGGTGGATTACCGGCCGCCCAATTTTTGCCTGGTGCTGGCTACCCGCCAAATTCCCTCAACGCCGGCCGTGAAGCGCTGGAAGGTGAAAGGGCAAATGCACATCATCCAGAGTGCAGACCTGGCCTTCACCGTGGAGGAAATTGAAGCTCTCTTCCGTGAATATTATGCCGTGCCGATCCGGCACGAGCAAGCCGAGCGCCTGGTGGAGGAAACCGGCGGTTGGGCCATCGCCCTGCAGATGCTCTGGCAAAGCCTGCAAAGCGGGCTGGCTTCCGGCCTGGAGGATGCCCTGGATCATTCGCCGGATACGTTGGAGGACTTGTTTGATTACCTGGCCAATGATGTGCTGGCCCGCCAGCCGCAGGCCGTCCAAAACTTCCTGCTGACGACGGCCGTGCTGCGCCAGATGTCCGCGCCGGCCTGTGATGCACTGACTGGCGGAGGAAGTGCTGCCCTGTTGGCCGGACTGTACGAGACGGGTTTCTTCACCGAGCAGGTCGGGGATGGCACCTACCGCTATCAACGCCTATTCCATGATTTCTTGCATGCCCAACTACAGCGGGATCCTGCCCGCGCCCAGGCCCTGCACCTGCGCGCGGCCGCTTATTTTGACGGCCATCACCCGGAGGAGTGCGTTTATCACCTGCTGCAGGCCGGCGATTACTCCAGCGTGGCGGAGTGGATTGAACGCCTCGGACCGGGATTGCTGGAGATCGGCCGCTTTGACAGCCTACTGGGTTGGCTGGCGCCGCTGCCCGACTCCACCTGGCACAGTCATCCAACATTGTACCTGGTCAGAGGGGATATTCTCCGCCTGAAGAATGACTTTGAAGGCGCGCTGGAACAGTACCAGCAGGCCAGTGAGTTGTTTCTCTCGCAAAACGACCGCCTGGGCCGTGCCAGGGCTTTGCGCGGCCAGGCCCAGGTCTACCTGGATACCATCCGCCCGATGAAGGCGGATACACTGCTGGAGGAAGCCCTGCGCCTGCTGGAACCGCAGGAGTACCGCCATGAAACGGCTGCCATCCTGGATCAACTGGCGGAAAACCGCCTGAACCTGGGCCGGCCGGAACAGGCCGAAACCCTGCATCATGAAGCCATCCTGCTGCGGGCGGAAAGTGACCCGGGCGACCTGTACCTGGAAGCACGCTCGCTGCTGCGTACCGGGCGGCTGGCTGAAGCCCGCAAGATCCTCGAAGTGCGCGCCGCCCAGGAGCGCCTGTTCTCGGGCAACCGTCCGCAGCGTTTTCATCGTGAGACCTCGCTGCTGCTTTCGTTGATTGCCTCCCTGCAGGGGGATGTGGCCACGGCCGAGGCCGCCGCCCGCGAGGGCATCGCCATCGGAGCGCGGCTCAACTCGGAGTTCGTGGAAGCGGTCGGCTACATGCGCCTGGGCCATCCCCTGCAAATGGGCAACGACCAACCCTGGGGTGAGGGGATGTGCCGCGCTGCCATCCCGATGTACGAACAAGCCATTGAGAAAAGCCGCCCCTTTGGGGTTATGCGCGTCCACGTGGAGCCGTTGTGGGGTCTGACGCGGACCACCGGTTACTGCGGCGACCTGATCTCTGCCCGCCAGTACGCCGAGCAGGGTCTGGAAATCGCCCGCCAGGCCGGGGATATCTGGATGGGCAACCTGGTGCGCTCCGCCCTGGGCTCCGCCCTGGTCCAGGCCGGTGAAGTGGATGAGGCCCGGAGCATTCTGGAAGAAGCCGCAGGCCAGTTCATCCGGGTGGGTGATTCATTTGGCTGGACGGCCGTGCAGATGTGGCAGTCGCTGAATGCCTGGCGGACCGGGGATTTGGATGCGGCGATGCAGTATGTTGCAGCCCTGCTGCCAGTGGCCCGTCAGAATAATTATCAGGACCTCTTCACCCGGCCCTCGCTGCTCGGGCTGCGGGATGGCCAGGCTTTCTGGCCTATCCTGCTGGAAGCCCGCCGCCGGGAAATCGAGCCGGGCTATATTCACAACCTGCTGCACGAAGTCGGCTTGGAGGACCTGGACTCGCATCCCGGGTACACCCTGTGGGTGCGCATGTTCGGGCCGTTCACCGCCTGGAGGGGAGCGGATCCGGTTCGCCCGGCTGAATGGCAGCGCGAGAAGGCCCGCCAGCTATTCCAATTGCTCCTGATCCACCGCGGCAAATGGCTGGGGCGGGACCAGATCTGCGACCTGTTGTGGCCGGATGCTCCCGGCGATACAGCCGTACGGGATTTCAAAGTCGCCCTGAGTACGATGAACAAGGCCCTCGACCCGGACCGGCCGCAGGGCAGCCCGTCGTTCTTCGTCCTGCGCCGGGAAAATTATTACATGGTGAATCCGCAGGCGCAGATCCGCCTGGATGTGGATGATTTTGAACGGCTGTCAGCCGCTGAAAAACCGGATCTGCTGCGCAAGGCGCTGGCGCTCGCTGCAGATAAATACCTGTCGGATTCCATCAATGAGGAATGGGCGCTGGCTGAACGAGAGCGGTTGGAGCGGACCTGGCTGGCGGCGGCGGACCGCCTGGCGGTGCTGCTGGCGGCCGACGGCAAGCGGGAGGATGCGATCCAAATCAGCCAGACTATCCTGCGCCGGGATCCGACCCATGAAAATGCCTACCGTCTGCTGATGGAAATCCATGGTGAACTGGGCAACCGGCCGCAGGTGCAAAACATCTACAACCGTTATGCCACCGCACTGCGGGAGAACCTGGGGATTGAGCCTTCGGGGGATATGCAGATGCTGTTGGCGCGCCTGGTGCATCATTGATCCCTTTCCTGTGTGAAAAATTCTCATAATCCTGTAACCGTTTTGTAACCTGGCTGCAACCCGGGAATGCTATTCTATCCTTAGCAGGTTCTATTTGCCTGCTTCCGGTTTTCATTTCCCTCTTCATGTCCGCCGTCCATCAACAAGGGCGGCCTGTCATCAAAATTCCATACTATTCTTACCGGGCGTGCAAGCCCAAAGGAGTCTCGCCATGCGTCTGCAGGATAAGGTCTGTCTCATCACCGGTGGAGCAGCCGGAATCGGTAAGGCCACAGCCATTCGTTTCGCTGAAGAAGGAGCGAAGGTTGTCATTTGTGATGTGAACGAGGAAGTCGGCCAGGCGGCAATTGCAGAAATCGGCCACGGTGCGGTGTTTTATAAGGTCAATGTGACGGACCGGGCGGAAGTGCAGGCCTGGGTGGAAGATGTGGTAGCCAAGTTTGGGTCGGTGGATGTGCTGGTCAACAATGCCGGCATTACCCGCGACGCCATGTTTGTCAAAGTGAAGGACGGCCAACTGGTCAAGCAGATGGAAGAAACCGCCTTTGACCTGGTGGTGGATGTCAACCTGAAGGGCGTCTTCAACTGCGCTCAGGCAGTGGCACCCTTTATGATCAAGCAGGGTCGGGGTGTCATTCTGAACGCATCCTCGGTGGTTGGCCTCTACGGCAACCTCGGCCAGACCAATTACGTGGCCACCAAGGCCGGCGTGATTGGCATGACCAAGGTTTGGGCGCGGGAACTGGGCCGCTTTGGCGTGCGGGTTAACGCAATCTGCCCCGGCTTTATCGCCACGGAAATGGTGGCCAAGATGCCCGAGGAAGTGTTGGCCGGCATGCGCGCCAGGACCCCCCTCGGCCGCCTGGGCGAGCCGGTGGAAATTGCCAATGTCTACCTGTGGCTGGCCAGCGATGAAGCCAGCTTTGTGCACGGGGCCACCATCAGCGCGGATGGCGGAATCGTCATCGGATCATAATTCGCACCGACGCAAGGAAGGAGTAAATGATGGCTCGTTACGCTACGATTATCGGCACCGGCATGTACCTGCCGCCCATTGAAGTCCCCAACAGCGTCCTGGCGGAGAAGTTTGGACCCGTGGTGGGTAAATTTGAAGCCTCCGGCGGGATCAAAACCCGCTTTTATGCTCCAGACGATTGGGCGACCTCCGACCTGGCCGTGGAAGCCGGCAAAGCTGCCCTGGCAGATGCAGGGATTAAACCCGAAGATGTGGATTTGATCATCCTGGGGACCGACAGCCCGGATTACATCACCCCGGCCACCTCCGTGGTGGTGCAGCATAAACTGGGCGCCGTCAAGGCTGGCACCTTTGATGTCGGCTGCGCCTGCGCTTCCTTCCCAACCGGGCTCAACCTGGCGGCGGGCCTGATTGCCGCCAATCCAAACATGAAATACGTCCTGGTCATCGGGGCGTACATGATGCACAAACTGGCCGACCTGGAAAAGGACGTGATGTCCTTCTTCTACGGAGACGGCGCCGGGGCGGCCGTTTTGACAGGCGCAGACAAGCCTGGTTTCGTCACCTCCACTTTCGCGGCGGACGGTTCCTATCACAAGCACTGGGGCATTTATTCCGGCGGAACGTTTGAACCGGCCACGCTCGCCTCGGTGGAAGCCGGGCGGACGAAGGTGAAATTGATCACGCCCTTCCCGGCCACCGTCAACGATGAAGGCTGGCCGGCCCGTTTGCAGGAGCTGGCAGCCAACGGCCATTTTGCCCTGAGTGACCTGGATATGATCATCTTCACCCAGGTGCGCATGAACACCATCAAACTGGTGATGGAAAAGCTGGGCCTGCCGATTGAGAAGGCGCATTGGATCATGGACAAGTGGGGCTACACCGGCTCCGCCTGCCTGCCGATGTGCTTTGATGATGCCCGCAAACAGGGCAAGGTAAAATCCGGCGACATGGTTGCCTTCGTGGGATCAGGCGTGGGTTACAACCAGGCCGGTTCCGTCTTCATCATGCCCTAAATTCAGATAAGGAGCGGTTGGAATGGATCCCCAAGAACTATATCGCCAGAAACTGCTTTCCATTCCTGAGGCGGTCAGCCTGATCCAGTCTCATCAGACGATCGGGGTGGCCATGGCTGCCTCCGAACCGCCGGGCTTGCTGGCGGAACTGAGCAATCATCGCGACCGGTTGGCAGATGTCACCGTCTGGGTTTGCCTGCCATTGCGCCAGTATGATTTCATCCTCAAACCGGAGATGGCCGGACATTTCTTTGTGCAGAACTGGTTCTACGGCGCTCCCGACCGTAAGGTCCATCCCCAGGGACGCACATCGTATATTCCCAACAACCTGCACCAGGCAGCCACGGTCAAATTACTGGCAGCCGGCGGCCGGGTGAATGTGTTCTGGGGTACTGCCACCCCGCCGGATAAACGCGGCTACATGTCGCTCTCCCTGGGCCTGGTGGAGGAGAAGCAGCTCATCGAAACCGCCGACCTGGTGGTACTGGAAATCAACGAGAACCTGCCCTGGACGCTGGGGGATACCCAGATCCACATTTCCGAGGTGGATCACGTGGTGGAAAACCATGTGCCGCTGTTCCAGTTCCCACCGGCGCCGCCCTCGGAGGCTGAACAGGCCATCGGCGGATATATCGCCGAGTTGATTGAAGACGGCTCCACCCTGCAACTGGGCATCGGCGGCATCCCGAATGCCATCACGGCTTTCCTGGGTGACCGCAAGGACCTGGGCATTCACACCGAAATGTTCACTGACGGCATGGTGGATCTGTATGAAGCGGGTGTGGTGACCAATCGCAAGAAAACCCTGTGGAAGGGCAAGATGGTCGGCGCCTTCGCCCTCGGCACGCAAAAATTGTATGACTTCCTGGACGACAACATCGGTGTGGAGTTCCAGCAGGGCAAGGTGACAAATGATCCGTATGTGATTGGCCAGAACTACAAGATGGTCAGCGTTAACACTGCCCTGCAGGTGGATATCTTTGGCCAGGTCTGTTCGCAGAGCATCGGTTACCGCCACTTCAGCGGCACCGGCGGCCAACTGGATACTCACCGCGGTGCGCAGCGTTCGCCCGGCGGACGCGGCATCATCGCCCTGCGTTCCACGGCCAAGGACGGCACCATCTCGACCATCGCCCCCATCCTGGCCGAAGGCTCGGAAGTGACCGTGCCCAGCCAGGATGTGGATACCATCGTTACGGAATATGGGATTGCCGAATTACGCGGTCGCTGTGTGGCGGAGCGCATGGAAGCGCTGATCAGAATTGCCCACCCGGATTTTCGCGCCTGGCTGCGCGATGAAGCCGATCGGCTGGGGATTGTCCCCCGCCTGGTTGTGCCGGGGTTCTAGCGAAAGGAGTTTGCGATGAATGATTTGTTGGGTAAATGGCAGCAGCCGGAAGGCCAGGCCTTCCCCGGACTGTGGTTTGAATTCAAAGCGGACGGTACTTTTCTCGCCAGCCTGGATGAAATGGGCATTTCCTCCAGCGGCACCTACAAGGCGGAAAACGGCCAGATTGACATGGAGCAAACCCAGCATACCCTGGGCCTGGTCGGCTCTTTTGTTGGCGTGTACAGCGTGGATGGGGATACGCTGATCATGAACCTGGCCGATCCGGGCGCTGCCCGGCCGACCAGTCTGGACGGCAAGAACAAGCGCCTCTACAAGAAGATCGGTTAGCTGCGGAAAGGAGATCAAATGGACGCCCCGCTTCCTCTTCAAGGAATTTCCATTCGAATGGTGGAAACCGCCCGGTTGAAGATGCACACCTACTTCAGCGGCGCGGAAAATGGCATTCCGGTTATCTTCCTTCATGGTAACTTTGCCTCTGCCCTCTACTGGCAGCAAGCCATGGCCGCACTGCCGGCCGGTTACCACGGGATTGCCCCCGATATGCGCGGCTACGGTTGGACAGAGTTCAAGCCGGTGGATGCCACCCGCGGCTACCGTGACTGGGTGGAAGATCTGCTGGCCTTGATGGATGCGTTGAAAATCCAGAAAGCGCACCTGGTCGGCTGGTCACTGGGCGGCGGCGTGCTCTACCGCTTGATGGCCGATCATCCCGAACGGGCTTATTCCATCACCCTGGTCTGCCCGGTCTCGCCGTTCGGTTTTGGCGGCACCAAGGGTGAAACCGGCATTCCCTGCTTCCCGGATTTTGCCGGGTCGGGCGGGGGCGTGGTGAACCCGGAGTTCATCCGCCGGATCAAGGAAGGCGACCGGTCGGCCGAAGATCCCAACTCACCGCGCAATGTCATCGCGGGATTCTACTACAAGGCCGGTTTCCGCCCGGCTCCGCAGATGGAAGAGGATTTTCTGACCGGCTCGCTGCGTGAGGTGATCGGCCCGGAAAATTATCCCGGCGATGCGGTGCCTTCCGCCAACTGGCCGATGGTTGGGCCGGGAGCGTGGGGCGTGATCAATGCCGGTTCACCCAAGTACGTACTGGGCGACCTGGCGGACATGGAAAAAGCCGCCGTTAAGCTGCCGGTGCTCTGGCTGCGCGGTGATTCCGACCTGATCGTCTCGGACAATTCCATGTTTGACCTGGGCGCACTGGGCAAGCTGGGTTACGTGCCGGGCTGGCCGGGTGATGAGATTTATCCACCCCAGCCGATGGTGACCCAGACCCGCTATGCCCTGCGGCGTTATGCCGCGGCCGGGGGTAGTTTTGAAGAGCACCTGATTGCGGATGCCGGGCACGGCGTCCATATTGAAAAGCCGGAAGAGGTCAATCCGATCTTCCATGCTTTCCTTAAAAAGTACTCGTAGATCTGGCTCTCCTGGAAATGGGCGTGGGGTTGGAAAGCCCTGCGCCCATACCGGGAGGAGTTTATCGGCTCATACTCCCGCGGCCCGACCGGCCGGGGAAAAATTCATGGAGGACTTATGGCACAAGGCAAGTTAAGCCGCGGCGTTGCAGTGGTGGGTGCAGGGATGACCAAGTTTGGCACCTTCCGCTGCAAAACCAGCCGGGAATTATTCGTCACCGCCTTCCAGGAGATGCTGGCGTCGGTTGACAAGGGGTTCGATCCCAAGGATATCCAGGCCCTGTTCATCGGTAATTTTTCCAGTGACCTGTTTGAAACCCAGAGCCACACCGCCTCGATCATGGCGGATTGGGTGGGCCTGACCCCCCGGCCGGCTGTCCGGCTGGAGGATGCCTGTGCATCCAGCGGGGTTGCTCTGCGCCAGGCCATCCTGGCGGTGGCCTCCGGTGTCTACGACATGGTGTTGGTGGGCGGTATCGAGAAGATGACCGACTTACCGGGTGACAAGGTGACAGATGCGCTGGGCACAGCAGCAGATACCATCTATGAGACGTCAGCCGGCTTTACCTTCCCCGGCTTCTACGCCTCCATGGCCACGGCTTATATGCATGCCTACGGCGCCACGCCGCAGACCTTCATGCGGGTGGGTTACAAGAACCATGAGAACGGTTCGTTGAACGATAAAGCCCAGTTTGGCCAGCGGATTGCCGATATCATGGAAGCCCGCAAGGCCTCGGCAGCCAAGAAGGGTCTGCCGGTGCCAACCTGGGCGAATGAAATGGAATTCCTCAACGACGACCGCGGCAACCCGATGGTGGCCTGGCCGATGCGGCTGTTTGATTGCTCCCCCGTTTCGGATGGGGCGGCATCCCTGCTGCTGGTCAGCGAGGAGATCGCCAGGAATTTCACTGATGTGCCACTCCATATCATCGGCACCGGGCAGGCCAGCGATGGTGCATTGCACAGCCGGTCGACCCTGACCTCCATCCCGGCTGCCCGGGCCGCTGCCCAGGAAGCCTACCGCATGGCGGGGGTGACGGCTGAGGATATCGACCTGGCGGAAGTGCACGACTGCTTCACCATCGCCGAGGTTATTGCCACGGAAGACCTGGGCTTCTTTGCCCCGGGCACCGGCGGCAGGGCGGCCGAGGAAGGCCAGACTTCCCGCACGGGCAGCCACCCGATCAACACATCCGGCGGCTTGAAATCCAAGGGTCACCCGGTGGGCGCTTCTGGCGCAGGCCAGGTGAATGAAATCTGGAAACAATTACGCGGCACGGCCGGCGAGCGCCAGCTGCCCGGCAGCCCTCGCCTGGGCCTGACCCACAACGTGGGCGGCACTGGACAAACCTGCGTTGTGCACATCTTTGAGCGGAGATAAGCCATGGCTACTGAAATCACCAGTTACGACTTCAATGCAGGCCTTGCGCAGCATAAATTACTGGCCTCGCGCAGCCTTTCCACCGGCAAGGTGTACCTGCCTCCCCGACCCATGGACCCGGAGGTCCAGGGTAGCGAGATGGAATGGGTGGAGCTTTCCGGGCGCGGAAAATTACTGACCTACACCGTGATTTACGTTGGCACCAGCGCCATGATCGCCGCCGGCTACGACCGCAAGAATCCCTACTGTGTGGGGATTGTCCAGACCGAGGAAGGTCCGGCCATCAGCGCCCAGTTGGTGGGCCTGGACTTGAGCCACCCTGAATTAATCCAGATCGGGATGCCCATGGAAGTGGTTTTCCTGGAACGCGGCGAAGGCGACGCGAAAAAGACTTTTCTCGGCTTTCAACCGACCGCGTAATTGATCGAAGGGTAGGAGGCTGTCATGCCGCGTATAAAGGCCAATGGGATCGAGTTGTATTATGAACTGCACGGAGAGCAGAATGTAGATGCGCCGGTTCTGGTTCTGTCCAACGGCATCCTGATGAGCACGGCCAGCTGGGGTTTGAACCTGCCCGGGCTGGCCCGCCACCTGCGCGTGCTGCTCTACGACTGCCGCGGCATGTGGCGCTCGGATCACCCGGCAGGTCCCTACAGCATGGAATTGCACGCCCAGGACCTGGCTGCCCTGCTCGATGCGCTTTCCATTCGCGAGGCGGTTATCGGGGGCATCTCTTACGGGGGCGAAGTCAGCCTGGCCTTTGCCCTGCAATACCCGGAACGCACCCGGGCCCTGGTGCTGGCAGATTGCGTCAGCCAGGTGGACCCGGTGTTGGCCGGTGCGGCTGGGAGCTGGGCGGATGCTGCCCGCGTGCGGAATGCCCGGCAGCTCTTCAATGTGACTTACCCATGGAACTTCTCGGACAGCTGGATCCAGGCCAATCCGCAGGCGCTGCAAGCTTCGGCCGGAAAGTATGAGCAGTTGGACTTTGACTCCCTGCTGGAATTACTGGACTGCTTCCAGCGTTTTAATGTGACGCCCGAGTTGCCTAAAATCCACGCGCCGACGCTGGTCATGGTTGGCGAGGCGGATATTCTCAAGCCGCGCAAGTATGCTGAAATCATAGCCGGTGCCATCCCCGGGGCGCGCCTGGCCGTGGTACCTGGCAGCGGACATGCCCTCTGCCTGGAAAAACCGGATGTTTTCAATGCGCTGGTCCTTGGCTTTATCCAGCAAATCGTTGGATAGTTGGTTTTAGAGGTGAAGGATGGAATACCGCATCGGGCAGCAGGAAAGCATCAGCAAAGTGGTTACCGTCGAAGACATCATGCATTTTGAAAGCCTGCTGCGTTCGATTGACCCGACCCTGGCCAGGGTTGGGAACGGCAGGTTGGCGGCCTACGATATGCTGGCCGGAAACCTGATCGGGGTGCTGCTGGATGCCCGCCTGCCGGGACCAGGCAGCACGCTGCTCAGCCAGCAACTGGAATACCTGGCTCCGATCCTGTTGGGCGATACGATCATCACCCGGGTGGAAGTGACCGCCTGGCAGCCGGAAAAGCGCCTGATCACGTTAAAGACGGATTGTTTTAATCAGTCCGGCCGGCAGATCTTAACCGGGCAGGTCGTTCTGGCTGTAACCGCCTGAAAATAATCAAGAATAACTCGAGCTTGAACGAAAGGAGGTGAATCCTTCCCAACAATACTGGAAAATCCTGGAGAGCATGGATTGATTGGATCCGTTCTATAATCAAATTCACAAGACTTTTGGAGGAAAAGATGAAGAAACTGTATGTTGTTTTGAGCGTCCTCGTACTGGCCAGCATGCTGCTGGCTGCCTGCCAGACGCCGACCGCCGCCCCGACGGCGGAACCCACCCAGGTTCCGGCAACCCCGGTTCCCCAGCCGACCGCTGTCCCGACCGAAGCCCCGACCGCGGCCCCCACCGAAGTTCCGCTGGGCCCCGTGCTGAAGATCGGTCAGATCACTTCCGCCTCCGGCGCCATGGCTCTCTACAGCCAGCAGCAGGTGCGCGGTTTCCAGATCGGCCTGGAATATGTTTCCGGCGGCAAGAAGGATGCTGATGGGCGCTTCATTGTTGCCAACCGCCCGGTTGAAGTCATCGTCAAAGATGATGAAATGAACGCGGAAAAAGGCGTAGCCCTGGCGCGCGAACTGATTGAAAAAGACGGCGTTGAAATCCTGCAGGGGCCGGTCAGCTCGGCGGTTGCTGTTGCCCTGACCACGGTCGCGCTCGAGAACAAGATGATTCTCATGATCGACCCGGCCGCTTCTGCACTCACCACCGGTGCCAACTTTAATCCGTATGTCTTCCGCACCTCCCGTACCAACTATGACGACACGCTGGTGATCGCCAAGTACCTGGTGGAAAATGTCAGCAAGACCTTTGCTCATATTTACATTGACAATGCCTTTGGTCAGGGTGGCGAAGCAGCACTTGAATTCGCAGTCGGTAAATACGGCGGCCAGGTGATCGCCCCCGTTCCCGCCCCTGCCGATACCACTGACTTCACCGCCTACATCCAGCAGGCGATGGATTCCGGCGCCGGCTGCCTGTTCCTGACCTGGTCCGGCATTGGCTATGTCACCCTCTTCCAGCAGTTGACCGACATGGGCACCCTGGATAAGATGACCGTATCCACCGGTTTTGGCGACAATGCATCCTTCGCCGCCGTCTACGGCAACGCCATCGGCACCGTGGGTTTGAATGTCTACCATTACACTGTGCCGACCAACCCGGTGAATGATTACCTGGTCAAGCGCCACGAAGAACTGTACGGCGAGCCCCCGGATTTGTTCACGGCCGGTGGTATGGCTTCTGCGATTGCCCTGGCAGCCGCCCTGGAGAAGACCGGTGGCAATGCCAGCGGGGACGCCATGATCCCCGCCCTGGAAGGCCTGAAGTTCGAAGGCCCGAAGGGCACCTACTACATCCGCCCGGGTGATCACGTCTGCGAGCAGCCGATGAACATCCTTAAGCTGGTCAACGTCAATCCGGACAGCAATGGTGACGGCGTGAATGATTACAAGTTCTTCGAGACGGTCTACGTCAGCAAGTACGATGAACTGGACATTCCGTGCACCCTGACCGGCGACTATGCCAGCCGCTGCGACATGAATAAGTAACAACCCACACGATTGAAACCCTGGTAGGTAAGGGTAGCAATACCCTTACCTACCCATCATTTACTGAAGGATACCCCGATGGAGTCTGAAAAGAACCCCCTTCTGGAAGCGAGACATCTCCGCAAGGAATTTGGCGGATTGGTTGCAGTGGATGACGTCAGTATTGCCATCCAGGAGCACAGCCTGCACTCAATCATCGGCCCGAATGGCGCCGGAAAGACAACCCTGTTCAACATGATCTCAGGTGTCCTCCGCCCGACCCGGGGAGAGGTTCTCTTTCGAGGCCGCAACATCACCCACTTGCCGGTGCATCGGATTGCCCATGAAGGCATTGGCAGGTCATTTCAAATCACGAACATCTTCCCAACCCTCAGCGTGCTGGAAAACATCCGGCTATCCGCCCAGGCTATGGGTCGGGATAATCTCCGTTTTTTCAGATCAGCTGATGATTTTTCGTCCTATATTTCAAGAGCTGAAGAGGTGATTGACCTGGTTGGTTTGAACGGGCGGGAGAGCGCGCTGGCGTTGAATCTTTCGCATGGAGAAAAACGCAAGCTGGAAATCGCCATCATGCTGGCCTCTGATCCGGCGCTGCTGTTGTTGGATGAACCCACGGCGGGCATGTCCAGCGAACAGGTGCCGGCTTTGCTGGAAATTATCATGAAAATTCGCCGCCTGGGAACCAAGACCATTGTGCTGGTGGAACACCGCATGGATATGGTCATGAGCATCTCAGACCGCATTACGGTTATGCACTTGGGGAACGTGCTCGCCGAGGGGACACCGCGCGAGATTTCCAATACCCAGTCCGTCCAGGATGCCTACCTCGGCGCTCTGTACGGGGATATCACCCGCAAGCAGGAGGCATGAGTGGATAACATCCTGACGCTTGATGCCATCCATACCTTTATCGGCCAGTTTCACATCCTGGAAGGCGTATCCATCAGCGTACCCCGCGACCGCATCACGGTCCTGCTCGGGCGCAACGGCGCTGGAAAGACTACGACCCTCAAATCCATCCTGGGCCTGACTCCGCCGCGCTTTGGCAAAGTAATCTTCGACGGAGTGGAAGTTCAGGGCAAACGTGCCTACGATATTGCCAATTACGGGATCGGTTACGTCCCGGAGCATCGGGCTGTTTTCCGCAACCTCTCGGTGATGGAAAACCTGAAAATTGCCGAAAAGAAACGCGGCGACCTGGAGCGCAAGGCGGATTTTATTTTTGGCCTCTTCCCGGACCTGAAGCGGTTGTACCGGCTGCCGGGCAACCATCTCTCGGGTGGGCAGCAGCAAATGCTGGCCGTAGCTCGCGCCCTGGTGCCGGATAATAAGCTGCTGTTGATTGATGAACCCAGCGAAGGCCTGGCGCCCATCCTGATTGAGCAAATGATGACTGCCATCAAGGAATTGAGCAAGACCACCACGATCCTGCTGGTGGAGCAGAATTTCATTATGGCCAGCCAATTGGGCGATTTTTACTACATCATTGATGACGGCCGGACCGTGGAGAACGGTAAAATGGCCGATCTTGTCACCAATCATGAGTTAATCCAGCGCTACCTCGGCGTCCGCATTGCCCCGACCGGAGGTGAAAAATGATCCAGAAGTCCAAATGGAAACGAGCCATCCCCGGCCTGATCTTTGCTGTTGCCCTGCTGGCATTGCTGGTATTGGGATACCGCTTTATGGGGCAGGAAAGCTTCATCCGCACAGCGCTTTCCGGCCTCACCCTGGGGGCGCTTTACTTCATGGTGGCTGCCGGTTTGACCATCATTTTTGGCTTGATGGATGTGTTGAATTTCGCTCATGGGGCCATGTTCATGGTGGGCGCTTACATGGGCTGGCAGTTCTATGCCAACCCAACCTTCCTGTTTGGCATCCTGCCCCTGGTACTGGCATTCATGACCGGCATCACAACAGCCGGCCTCTGGCAGCCCATTGTAATGAAGTGGAACTTATCCCAATCCTGGCAGAAGCGCATCCGGGTGCTGCTGCTGATCGTCGGCCTGGGGCTGGTTGTCCTGGCGTTAATCAAATTCGATGTGCTCGGACTGGCCAAGACCGCCATGGTGGCGACCATGAACGCGGGCAATCCATTGGCCGAAGCCTCCCCGCAGGAGGCCCTGGCCGTCTTCTGGAAGCGTCCCTTCCTGTTCCTGCTGGGTGGTTTGCTGCTGGCGCTGGCCAATGCCCGCCCCGGGGATAAGACCCAGGTGGTGTCCTCCGGCAAGACCTGGATGCCCTGGGTGCGCCTGGCTGTCTTGTTTGTTTTGACCGTTTTCTCGGTCTTTTTCCGCGAGAGCGGGGCCATCGCGGTTCTGAAGATGAACGGCGACTTGCGCTTTGTGTTGGCCCTGCTGGTAGGCGCGGCTGTCGGTACCGGGCTGGGGATCCTGATGGAAGTCAGCCTGATTCGCCCGTTGTATGCCCGGCCGTTCTACATCGTCCTCATGACGCTCGGTATTGCATATGTGCTGCGCGAAACCATTCAACTGCTCTGGAATCCGGTGGCCTACGCCATGGAGCGGCCGCCCCTGTTTTCGCAACCCGGTAAGGCAGAAAACCTGCTGGCCTGGTTCAGCACCCACAATGTCACCATCAATATCCTGGGAGTGACCTTCCCCAGCTACCGCCTGTTTGTTATATTGCTGGGGACGCTGATGCTGATTGGTTTGTTCATCCTGATGCGCTACAGCCGCCTGGGCATGATCATCCGCGCCGGCGTCCAGGATCGCAACATGGTGGAGGCCCTGGGGATCAATGTCAAGCGGGTTTTCTCGATTGTCTTTGCGATCGGTGTAGGGCTGGCCGCCCTGGGAGGCATCGGGGCGGCGCCCTTTGTGCCCGTGCAGCCCAACATGGGCGATGCCTACCAGATGCAAGGGTTCATCACTGTCGTCATCGGCGGGATGGGCAGTTACGGTGGAGCCGGCATCGGTGCCCTGCTGCTTGGCATGGCGCGTGCTTTTGGCGACTTCCTCGCCCTGAAGTTCAAGATGTCGCCGGCCATCGCTGAGGCTTCCACGGTCATCGTCATGATCATCGTCCTGCTGATTCGGCCATCCGGCATTTTCGGGAAGAAGGAGTAGCCATGACCGAGCAAAACACCCAACCCACTGCAGCTCCGAAAACTCCGGGCAAATTTATGGCCAACCTGAAACGGGATGCCGGCCTGTTGGCGGTGCTACTCATTTTCATTGCTTTCCCCTTTGTTTTTGCCTGGTTTGCCGGCGGTACTGCAGTCGAAGGACCCTCAAAATTCTGGCAAAGTCAACTAATCACGTTCTTCATCCTGGCCGTCTATGCCATGAGCTACGACCTGCTGATCGGCTATTCCGGTATTCTTTCCTTTGGGCATGCCGCCTTTTTTGGCGGCGGAGCCTATGCCATGGCCATTTTCTATAAGCACGTGGTTCCGCTCTGGCTGGCTAATGACAGGCTCCACCTGCAAATTGGCTCCCTGGATTTGACCCAGGCTGCCATCTTCCTGGTCGGCATCCTGATCGTGGTGATCGTCGTGATCCTGCTGGGGCTGCTGTTCACGGCTGTCTCGGTCCGGGTGAAGGGCGTCTATTTCGCCATGATCACCCTGGCAATGGCCAATGCGCTCTACCTGCTCGTCAAGGCCACCGATTTTGTCAAGTGGACCGGGGCGGATGAAGGCTTGCACGGCGTTCCCTTCCCGGATTGGATGAACCCGAATGCCCACCGCCTGGCATTTTATTTCGTCTCCCTGGCCTTCCTGGTCATCATGTTCCTGGTGATGCGCCGGGTGGTCAATTCGCCGACCGGGCGGGTGATGGTAGCCATCCGTGACAACGAGAGCCGCGTCAGCATGATCGGCTACAATCCGGCCACCTACCGCTCGATTGCTTTCATCCTCTCTGGCCTGGTGGCCGGACTGGCCGGTGCTTTAAACGCTGTCTGGAATTTGGGCGCCACTCCCAGCATGGCTTCGGCGGTTACCACCATCAACGCCCTGATCATCACCATCCTGGGCGGCATGGGTACGCTAGTCGGGCCGATCCTGGGCGCGGGCATCCTGCAGATTGTTGGCCAGTTCTTCTATGATTGGTTTGGCCCGCGCTGGCCGTTGATCTTTGGGATTCTTTACATCCTGCTGGTCATGTTCCTGCCGTTCGGGGTGGTGGGCACCTGGCGCGCACGCCGTAACGATATCCGCGCCGGCTGGCAGCGACTGCTGAACTTAATCAGGGTGAAGAAGGATTAAAGTCAGAAAATTATAGAAGGGTGGGCAAAAGCCCACCCTTCATTTTATTATATGAAAAGCCGGGGAGGGATTATTCTGCACAAAAATCCAATCCCGGCTTTTCTATTTGGAAAGGCATTAATTCCCCTGGAAATTAACCATTTTCCCAATACCCCCAGGGATTTGATTCATGTACAATAATAACGCATCCCCGGTTTGGAGGCGTGATGTGAATGAAGCAGTGCGGTCAACGATGCGGGTGGTGGTATCCACGGCCGGCGGAGTTATTGCCGGCCCGGTTGGTGTAATGGTCGGTTCCATGCTGGGTGGTTTGCTTTCCACGGTTCTACCGGGCGGTTCTGCGCTGGTGGAATCCATGATCAAAGCCTTGACCACAAAAGGGATTGAATCTGCCAGCAAGCAGATTGTGGACCGCCTGCAACCGGAAGAGAAACAGCTCATCAATCATGATCTGCAAACTGCCTTCCGGGATGCCCTGCGCGAGGCGTTGTTTGATATTGGCGGCCGGGAATGTTTCCCGGATTTGCCTGCCAATCCAGTGCGGGATGTTCCATCCGGTGTATGTTATGCCGATACCGGACACGGCAAAGCTCTTTGGCGCCGGGAAAATCCCCTGCGCAGCCAGATCGCAGATCTGCTGCAATCCCTGCGTAAAGCACTGGATGATGACAAAATCCTGCCGCTCAACCCGCCCGCTGATCAACTTTCAGCCAGCGCCATGGCCTTTATTCGGGCTGAATCGCCAAGGGAACTGGAAAAGCTGTTTTTCGATCAAAACATCCTTCCGCAATTAGTCAAATATCGCTCGCTTCTGCAGGAGGTGCCGGACCTGGAACCTCACATGCGCTTGCATCTATATTCGCGGACCATGGTTCATTTTGCTGAGCACCTGAAGCACCGCACACCAGCCTGGCGGGCCTTCAATCGCATCGTTTTGGAAGAACTGCAGGTGGATGTGGGCGAGATCAAGGAAGGCCAGTCTGAAATCCTGGCCCGCCTGGATATATTGCTCAAGGAGCGGGATGGGCGGGCCATCACCGAGTTTTCCAACGGCATGGCTGACTTGCTGGCTGCCATGGCAGGTGTGGAAAAAGCAGTCAATGAGAGCTACGAGACGCTTTGCGCGCGGGTGGTGGCCCAGCACCGCGAAATCCTGGATCGCTTTGACCGCCTGGCGGCCACAGCTGATCGGATTGAAGGGAAAGTGGACCAGGTCTTGTCGGTCCTTCAGGCGGGGCGGCCTTCTGCCACCTCCGAACCGCTGCCCACAATCCCACTGCGCAAGCCGCCTGCTCCAGGCGAGCCGCCCTACAAAGGATTGCAATCCTTTGGTGAGGCTGACGCGGATTGGTTTTATGGTCGGGAGGTGCTGACCGCTCGCTTGATTGAACGCCTGCAAGGCTGTCATTTTCTGACCATCATCGGCGCGTCCGGGAGTGGCAAATCCTCCCTGGTACAAGCCGGGTTGATCCCTGTGCTCAAGGGGAACAAGGTCTTGACAGAGGTACCCCTGACCCCGCGCGGATCAGTTGGTTGGCCGGTTCATATCATCACACCTGGGGAACACCCTCTGGAAACCCTGGCAGCCAGTTTTACCCGTAATCAAGGACCGGACCAGGCGCGGGCACTGGCAGAAAATCTCCGCCAGGATCCGGGCAGCCTGTCGTTGGCGGCCAGCCAGGATGCTGCTGCCGCCAATGCTGGTGGAGTGCTGCTGATTGTGGATCAATTCGAGGAACTTTTCACTCTGTGCGATTCTGCAGAGGAGCGCGCGGCATTTATTCGCATATTACTGAATGCGGGAGGGCCGGAGACGAAAGGTTCGTTGATGCTCGTGTTGGTTCTGCGGGCGGATTTCTATGCCGAATGTGCCCAATTTGATGATTTACGGGCTGCCATATCAAGCCACCAGGAATACATCGGGCCGATGTCGCCGGAAGAACTACGCCGGGCGATTGAATTACCGGCACGCAAGGGAGGTTGGCGATTTGAACCCGGCCTGGTGGATTTGATGATTGAGGATGCTGGCAGCGAACCCGGCGCTTTACCGCTTCTGTCACATGCCCTGCTGGAAACCTGGAATCGACGGAGCGGGCACACCATGTTGATGGTGTCCTACCATGAAGCAGGTGGTGTCAAAGGTGCCATCGCCCGCACAGCCGAGTGGATCCTGACCCAGCGCCTGTCTGCCAGCCAGCAGCTTGTCGCCCGGAATATCTTCCTGCGCCTGACCAGTGTTAGTGAGGGTGTGCAGGAAACCCGCCGCAAGGCAGCTTTGGATGAATTGCTGACCGGGACTGCGGGAGATGAATCCCGCCAGGAGGTTCTTGATCTTCTGGTGGATGCACGCCTGGTCACGGTTGAAGAGGGCACAGTCCAGGTGGCGCATGAAGCCCTGATTCGCGAATGGCCGCGGCTAAGGGGCTGGATTGATGAAAATCGAACCGGGTTGCGCATCCAGCGCCGATTGACTGAGGCATCTGCCGAATGGCAACGCTTGATGAAAGACGAAGGCTTACTGTACCGGGGTGTCCGGCTGGCGGAGGCACAGGAATGGGCCAGGACCAATCCGGAGGGACTTAACCCACTGGAAGCGGAATTCCTGGCAGAGTCCACCCACCTGGTGGAGCGTGAGCAGCGCCAGCGTGAAGAACAACAGCAGCGTGAACTGGAAGCAGCCCAAAAACTGGCTGAAGCGGAGCGGCAAAAGGCGGAAAATGAAGCCCGCTCAGCAGCCCAGCTTAAGCGCCGGGCGGTGTATCTGACAGCTGCCCTGGGCGGGGTCGGATTGCTGGTCGTCCTGGCGGTCATTCTGATGATCTCCGCCTTAAATAACGGGCGGCAGGCAGCAAGGAACGCCGCCACTGCGGAGGCTGCCAGCACCCAGGCGGTCGCCCAACAGGCTACCGCGGAAGCGGAACGGGCGCGGGCTGAACTGGAAGTCCAACATTCGAATGCCCGCCAACTTTCTGCCCTTTCGCAGAACGCTTTGCTGGAGAATTCTCCCCAACGCAGCCTGCTGCTGGCCATTGAAGCCAATGACCTGGCTAAGTCCAGTGCGGATCCGGAAGGGCTCTTCCTGGCCAATTCACTATGGCAAAGCATTACCGGTACCGGAGGGTTACCCCTGCTGCACCAGGATCATTCGATTTATGTGCTGTCGCTCAGCCCGGATAATCGCTGGTTGGCTTCCGCCGCACTGAATGAGCCAATCAAGGTCTGGGATTTACAAGCCTCCGATCCACAGGCAAACCCGATCAGCCTGAGTGGGCACACCGATTTCATCAGCGGTCTTGTATTTACCCCGGACGGCCGCCATCTTTACTCTGCCAGTTATGATGGTTCTGTCCGGCGTTGGGATTTGTCCGCTGCAGACCCGGCGCTGACTGTCTTGACGGCCAATCCAAATGCCGGTAAGGTGCAAATCATCTCCGTTTCCGGGGATGGCAGCCGGGTAATAACCGGTTGCGCCGACGGCAGCCTGGCGATCTGGAATTTTGCCAGGGGCTCCGTTGCTTCACCCGAATTGGCTTTGAAAGGTCATCAAAAACCGATCTTTGCCATGGCGCTCAGCCAGGACGACCGCTGGCTGCTGACAGGGGACAGTGGTGGCGAAGTCCGCCTGTGGGATTTAAAGTCGCAGGATCCACAGGCTTCCATGCGAATATTGCCAGGTCATGAATCCGCCGTTTATGCAACGGCAATCAGTCCGGATGGGCACTGGGCGGCTACCGGTGGAGAGGACGACCTGGTTCACCTGTGGGACTTGACTGCCCCAGATCTGGCAGGGTCCCCCATCCTGCTAAGCGGGCACAGTCAGTACATCGGTCACCTGGTATTCAGCCCGGATTCGCGCTGGCTGGTTAGCGGCAGCGGGGATGCCACCCTGCGGCGCTGGGATTTGAAAGCGGTTTCCATCCAGGATTCAAGCCTGACTTTCAGCGGCCACACGGATGATATCTGGGGTGTAAAGATCAGCCCGGATGGAAAATGGTTGATCTCCTTTAGCCTGGATCACAATATTCGGGTCTGGCCTTTAGCAACGGACAGTGCAGTCCCGGGTATGGTATTCAGCGGACATGATTCCGTGGTGACGGCAGCCGTTATCACCTCCAACAGCCATTATCTTTATTCCTCCAGCGACGATGCCTCGATCCGGCGTTGGGATTTAACTGCCGCCTCGCCGCTCAGCCTGCCGATCCTTCTGCAGGGTCACACAGTCGGGATTAATGACCTGGCCTTCGCCCTGGACGGCTTAAAACTTTATTCAGCCGGGGCGGATGGCACTGTTGGGGTGTGGGATCTTAAAACCAATCTGCGGTTGGAAACATGGAAAGACCATACAAAATCCATTTACTCCTTCAGCCTGAATGCAGATCAAACCCGCCTGGCAACCGCCGGCTTTGACGGCCAGGTATCGGTGTACGACCTGACGGCTCCGCTGGATCCACTGCTTTGGAAGCTGAGTGGTTTTGCTGACCCGGTGGTTGGAACCCGCTTTTCAAACGACGGGCGCTGGTTATATGTGATCAGCCAGGATGGCACTTTGCGGAGTTACGATCTGACGGCGGCGGATGTCAAATCAAGCGGCGTATCTGTGCTGGCTCACCAAAATGGAATTCAATTCCTGGGGCTCAGCCCGGATGGGCGTTGGCTGGCAACCGGCGGCTGGGATTGGTTTGTTCGCCTTTGGGATTTGAAAGGGGCTGGGCTGACAAAGGCAGCCTATGAGTTGGAAAATTGCACTGGTCCGCTGGCCTTTAGTAGAGATGGCTCCACCCTGGCGGCAGTGTGTGATACGGATGTGCGTACGTGGAGGATGAGTGATCCTTCAGCTGAACCGCGCAAACTGGCCGGAAGTCAGGGGTTGGTGTATATCCTGGGCCTCAGCCCGGATGGCCGCTGGTTGGCCGTGGCTGGCGATTATGGCATGGTCTGGATCTGGGATTTACAATCCAACAGCAACCAGCCAGCTTTCACCCTGCGCGGACACACAAATGAAATTAATACCCTGACCTACACCCCCGATTCGCGCTATATTATCACGGCAGCCAAAGATCAAACAGTCCGGGTTTGGGATCTTTCCAGCCCGGACCCATCGGCGGCTTCACTGATCCTGCGCACCCCCCGGGTGGTCTACAGCCTGGCCGTCAGCCAGGACAGCAACTGGCTGGCTACCGGCGAACTGGAAGGAGAGATCCGCCTCTGGCCGTTGGACCTGGCAAAGGTGCGCAGCACAGCCTGCATACTGGCAGGGCGCAATTTCAATTCCGTTGAGTGGGCGGCCTATTTCCCGGGAGCTGAATTTCGAAAAACCTGTCCCTGAGGTTGAAAAAGAAGGTAATCTTTATCATTGGAGCAGAAATGCCTGATTTGAGAGCAGATATTGTCATCATTGGCGGAGGGGCGGCTGGAATTTTTGCCAGCCTTGTATGTGCGGAGCAGTTCCCTGGCAGGCGTATCGTTGTCCTGGAGCGGGCGGCCGCGCCGTTGGGCAAGGTGGCCGTCAGCGGCGGAGGGCGCTGCAATGTCACCAATGCCACCTT
Organism: uncultured Anaerolineaceae bacterium; assembly: GCA_964405455.1. Lineage (GTDB taxonomy): Bacteria > Chloroflexota > Anaerolineae > Anaerolineales > Anaerolineaceae > CALESS01. The sequence continues at coordinate 78,075 of CAYOOA010000002.1, read as the reverse complement.
TGAACCGGTCAGGCTGGTGGCGTTTTATCCGCGCGGGGGCAAGGCACTGCGCGGACCGTTCACCCGCTTTGGCCCGCAGCAGATGGTGGACTGGTTTTCCGCCCGTGGCGTTTCCTTGAAAACTGAACCGGATGGGCGCATGTTTCCCCAAAGCGACTCCTCCCGGACCATCATGGATTGCTTTCTCGCCCAGGCCAAGGATCTGGGGGTGGAAATTCACCTGTTAAGCGGGGTAACCGAAATTGTTCCGGCCGGGATTGGTTTTTCGATCAGCCTGGCAAATGGTGAAAAATGGGATGCCCGCCAAGTGTTGCTGGCAACCGGCGGGGCGCGCCCGGGCTATGAACTGGCCCGCCGGCTGGGACATAAAATCAATGAGCCGGTTCCATCCCTGTTCACCTTCAAGATCGAGGATGAACGCATTAAAGGGTTGGCCGGGATTTCCGTTCCGAACGCCCGCCTGCGCCTGCCGACAGCCAAGCTGGAGCAAAAAGGGCCGCTGCTCATTACCCATTGGGGATTGAGCGGCCCGGCCGTGCTGCGGCTGTCTGCCTGGGGAGCGCGTTTTCTACATGAGCAGGATTACCAGGCCGAGTTGCGCCTGGGCTGGCTGGGGGATTCCAATTCAGAGAAGGTGAAGGCAGTCTTCCAGCGCATGCGGGCGGAGAAAGGCCGCCAGCCGATGTTTCAAACCTCGCCTTTCGCGGAAATTCCGCTGCGCCTGTGGGAACGCCTGGCCTGGGTGGCGGGCATCCGGCCAAACGAACACTGGGGCGATGCCGAGAAGGAACAGTTGGAGCGGATAGAGACCGACCTGCTGGATTGTCCACTGCAAATCACGGGCAAAGGAGAATTCAAAGAGGAATTTGTGACTTGCGGGGGGGTGGACCTGGATGAGGTGGATTTCCGTACAATGGAAAGCCGCAAAGTAGCCGGTTTGTACTTTGCCGGGGAGATCCTGGATATTGACGGCCTGACCGGTGGCTTTAACTTCCAGGCTGCCTGGACGACCGCCTGGCACGCCGGGCGGGCGATGGGGGAAATTTAACTTCAGACAGGGGAAGGTCTAGGCCGGGTTTTCTTGCAGTGGAATACCGGCCATCATTAGACCGATCTGTTCCACCGTGGCCTGGTTGCGCTCCACAATGCCGATGATGCGCCCTTCGTAAATGACGGCAATCCGGTCCGAAAGGCTGCGGATTTCGTCGAGATCTTCGGAAATGAGCAGGATGGCGGTGCCCAGTTCGCGCTGCTCGAGCAGGCGCTTATGGATGTATTCGGTGGCTCCGATATCCACGCCGCGGGTGGGTTGGGCGGCAATCAGGATCTTCGGCTTGCGGGAAAGTTCGCGAGCCATGATCAACTTTTGAATGTTGCCCCCGGATAAATTCTTGATGGGCGTCTTCAGGCTGGGCGTCTTGACGGCGAATTGTTGCACCAGGTCGGCGGCATGCCGGTCCCAGGCGGGCAGATCGAGGAAAATACCGTGGGTGAAGGCCGCATCGGCATGCTCGTGCAGGAAGACGTTTTCCTGCACCGAGAAATCACGGACAGCTCCATCGCGCATACGCTCTTCGGGGATGTAGGCCTGCCCGGCGGCAATCCGGGCAGTCAGGGATGCGTATGTGATCTCTTGAGTGTTAATGAAGATACGCCCGGAGGTCACCTTGCGCAGGCCGGCCAGGCATTGGGCCAGTTCGCGCTGGCCGTTGCCTGAGACGCCTGCCAGCCCGATAATTTCGCCGGCGTGCACTTCCAGGTCCACACCGCGCAGGGCTTCCACCCCGCGGTCGCCCATGGCGTGCAGACCTTCAATCTTCAGGCTCACGCTGCCGGCAGCGTGCGGTTGCGGCACCAGCGGCTTGACTTCGCGGCCGACCATCATCTTCACCAGTTCATCCCGGCTGACCTCGGCCGTATTGCGTGTTCCGATCACCCGCCCATCGCGCAGCACGGTCACGCGGTTGCTGATGGCCTGCACTTCGTGCAGTTTGTGGGAGATGAAGATGAGGGCGTGTCCTTCACTTACCATGCGTTTAAGGGTGACAAACAGGTCGTCCACTTCCTGGGGGGTGAGCACGGCGGTGGGTTCATCCAGGATGATCAATCCAGCCCCGCGGTAGAGCGCTTTGATGATTTCCACCCGCTGCTGCTCGCCCACGGAAAGCTGCCAGACATAGGCGGTTGGGTCCACCTTGAGGCCGTAAAGTGCGCTTAATTCCTTAATCCGTATGGAGACTTTATCCAGGTCCAGCAGGGGGCCGCGCGAGGATTTCAACCCCAGGGCAACATTTTCGGCTACCGTCAGGGTGGGCACCAGCATGAAATGCTGGTGAATCATGCCGATCCCGGCACGAATGGCATCTGCCGGGGATTTGAAGACCTGGGTTACGCCGTCAATGATGATTTCACCTTCGTCCGGGCGGTACAGGCCGTACAACTGGCGCATCAGGGTGGTTTTCCCGGCACCGTTTTCACCGAGCAGGGCATGCACCTCTCCCGCGTGCACATCAAAGCAAACTTTATCATTTGCCAAAACGCCGGGGAAGCGTTTGACAATATCGCACATGGTTACGTTCTGAATGCCTTTGACGGGTGTTGGGGAGGAATTTTGCATGGCTCCAACCGTTTTGGCTGGATGCGGCGGCTTTACCGCCGCATCCAGCAGAGTTGAAATGGATTACGGTTGAACGGTAACGGCACCGCTCTTGATATCGGCGATGGCTTTATCAGCCGCAGCCTTAACATCCGCCGGCAGGGCATACCCGGAGTTGTAGACGATCTTCAAGCCGCCATTATTGAGCTGAAGTTTGTAGGCGGTTCCACCCAGCACACCCTTGGCCCGGCTGGCAATGATTTCCTTGAGCATGCCGGTCCAGTCGTACACCTGGCTGGCGACCACCAGTGTGGGGGCCAGGGAGGTTTGTTCAGACTGCGTACCAAACCAGAGCACGTTGCCGGCTTCCTTGGCGGCACCGATGGAGCCGACCACCGACTGGGAGGAGCCCGTCAGGATGTCAGCACCGGCAGCGATGTGTGTCTTGGCCGCTTCGGTCATCAGGGCTACATCGGAGAACGACCCGGTCCAGGTCTTGGCAACCGTGGCGGTGGGGTTGACCGCAGCCACACCCTGGGTAAAGCCGTCGATGTAGGTCTTGGCATCGCCCACTTCCACCGGGCCAGTCACGCCGATGGTGCCGCTCTTGGTCAGCATGCCGGCCATCACGCCGTTGACATAGCCGCCTTCTTCAGCAGCGGCGGTGTAGGCGTAGACGTTCGCCATGCCGAAGGTGTTGACATCCGTGCCCCAGGCAAAGGTGATTTTCGGGAAATCGGGGGCGATTTCCTGGACGGAGGAGCCGTATTGCGAGCCGTGGGCAATGACGATATCAAAGCCCTGGCTGGCGTAGTCGCGGATGGCTGCCGCGGCATCCGGAACATTGAACATGTTCTCGGAATACTTGATCTCCAGGGCTGCTTCGCCGCCCATCTCGGTCTGGACAGCCTTGAGGGCCTGGTACATTGACTGGCTGAAGGCCATATCGGTGATGGCCGAGGGCATGACCACTGCCACGCGGATCGCCTTGGCGGGCGCCTGGGTGGCGGGCGTGGTGCAGGCACTCAGCAGCAAGACGGCGACCAGTGCAAGTTGCACTACGACAAGTAACGCACGTTTGGTTCTCATCTATTTCTCCTTGGTTGGTTTGGATACGGGTTTAGTTTTCGCTCCGATCAAAAGGTCGGTTAAGCGCAGCGGGTTGCCGGGCCCGGTTGACCGCCACCGCCAGGGCGATGATGGTCAGCAGGTAGGGCAGCATGACCATGATTTCCGATTTCAAGTCCAGGCCAAATATCTTGGTGCCAAGCACCTGCATCCAAAGTTGGAGGGCGTTGACCGAGCTGAAAAGCAATGCTCCGCCCAGGATGCCCAGCGGGCGCCAGCCGCCGAAATAGACCAGGGCCACAGCAATGAAACCCTGCCCGGCCGTCAGGTTTTCCTGGAACAGGTTGACCATGGACAGGGACAGGGACGCGCCGGCAATTCCGGCCAGCATGGCACCCAGGCAAACACTGAAATAGCGAATGCCATTCACGTTCACTCCCAGGGAGTCAGCAGCGGCCGGGTTCTGGCCCACGGCCTTGATCTTCAGGCCGAGGGTGGTTTTATCCAGCACCCACCAGGCCAGGGGCACCAGCAGGAAGGCAGCATAGACCAGCAGGCTCTGGTTGAAGAAGATTTGCCCCACAACGGGGATTTTGCTCAGGTAGGGGATTTCAACCGGCGGGAAGCCGCTCACGGTTTTGACCGTTCCGACCAGCAACTTGAAGAGCAGGGAAGAAAGTCCCAGGCCAAACATATACAGGCCGATGCCGCTGATACCCTGCTCCGCCTTGAGAGTGACGGAGATGAGGGACATGAGCAGGCCCATCAGTAAACCGGCGATGGCTGCGGCCAGCAGGCCCAGCCAGGGATTGCCGGTGGTCAGGGTGAGGTAAAACCCGGCAAAGGCACCGACCAGCATGATGCCATCCACGCCCAGGTTCACCACGCCGGAAGTCTGGGCAAAGGCCTCTCCAATGGAAGCATACAGGTAGGGGGTAGCCAGGCGAATGGCTGAGGCCAGGATGCCGATGATCACCGAGATGGGCAGGATTTCGCTCATTTCTGCACCTCCGGTTGTTTTTCAGCATCCGTTTGGACGGTTGTTGACCTGGTTTTCCCCATCATTTGCCGGGCGGCCAGCTTCTTTGAGGCGTACATGGAGCCGACCACCAACAACACGATCAGGCCGAGGATGACATTAATCAAGGCGGAAGGAATCTGGACTGCCCGTTGCATCTTATCCGCACCGACCAGCAGACCGCCAAACAATACCGAAGCCGGGATGAGACCGAGCGGGTGTAAGCCTCCAAACAGGGCGGCCACAATGCCGGAGAAGCCGTAGCCGCTGGTGATACCGTCCAGCAGGCGGTGCTGAACGCCGATCACCTCGATCACACCGGCCAGGCCGGCAAATCCACCGGCCAGGGTGAGCGAAAGCATCTGGTAAAACGGCACGCTGATCCCGGCATAGCGGGCGGCATCCGGGTTCAAGCCGACGGCCCGGATGCGATAGCCGATGGTGGTGCGCCAGAGGAAGATATACACCACCACGGCCAGGACGACCGCAATGATGATGCCGGTATGCAGCAGGGTTTGAGGCACCAGGCGGGCCAGCCAGACTTGTTGCGGTAGGCGCTCCGATTGGGCCAGGTAGGTTCCTGCGGTGATGCCGGCCTGGTCTATCAGCGGACCGCGGATGAGCAGGTTCATCAATTGCAGCGCAATGGCGTTCATCATCACCGTGCTGAGGATCTCGTTCACGTTCAGGCGTGCCTTAAGCAAACCGGGGATAAAACCCCAGGCTGCGCCGGCCAGGAAACCAGCCAGGATGGTGGTGGGGATGAGCAGCCAGCCCGGCCAGGTTTTGAAGGTCAGGGCAAACCAGGTTCCCATGACCGCTCCAAGGATGATTTGCCCCTCGGCGCCAATGTTGATCACGCTGGCGCGGAATGCGATACAGATTCCAAGCCCCACCAGCAGGAGCGGCGTGGCTTTTACCAGGGCCTGGGTCAACCCGGACACGCTGCCAAAGGCACCGCCAATCATGGAGGCGTAGGCTGTGAATGGATTGACTTTTAGCAGGATAAGGATGACCGCCCCCAGGACCAGGGCGATCAGTACAGCCAGGATCGGCATAATGATGCCATAGGGCAGATTGCGAAAATCAATTTTTGGGGATACCTTGCGCGGGGAGATGGAGCGGTCAGAACTCATAGGATGTTTTTTTCTCAGACCGGCGAATAAGTGCTGGATAAATCCGATGGCTGGAAGAGTGGACTATACGGTCTGCTCATGCCAGGAACCAGTTGATGTGAAAATGGGGATTTGTCTGTCGCACTCTCCTTCATGTTAGTTAACCTTTCAAAAAAGCAGCGGAGGTGGTTCAGCTTGGGCGAACGCTGGTTGGATGAGAACCTGCCCCACTCCTGGTTCATTATCCAAGAATAATAATCAATGTGAATATTATAGGGATGTTTAAATTGTATGACAAGTGATTGATTGTAACCAATTTATAGATTTTCGTATGTTTTTTATTTGCACAATGGAAACCGCATGGGTTGAATTGCATTTTCTCCATATCTGATATAATTTCTCGAAGATCGCTTGCAGGGGATGAACACAGGCGGAACACAAATTTTTTTGCAGGTTTTTCCAAGGAGGCTTAATTTATGGCACATCCACCGATTGACCACAGCGACACCCCCATCCGTTTGTTCAAGTCAGATTTCCTGGAATTCTTCTCCCATATCTCACCGGTCACCATTGTAGTCATCTGGCTGCCGGTGGCGGTCTTTTTCCTCGTTCGGTCGATCGTTAAGGCTGCAGCGGGTGCCTTTCCGTGGTACATCCCGGCCGGCTTCCTGGTGGGCTTGTTCATATGGACCTTTTCCGAGTACATCCTGCACCGCTTTGTCTTCCATTTCCCGGCCAAAACCCCGCGGATGCAGCGCATCACCTTCCTCTTCCATGGCGTCCATCACGCCCAACCGCAGTGCAAAACGCGCCTGGTGATGCCGCCGGTGGTGTCCATCCCGTTGGCAGCCATTTTTTACGGCCTGTTCCTGCTGATTTGGTCGGTTCTCTTCAAGCTGCCGAACTGGGTTGATCCAAGCTTCGCCGGCTTCCTGGTAGGCTACTTGATTTATGACCTGACCCATTACGCCACCCATCACTTCCCCATGCGCAACGGGTATTTAAAATTCATCAAGCGCTACCATATGCAGCATCATTACAAGACGCCGGATGCCCGCTACGGGGTCAGCTCTCCATTGTGGGACATGGTTTTCAAGACCATGCCGGCGGAAGGCAAGTAAACCATGCTGCAGGAACCTCTTCCTCCCGACCTGGACCAGGAGCTGCGCTTTGAACTGACAACCGGCGAGCGCCTGCTGTGGAGCGGGCGCCCGAACCGTGGCATCATCCTGCGCGTTTCGGACTGGTTCAGCCTGTTGTTTGGCATCTTCTGGCTGGGTTTTGTCATCTTCTGGATGTGGGGCGCGGCCAGTTCCGGTGCGCCAATTTTCTTCATCCTGTTTGGCGTACCCTTTTTCCTGGTTGGGCTTTTCCTGGTTGGCGGGCGGTTCATCCTGGATGCCTTCCAGCGGCGCAAGATGGTCTATGCCGTCACCAGCCAGCGGGTGCTCATCCTGCAAGGGGTGATCAACCGTTCCGTGCGTTCGATCAACCTGCGCGCCTTGCCCGAAATCCTGCTCTCTGTGCGCAGCAACGGCAGCGGATCGATTTTATTTGGCCAGGCATCGCCCTACGGCCAGGCATATCGCAGCATGGGCTGGATGGGTATGCCGGGTATGACCGCCTTTGAAAATATTCCCAATGTGCGCCAGGTGCACGAGATTATTTTAAGGGCCCAGCGCGAGGCAGGTGATTATTCATCCGATCCGGTCCAACGGGGGCAATCACAATAGATCTGAACTTTGAAACGATGGGTTGCAAGCCCATTGTTTTCCTCCAGAACAGTCGCGAAAACATCCCCCTTGCCCTGCAGGGGGGATGCGGTTATAATTCAACCCGTTGAATATTGAAATGGATTCCGCCCTGGATTACGACCGAGATTTGATCATCCTCGATTGCATCGAGAAAGACCCGGATGCGACGCAGGCTTCGCTTGCCGCCCAACTGGGGGTGGCCATCGGGACGATCAACTGGCACCTCAAGCGCCTGGTGGCCAAGGGGTATGTCAAGGTCCGCCGGGCTGAACGACGCAAATTGCGCTATCTCATCACCCCCGAAGGGATCGGGCTGCGCGCCCGATTGACCATGGATTACATCAATAACCAGTTCCGGCTCTACCGGCTGGCGCGGGAGCGCTCGCTTCAGGCGCTGGATGAGGTTCGCCGCAACGGGCACAAGCGGATCCGCCTGGCTGGAGATGACGGCGATGTAGCCGAGATCTGCCGGCTGACCTGCCTGGAAAACGGTTTCCTGGTTGAGGATGAACCGGGATTGCCGGTTTTGCGCGTGGAGCATCTGAAAATCTTTGTGGAATGGCAGGAGGATTAATCTTGTTCCCTGATTCGCACGAGTTCTGGAAAAATCGCCGCGTCTGCGTTACCGGCGGAGCTGGATTCCTGGGTTCTTTTGTCACAGCCAAATTGCGTGAGCGGGGCGCTAAGGATATTTTCATCCCTACTGTTGAAAACTATGACCTGGTTGACCCGCAAGCCATCCAGCGCATGCTGGCAGATGCCCGCCCGGATGTGATCATTCACCTGGCCGCCCAGGTGGGCGGTATCGGGGCTAACCGGGAACATCCCGCGGAATTTTTCTATAATAACCTGATGATGGGTGTCCAACTGATCCACCAGGCCTGGCAGACGGGCGTTGAAAAGTTCGTCGCCATCGGCACGGTTTGCGCCTACCCCAAGTTCACACCGGTGCCCTTCCGCGAGGATGATATCTGGAATGGATATCCGGAAGAGACCAACGCTCCCTACGGGCTGGCCAAGAAAATGCTGCTTGTCCAGGCCCAGGCGTACCGCCAGCAGTACGGTTATAACGCCATTTTTCTGCTGCCGGTCAACCTATACGGGCCGCGGGATAATTTTGATCCCCGCTCCAGCCATGTCATCCCGGCCCTCATCCGCAAATGCCTGGAAGCCAAAGCCAGCGGAACCCGCGAATTGGTCGTCTGGGGGGATGGTTCGCCGACGCGTGAGTTTGTGTATGTAGAGGATGCCGCAGAAGGCATCCTGCTGGCCGCTGAACGATACAATGATCCCGACCCGGTCAACATCGGCTCTGGTTTTGAGATTTCCATCAAGGACCTGGCCCTGACGATTGCCCGGCTGACCGGTTTTGAAGGCCAGATGGTTTTCGATAAGGATAAACCCAACGGCCAACCGCGCCGCGCCCTGGATACCAGCCGGGCGGCGGAGCGCTTTGGCTTCCGGGCGAAGGTTAATTTTGAGGAAGGCCTGCACCGCACCATTGAATGGTACCGCAGCACCCTCCAGGCTTGAAATCAGGTTGAGGTTTTACCGGGAATAACGGAAAGTAGGTTTAATGGCAGGGTCCAACGGGAAAGAGGCTTTAAAGAGCTTGCTCGGTCAGATTCCTTTTACGGCTGAGTTGTACTGGCTGTTCCGCCAGGGTGGGGAATTGCAGAGCCGCTATTCGCTGCGTCATCTGCAGGAGATGCTGCCGGAGATCATGCCCCGGGTAAGCGTGTTGAACGGAAAACCGCCCAGTGGCAAACGCATCTTCCTGTTTGCCTCATTACATTACTGGATCGAACAGGCCACGCTGCTGGGGCTTTCCCTGGCGACGGCCGGTCACCGTGTTTCCCTGGGGTTCTTACCGTATGCTGATTGGCACACGCCGGTCAACCGGTTTGACTTGCGTCGTTTGAACCTCTACACTGACCGCATCCTGGATCAAACCTCCCCGTACCTGGATATCGTCTCCTTTGCCAAGCTGCGCCCCTCTTACCTGCCCTTACCGGAGCCAATTCGCGAGGCTGTTCACCAGATCAGCCAGTTTGACTGCCAGTATTCGACCCAGGTGGAGGATGTGGACATAACTTCGGAGTTGTTCAAGCTGCGCCTGGAGCGGAATGAGACTGCAGCCCGAATTGCAATGGCCTATTTTAAAAGCAACCGCCCGGACCTGGTGGTGGTACCAAACGGACTGATCCAGGAGATGGGTGTGATTTACCGGGTGGCGCGCCACCTGGGGATTCCAACCGTAACGTATGAGTTTGGCAACCAGCGCGGACGTATCTGGCTGGCCCAGAATGACGAGATCCTGCGCCAGGATACTGACCAGATGTGGAAGGCGCGCCAGGGCAATCCGTTAACGCAAGAGCAAATTGAGCGCATGCGCTCGTTGTTCACAGCCCGCCAACAGGCCAGCGCATGGGAAAACTTCACCAGGCCCTGGCAGGGCATTCCAGCCCAGGGCGGTGAAAACGCCCGGGCTGAGTTAAAGCTGGATGAACGCCCGGTTTGTCTTCTGGCCACCAATGTTATTGGGGAGAGTCTTACCCTGGGGCGCAACCTCTTCAGCCGTTCCATGACTGAGTGGGTGGAACGCACCCTGCAATACTTCGCCGGCCGCCCGGATGTGCAGCTGGTTGTCCGGGTGCATCCCGGTGAGCAGCTAACCGAACGGTGTTCCATCGCCAATGTGGTTCATGAAGTGTTTCCACGTCTGCCGGAAAATATACACCTGGTGGGGGCGCGCGACCGGCTGAATACCTATGACCTGTTTGAAGTAGCCGATCTGGGTGTGGTGTACACCAGCACCGTCGGCCTGGAAATGGCCATGAAAGGCCTGCCGGTGGTGGTGGCCGGCCGGACACATTACCGGGGGCGTGGGTTTACCTCCGACCCGGATACCTGGGTGGCCTATTTCAAAATGCTTGGCGCCATGCTCGATCGCAGCCGTGATCATCACCTTACCCATGAACAGGTGGACCGCGCCTGGCAATATGCCTATTCCTTCTTTTTTGAATTTCCCCAGCCCTTCCCGTGGCACCTGGTGCGCCTGTGGGATGATTACCGCTCCCACCCGTTGGACCAGGTATTCAGCCCGGAAGGTCTGGAACAATATGGCCCCACTTTTAGCTACCTGGCCGGTGAGCCGGTCCGGTGGGATGGGGCTTGATCCTGTTTGGTGAGGTATTTTCAATGGCAGAAAATTGGATTGATGGAAAAGTAATCCTTGTCACCGGTGGCACCGGCTCTTTTGGCCGGAAATTCACCGAAATTGTCCTGGGGCATTACCAGCCGCGCAAGTTGATTATTTTCAGTCGCGATGAGCTCAAGCAATACGAGATGCGCAAACAATTCCCGGAGGATCGTTATCCGGCGATGCGTTATTTCATTGGGGATGTGCGCGACCGCGAGCGGCTAAGCCGGGCTTTTGACGGCGTGGATGTGGTGGTCCATGCGGCTGCCCTCAAGCAGGTGCCGACCGCGGAGTACAATCCGCTGGAAGCGATCAAGACAAACATCATGGGCGCCGCCAATATTATTGATATGGCCATTGACCGGCATGTCAGCCGGGTGGTGGCTCTCAGCACTGACAAGGCCGTTAATCCGATTAACCTGTACGGTGCCACCAAGCTGGCGGCGGAAAAGTTATTCGTGGCCGGCAATTCCTATGTGGGTGGCGGCCCAACCCGCTTTGCCGTAGTACGCTACGGCAATGTGATGGGCAGCCGCGGCAGCGTGGTGCCCTTGTTCATGGAATTGAAAAAGTCCGGCCGCCTGCCGGTGACCGATTTGCGCATGACCCGTTTCTGGATCACCCTGGAACAGGGTGTGGAACTGGTGCTGAACAGCCTGCAGTGGATGCAGGGCGGCGAAATCTTCGTCCCCAAGATCCCCTCAATGCGGGTCTCCGACCTGGCCAGGGCGATTGGACCGGAATGCGAGATTGATGTCATTGGCATCCGCCCCGGTGAAAAGCTGCATGAGGTGCTGGTGACCGAGGATGAAGCCCGTAACACGGTGGAAAATGGCACCCACTTTACCATCCTGCCTGAGTACGCCAGCTTAAATCCAGCCGGCTACCGTATGGCCAGTGAAGGCCAGCGCTGCCCGGAGGATTTCCGTTACAGCAGCGATAATAATCCCCAGTGGCTGAGCATTGAAGAGATGCGCGCCATGCTTGGTTTGAGTTAAGCAACCCCGCGAATGGAAAACGTACCGCAAGGGAAGTTCCTGGTGGTGGGCTGCGGCTCCATTGGCCGGAGGCACCTGGGCAACCTGCAGGCATTGGGTGCGCAGCATGTCATAGCCTTTGACCCGGTGGAAGAGCGCCGCCACGAAGTGGCCGAAAAATTTCATGTACCGGTTTATGCTGATTTCGACGAAGCATTGGGGCAGGGCATTCGGGCGGCGCTGATCTGTTCTCCCACCCGTTTACACCTGGAACAATCCCTGCAGGCAGCCCAAGCCGGCTGTCACTTATTCATTGAGAAACCCATCGCCACCAGCCTGGATGGCCTGGACCGCCTGGATACTGTCACCCGGCTCAACCACCTGCATACCCTGGTGGGATGTAACTTCCGTTTTCATCCCGGTCTGCAAAAAGTCAAGCAATTGCTGCAGGCTGGAACGGTTGGGAATATCGTCTCGGCGCGGGCGCAGTTCGGCCAGTACCTGCCGGACTGGCATCCGTGGGAAGATTACCGCCAGGGCTACTCCGCCCGGCGGGAATTGGGCGGCGGCGTCCTGCTGGACCGCATCCACGAGCTGGATTATGTGCGCTGGCTGCTGGGCGATGTGAGCAGTGTGGCTGCCCTGATCGGCAAGCTGAGCGACCTGGAGATCAATACCGAAGATACGGTGGACTTGCTCTTCCGCTTTGCCGGCGGCTATTTCGGTACGGTCCATGTGGATTACGTCCGCCGGACGTATGATTGCAGTTTCGAAGTGGTTGGCGACCAGGGCACCATCCAGTGGAGCTTCCAAAATCACACGGTGCGCTGGTACACCGCAGCAGAGAAATGCTGGCAAAGCCTGGAATGGCCCAAGTACGAAGCCAACACCATGTACCTGGACCAAATGCGCCACTTCTTCCGCCTGCTGGAAGGGGAGGAACCTTCCGCCGCGGATGTGAATGAAGGAACCAAAGTCCTGGTCCTGGCCCTGGCTGCCCGCCAGGCTGCCGAAGAACGAAAGGTGATTGATTTATGAGCGAAAAGAAACCCCGCGTTGTTGCCATCATCCAAGCCCGCATGGGGTCTTCCCGGCTGCCGGGTAAAACCCTGGCCGATATCAGCGGCAAGCCGCTCATCGGGCATGTGATCGAGCGCACCCGCGCCAGCCGGACGGTGGCTGCCATTGTCCTGGCGACCACCACGGAAGAAATCGATAAGCCCTTGCTGGAAGTTGCCAAGCAGTACGGCGCGATCGCTTATGCCGGCAGCGCCAACGATGTGCTGGATCGATATTACCAGGCGGCGGTTCTCTCAAAGGCGGATGTGATCGTCCGCGTGACCGCCGATGACCCCTTCAAGGATCCGCAGGTGATCGACCGCGTGGTCAACCATCTTCTGGATCATGCAGGGCTGGACTACGCCAGCAATACGATTGAGCCAACCTACCCGGAAGGGCTGGATATCGAGGTTTTCACATTCAAAGCCCTGCAGCGGGCCTGGAATGAGGCCAGGCTCACCTCCGAACGGGAGCATGTGACCCCCTACATCTGGAAAAACCCGGATAAATTCAACATCTTCAACGTGCGTTACGAGCGTGACCTTTCCGCCCTGCGTTGGACACTGGATTACGAAGAAGATTTGCGCTTTACCCGTGAGATTTATGCCCGGTTGTATCACGGCCAGATTTTCCTGATGGATGAAATCCTGGCCTTGCTGACCCGCGAGCCGCAATTGCTGGAGATCAACCAGGGCAAGGTGCGTAACGCCGGGTATTTGCTTTCCCTGCAGCAGGATGCCAAAGAGGCCAAAGGCGATAGCCAGGCCTGATAAATCATGAAATTGAGTCTTGATTGAGGAGCCAACCATGAAAAGACAGATTCAACGCGTTACTGAACTCGAACGGAATTACGTCCTGGAAGTGCTGGATACCCAGTTCCGCACCTCCAAGGGCAGCATGATGACCAAGCGCCTGGAGTCTGAATTCGCCGAAAAATTCAACTCCAAGTATGCCATTTCTTTCGTTAATGGCACGGCCACCATGCATGCTGCCCTGGCTGCCAGGGGTATTGGCCCGGGGGATGAGGTCATCGTGCCCCCGCTGACCATGTCCAGTACCTCCTTTGCGGTTTGCCATGCCGGGGCGCTGCCGGTCTTCGCCGATCTCGATCCGCGTACCTGGACGATTTCCGCGGCCGAGATTGAAAAGAACATCACCCCGCGCACCAGGGCCATCATCCCGGTTTCCATTTACGGCATGTCCCCGGATATGGACGGCATCATGGATGTGGCCGCCCGCCACAACCTGTTCGTCCTGGAAGATGACGCCCAGTGCTTCCTGGGCTACTACAAGGGCCGCGTGATCGGCAGCATCGGGCACGCCAGCTCGTTTTCCTTCCAATCCAGCAAGCACATGACCGCCGGCGAAGGCGGCATGGTCACCACCAATGATGATGAACTGGCGGATGGAATCCGGCGCTTTAACAGCCTGGGCTATGCCGCGGTCAAAGCCGGCGCCGGCAAGGGCAAAATCACCAAGGACACCATCCAGGATCCAACATACGAACGGCACGCTTCGGTAGGGTTCAACTACCGCATGGCCGAGCTGTGCGCAGCAGTCTCCCTGGGCCAGACGGAGCGCCTGGAAGAGCTGGTTGAATTCCGCAAGGCCGTGGCCCGCCTCTTCCTGGATGCGGCCAAAGGCACCAAGTGGTTCATCCCGCAGTATGTGCCGGATTATGTTGTCCACTCCTACTGGACGACCGTTTTCAAACTGGATGAATCCGTGCCCTTCTCCTGGTACGATTTCCGCACCAAGTACCGTGAGCTGGGCGGGGACGGTGTGTATGCCTGCTGGCAGCTCACCCACCTCGAGCCGGTCTTTAAGGGCAAGAGAATCATGGATTATCAGTGGCAGCAATTTGAAAAAGGCCTGATGCCGGTGGCAGAATCGCTGCAGCCGCGCCTGTTCCAGTTCAAGACCAATTACTGGGATATGGATGTAGCCGAAAGGCAGGCTGACTTGCTGGCGCAGACGATCCGCTATTTTGGCGGATAGGTTAATATAAAAACTATCTGAATATAGTGTCCGGTTGGATGTTTATTCATCAAACTTAATATTTTGAGGTGTCTGTCTCAAAGTTGGCTTGAAAAATTAGGTCCGATATTTGGTGGTGAATAAGCCGTTTTTTTGCCAGGACACCGCCATAGGTTAAATTTGTGTAGAAAACCCACCAATAATGAGACAGACACTGCATGAGCCAGAAATGAATTCAATAATCAAAACGCGCCTCATAACAGGTTCATCAGCCCTGCTTTTGTTTCTTGCTGTCCTCCAGTTGAGAAAAGTGCTGACTGCTGCAGAGGTCATGGGCGTTCGTTTCTGGCAAATTGGCGTCTCCGTGGTCGAAATTCTCATGGCAGTGGCGGTTGCTGGATTGGCCGTAATTACTTTCAGTAAGCTGGCTTACCTGCTAAGTAAACAAACTCAAAAAATTGGTGAGTGGTTCTCCAGACACAAACTTTTCATAATAATACTTGTCGTTTTGGATGCTTTTTTCCTAGTGTTTATCACATTCGGCAAGTATTATCGATATCAGACTGGATGGTTTGTCCAGGGACTGATCATATGGCTATCCGGATTGATGGCTGGCTTATTATTGACATCCGGTTGGCCGAAGCGGGGTTTACTTTTCTGGTTGGCTGCCGGATTTACCAGCGTAGGTTTCCTTTTACAAGCGGGAGTTATTTTTAGCCAGGTGACAGATTATCCGTTCAGTCAAACCTGGTCTGAAGGAATGATTTTCTTTAACGCAGCCCAGATTGCAGGAATAAAAGTTTGGGGGTATCCAGTTGGTTGGCCAACCATCAATCCTTCCCTGGCTATATTGCAATCCCTTCCCTTCTTTCTACCTGGAAATTTACCTTTGCTGATTCATAGATTGTGGAATTCAATTCTCTGGGTCATCTTTCCACTATTGATGGCTTTGGTCTTGATAAAACGGGTGGGTTTATCTGATCTATTGCCCAGATTGATAGTGATTTTCTGGGTCTTTTCATTCCTTAACCAAGCCCCGGTCTATTTCAATTTGCTGGTCATACCAATCATCATCTTTTTGGGATTTCGCCCTCGAAGCTTTTGGAAAACATTTGTTGTCATTCTGCTGGCTTCGATTTGGGCTGGACTTTCCAGGCTCAACTGGTATCCAATGGCGGGCTTATTGGCTTCATTTGTCTATCTACTAGAGGTCCCCTATGAGGGAAAATTCTGGCGCTATTTTTGGAAGCCGATTGTCTGGGTTGGCTCCAGTGTTGGCATTAGCTTGGTAACGAATCGAATTTTCCTGATAGTAACTGGACAGTCCTCGATCTTTTCGCAAACAGCCCTTCAGTCTCCATTGTTGTGGGAAAGATTGATGCCAACTGCGACAAATCCCATTGGAATCCTTCCTGGATTACTGATTGTTTCCAGCGGAATGTTAGTTCTGGTGGGCTGGAAGGTGCTCGCCTGGAATGGATTGCATATTTGGAGAAGGTTTGCGATATTTGCAATATTTCTTGTAACCGGCCTGGGAGGATTGGTGGTATCCACCAAAATTGGCGGGGGTAATAATTTGCATAATCTGGATGCATTTTTTGTTCTTTTAATTATTTGTGGGGTTTATTTCATTTGTCGCAAGATAACTCCAGAAAACCAACAGGTTCACTGGCAAAAGATCCCGATGTGGCTTTTGGCTTGGATCATCATTCTTCCGATCGTAAGTCAAATGCTTTACATTCCCTTCAGGGTTCCGATTACGCCCGTTAAAATTGCAGATTTGAATACAGAGGTTAATGAAAAGATTGCAAAAGCTCAAGCCACTGGGAAACCAATCCTCTTTATTTCGCAAACCCAAATGTTGGCAATCAATCGTTATCCAGGGATTCTCCCGGAACCAAAATATGAAATGGTTTGGATGATGGAAATGGCCATGTCAGAAAACGAGCCGTACTTTCAACAATTTTACGCTCAATTGGCTGAACATAAGTGGAGTTTGATCATTATTGACACGCTCACAGAGAAATATGCGGACGAGGAAAAAGCATTTGGCGAAGAACAAAACGTCTGGATGCGATGGGTCGTCAGCCAGGTGAACAAGTATTACACTTATGTGGGGGGGAATGAATATGTTTTGGCGATTGCAGCTCCTCGTTAGTCGAAAAGTTCAATAAACTATTCTTTTCTTTGATGTCCTACAAAATCCAAAAAAGGTCCAGTGGGCGGAAATGATTAAAATTGGATGCATCCTATCCGCCAGTAAAGGTCTGATTATCGAGTCGTAAGGCGTAGAATTTACCAATTTCCTCTGGCGGGGCAAAGTTGAAACAGAAATTCGATACAGATGGCGATAATCGGCAGTCAGGATTTTTTACATGAATTTGAAGATATTTAGTACATACATATTGAATTCGATAGGTGTACACTCCTTATGAAATGCAATTCTTAATCTGGAGGCAGTTTTGGAACCGAAAATCAAAGTAGCTGTTATGGGTTGCGGGCATATCGGATCATATGCCACGAAGGGGGTTGAGCTGGCGGGGGATATGGAATTGGTCGGTATTATTGAAACAGGCTGCCGGGTCGATGAACTGCGCTGCCAGTATCCATCCACCCCGGTGGTCGGATCCTGGAAGGAACTGCCTGTCAAGCCGGACGTGATCATCCTGGGCGTTCCATCACGGACGGTCATCCAGGTGGCCCCCGATCTGCTGGCCAACGGTATCCGAACCGTGGATGCGTTTGATATGCACGGCGATCCATTCCTCAAACTGCGCGAAACCCTGACCCCCATTGCCAGGGAACACGGCACGGCTGCCATTATGGGCGCGGGGGTGGATCCGGGCGTGAGCTCGCTGATCCGCACCATTTTTGAAGTCTGGGCGCCCACCGGGTTAACCTACGTCACCTTTGGTCCCGGTATGAGCATGGGCCACACTGTGGCGGCCAAATCCTACGCCGGAGTGAAGGATGCCCTCTCCATCACCCGCCCGGGGGATCCCGGCTGCCACAAGCGCGACCTGTACCTGGTCATTGCCGACGGGTTTGAGTTTGATGAGGTCAAGGGGCGCATCCTGGCTGATTCCTATTTCTGCCATGATGACGTGCGCGTCTTCCAGGTGGAGGATGTGACCCCCTTGATTGATATGGGGCACGCCATTCACATCTTGCGCAAGGGCGGAGCCAGCGGCATTGACAACAATTTGCTGGAATTCAACACCACTTTCCATAACCCGGCCTCCACGGCCCAGGTGATGGTCGGCTGCGCCCGGGCGGTCACCCGCCTGGCGCCTGGCGCCTACACCATGGTGGAAGTCCCCCCGCTGGCCTACACGGTGGGCGGAGAAGATCTGCTCAAGAAATTATTCTAGGGATTGTTCTGCAGGTTTCAAAAACATGGTGGGGCAGATCGGATGGTCTGCCCCACCATGTTTTAATGGGTTATTCTTGAGGTGAAGCAGCTAATATTTCAATGATGCCATGGAGCAGCATTGAATTTCCAGTCAGCCCTTGGAGAATCTACACCTTGAAATCCAGCAGGGCAGAAACGACCTCATCCTGTTCGGAGTGGGTGAGGGAGTAGAAGAAAGGCAGACGAACCAACCGGTCGCTAATATCCTCGGTTTGCGGGCAGTCACCAGGTTTGCCGCCGAACTTCACGCCCATATCCGAAAGGTGCAGCGGCAGGTAGTGGAAAACGGCCAGAATATCGCGGCTCTTGAGGTGATCGATCAAACGGGTGCGGGCATCCAGGTTGGGCAGCAGCAGGTAGTACATGTGGTAAGCCTGGCCGCAGTAGAGCGGAATGAAGGGGCGGCGGATATCATTTGACCCAGCCCAGCCGGCCAGTTGCTCATCGTATTGTTCCCAGATTTCCCGCCGGCGGGCCTGGATTTGTTCGTGGTGTTCCAACTGGACAGAGAGATAGGCTGCCAGGATTTCTGACGGCAGGTAGGAACTGCCGATATCCACCCAGGTGTATTTATCCACCATGCCGCGGAAGAAACGGCTGCGGTTGGTGCCCTTTTCGCGCAGGATTTCCGCCCGCTCGAACAGGGCTGGATCATTGATGAGCAACGCTCCGCCCTCACCGCAGGTGATATTCTTGGTTTCGTGGAAGGATTGGGTGGCCAGGCTACCGAAGGTGCCCAGCGGTTTGCCCTTGTACGTGCCAAACAGGCCGTGAGCATTATCCTCGATTACCATTAAATGATGCGCATCAGCAATTTGGCGGATGGCATCCATCTCACAGCCGACGCCGGCATAATGCACCGGCACGATGGCGCGGGTATGCGGGGTGATCAGCTTTTCAAGCTGGTTTTCATCCAGGTTGAGCGTATCCGGGCGGATATCAGCAAAGACCGGCCGGGCGCCGCGCAGGACAAATGCATTGACCGTGGAAACAAAGGTGAAGGAAGGAATAATCACCTCATCGCCAGGCTGAACATCCAACAGTAATGCGGCCATTTCGAGGGCATGGGTACAGGAGGTGGTCAACAGCACTTTACCGGCGCCGGTAATCTGTTCCAATAAACTGTGGCAGCGCTTGGTGAATTGGCCGTCACCTGAAAGGTGGCTGGATTGGATGGCCTGTGCCATGGCATCCGTTTCCGGTCCCAGGTAGGGCGGTTTGTTGAAAGGAATGCGGTAAGCAGCCATTATGATCTACCTTTCTTCTTGGGAATCCTCAAACCAGCCGTGGTACCAAAGTTGCTGGCTGATTAATTTCATCCCGCAGCGAAAATTGAGGTTGAAAGTGGTTCGATTACGGGTCTGGGTGATGGCTTCCAGGTGTTGGTATCCTATAGAGGAGTAATGGTTGATAACATGGTTATTAAGTGAAAGAGCCAATCCCTGCCCGCGGGCATGCTCCGACACACCGAGCAGGCTGATGCGTACCCGGGTTGCATCCAACTCAACAGCCGTCACAAAACCAGTCAGGTTACCCTCATCTTCAGAAACCCATAAACCCGTATTCGGCAGGTGGAAGTGATCTTCCACCCATTGATTATACATATCATGCACCCGGTCGCGGGCAAAATTCGCATCCTGGGCAAAGCGGGTATTGGTAAAGATGCCAGTTGAAAGATTCCGGATGACCGGAAGGTCTTCATCGTTCGCGCGCCGGATCTGAAACTTTGGGTTGACAGGGGCGTGATGTGGGAGGGCGAGCGAAAAGGAAGCCCGGATGTCCATCAGGTGGAAGCCCATGTCTTCTGCAGCGTGGATGGAGGCCAGGTCATCGAGCTCCGCCAGGTAATACAGGCAGCGGACATGGTTTTCACGCCGCCAGGCATCCACTGCAAGCGGGTCAAATGGCCCGGGGTGGACACGGCCAATGCGGATGCCGAAAAAATCGCTATCCCAGGGAAGGAACTCAGCCGGTTGTGGGTTCATTTATATCTGGCTGCGGGGCAGGTGTAGTGTCTGCGATTGCGTAGGAGGGTTTATCCATGATCCGGAAGTGCATCCGTGCCAGGTATTCGCCGATCATGCCAAGGGCAAAAAGTTGGACGCCAGAAAAAACGGCAATAGTGGATGCCAGGAATGAAAAGCCGGGCACCACGCCGCCCTGGATGATATAACGTATCACCACATAAACCAGGATCAACAGGCCAAAGATCACCGAGACAAAACCTGCAAAGCTGGCAATTTGCAGCGGCAGCACACTGAAGCCCGTCAGGAGGGTGATGGCATGCCGAACCAGCTTGCGGAAGGTGTAATTGGATTTTCCGATGGTCCGTTCCAGGTGCTTCACCGGTACGGCGGTAAAGCGGGAGCAACCCCAGGTGAGCAGCACATCAATCGAAACATACGGCCCCTGGAAATTGGCGAAGGCTTCGCGGCAACGGGTGTAAAAGAGGCGAAAGGCACTGGTGGAGCGGGCAGTTTCAGCACCCATCATATTGGTCAGAACCAGTTTTGTGATCACAGAGGCAGCGTCGCGCCACAGGCCATGCTGCTGCTTCTGGGGTGTGCCATAGACCACCTCGAACCCTTGCTCCAGTTTGGCCACCATGTTTGGAATCTCTTCGGGCGGGTTTTGGCCGTCGTCATCGAGGGTGACGCATAACTCGCAGCGGGCTGCCCGGATACCGCATAAAAGTGCATTATGCTGACCGTAGTTGCGCATCAGGTGAATCCCGCGCACCTGGGAATGGCTGGCTGCCAATTCCTGGACAACCTGCCAGGAGGAATCGCGGCTGCAATCATCCACCAGGATGATTTCGAAATGGTTCGTCAAGCCGGCAAGAACATTCGCCAAACGCTCCACCACCCCGGCAAGCGAACCCTGGCTGTTATAAACTGGAATGATCGCGCTGATACTTTTCAACGTAGCACCTCATCCAAAGTCGGGCAATTGAGAATGGAGCCTAATCCAGAAGCAGCGGATCGGTCCGCCGCTCCGGGTGGATTGTTTTGCAGGCTGCGCTGCCAGATGGCACACAATCCGGGGTTGAGAGCGGCGTCTTTTGCCTGTAATTCCTCGGTCATCTGGCGGGCAGCTGACCATTGACCAGTCATTGCCAGGGCTTCCAGGCGGGGATACAGTTCGGTGTCGTTCAGGGCGGTGAAACCCTGGTCGTAAGCCCGGGTGTACCAATTCAACACAGCCGGCCAATCTTTACCCTGGCGGGCCAGGTCAGCCTTCTCATAATAATAGCACCAGCTGCGGGATGGTTCAACACCGAACAACTGGGACGGAGGGACTGCAGGAGTAACAGGATTTGGGCTGATGCGGCTCAAGTCTGAAATTGGGATTGCCTGAATGAAACCAGGTTCCTGGTAAGTATTCAAGGTAAGCGCATTATTGGTTGAATCACTAACCACTTGTAAGCAATCTTTGGTATTGAAAATGAAAAAGACTGCTTGATTTGTATTCCCTTGAAAACTCCAACTACGATATTCGAGGTAGACTGATTCATCTGGCCGTAAGGTGTGGGATTCATCAATTTGTGGTGACTCAGTCAGGATCACCTGGTAGGGAACCCGCCGGGAAGTCAAGTCAGGGGCATAAATCCAATTGATGGGTGCAGAGAGAGATGGTCCGCTGAAATACCTGGAAAAGCGCAACGAGTCCGTCACCAAGAGAGTATCGGATTCTAGATCTGGAATGCGCCAGGTCAATTGCCAGATGAATTTTTGCTGATCGGCCCACGCCACTCGGAACTGGTTGGCTGTATTCAATTGGATGCCGATGGACAAAGCCAGGATCAGGGCGGCGACCGAGGATCGGAGCCAGGGCTTGGGTAAGAGCATCAACAGCCCAACCGCAGAGATGGAAGATGCAAATCCCAGCACAATCATAAAACGGTTCCACGGATAAATCAACCGGACAGGTAAACCGGCCGCCTTGAAGGGGATAAGGACCAGGGCTCCTGCTGCCAGGCCAAGAACGATCGCTGTGATGGCATGCCCGATGCGTTCTTTCGATGGCATTGAGCTGGAGGAGCGTTCCACCAAGAGGATATATCCCAGCAAAATGGCAAATGCACTGACTACCAGGCCGATAACCAGCAAAAGAGTCCTACCGGTAAGGTTGTATGAATTTGGGTTGAATAATTCCACCCAGACCAATCCGAAGCCTTCCGCAAGTTCACGCGCTGTTGAAATAGCCAGGTTGCCCATGGTTGCCAGCGGGCTGGTAAACAAGTCTTCGAGCAAAGTGACTTTATATTGAAATGATTGGAAGAAGAAAACCCGCCAGATTGTGAACGCTATGAAAGGTACCAGGTTAGGCAGCCATAAAAGCAGGGTGCGCCCGATGCGCCGAGCGCGTTTCCAATCGGATGCGGAGAGTGCCAACCAGATCAGGATCGGGCGCAGTAATTCCAG
>CAYOOA010000002.1:51697-55373 GCA_964405455.1 uncultured Anaerolineaceae bacterium | reverse complement strand
TCCAATCGGATGCGGAGAGTGCCAACCAGATCAGGATCGGGCGCAGTAATTCCAGGCCGAAGTGATACTCGACGGAAATTACCGCGTAAATTCCTGGCAGCAGGCCGGCCAAAATCCACAAAAAGGCTTTGGCAGGCTGCCGGGCAGCGCGCAGGCTGCAGGCCAGCGAGAAGAACATTCCTGCTTCCACCAGGTAAAGTTGACTGTATTGGACGGAGAACCAGTGAAATTGAAAACCTGGGAAAACGCTGAAGAGCAGTGTCCCCAGGGCAGCTTCTTTTTCCCGCCTGGGCCAGACCTGTTTGAATAGATCCCAGGCCGCCAAACCGAGCAGCCAGCGGGTAAAGACGCCGAAGGATTGCCAGGCGATTGGTGAATCCCCCAGGATGGGGGTGATCAACATATAAATCCAACTTAAGAAGGGTCGATCCTGGGCAAAGAATTGACTGAAAGCCTGGCTGCCAAAGAAATGCCGGAACCAAACGATGTACCAGTCATCCAGGTAGAAACCCAACCAGGGAATAAACACTCCGTAGGCAACGACGATAACGCCTAACAGGATCAGCGGAAAGAAACGGATCAAGCGCTTCTCATCAATTGTTTTCAAGAAAGTCTTCTTCATAGATAGGGCGAGGGGTACAGAACGGTATGCATGTAGTAAATGATGCCGCACAGTAGGTGCAATCCCAAAGTAGCCAACCCTGCCCAACGCTGGATTCGGCCAGTCGATTCTCGCAGTGAGAACATGCCGTACTTTCCGGCCAGGATGAGGGATTCGACGAACAGGATAACCACTGCAATCATTGGCCCCCACCAGAAATTCAGGCTGGCCATGTTAATTACCTGGGTGAACAGACAGGCCAGGATAAAGCCAACCAGAAAAACAATCCAGGCCAAACCCAGGCGTAGATTGTGACGATTCTGCTGCCAGTAGCCGAACGTGACCACCAGGGGGAAAACCAGGGAAAGGATTGTGAAAAACAGGAGCGTCCAAATGTTGGGGACAAACATCAAGATGGCTTTAAAAGGCGCAAAGATCATCTTGTCGACACCCTGACCGGTCATCGAGATAAAGAATTGAGCGATCAGGGCGCCAACTCCAGGGAGGCCAAGCCCAAAAATGACATACAACCAGTTCAGGCTTTTTAACTTGCGGAATTGAAGCAAGGCGAGGATTCCCAGGGCCGGCAGGAAAATGAGTGTGAAATTGGCTTTCGATTGAGTGGCAGCAATCATCAAAACTGCTGCGATAAGGATGTTCTTAAATGCGGGGCGGGCATATAAATTGGCATACGCATGGTAGAACAGTAGCAGAGCAAAGGGCCGCAACAACAACTGGGTGGGGTTGTGGTAGGGGTTGGCAGTCAGGTACCCCATGTACATGCGGTCGGGCAGGGTGAAGAGGAAAATGGGTGAAACCAGCATGGCAACCAGGGTGATCAATCCGGCCAGCCATGGACTTGCTTCCTTTTCATCTTTTTTCCATTCTCGCAAGAGTCGGTTGAATATCAGGATTGCAACGGCCAGATAGGTAAGAACAGTCACCACAACGGCTGCAATTTCATAGGATTTGATATCAATGATCTGGTGCAGCAGCTTGCTGGACTTGGCAAGCACGTTATAGGGCAGAAAAGCCCTGACTGTAACGATCAGCTCTTCATATAAAGAATGGGCCGGGACGAACACATATCCTTTGGTGGCCAGGTCGCGTGCCCAGCCAATATGGTCTTCGAAATCACCGACCTTCAACTCGCGGTAAGTAACATATCCAAAGAGTAGGCTGACAATGATGCACAGGAGAATAAGGGTTGTCGTGCGGGAATTCGTTTTCAAGGAACCACCCTGGATGAAGAATTTATGTAGAACCTAATTTTATCATGCTCTTTACCTGCCTCCCTGGAATCGATATAATGCAATGAATTGGCCTGAAAAATGGGCTATACGGCTGAAATTTTCTTTCTTCAACATTCTGTCTCCAGTTTTTGATCTTCGGAGGTCCCCATGCTTGAAAAATATTCTCCCAGCCTGCTGCATCGCAAGCAATTTTTCTACGGCCCGCAGAAGTTCGCGGCCGAAGAATGGGTTTTCACCACCCTTCCGGATGGCAAAATTCTCTCCACCCATCCCGAATTGGAATTAACCCGGGCGGAAGGCAACGGCTTCCAGGTGGTGATGCTCGGTTATATCCTGGACCCGGAGCGGGTGGAGGACAGCAACCAGCAAATCCTCAACCGCCTGTGTGCGTCCGCCAGCAATATTTCAGCCTTTATTGAATTAACGGATCCGCTCTCGGGGCGTTGGCTATTCTTTGTTTATCACAACGGCGAAGCGGTTGTCTTCAACGACCCGGCCGGGCTGCGCACCGTTTTCTACTATCAGGATGCAGCAGGGGAGCCGTGGCTGGCCTCACACGTCGGGTTGATTGCGCCGCAGTTTGGATTGCAGGTTTCTGCGGCAGCGGCGGAATACATGACCTCCGAGCGCTACCTGGCCCGCAAGGAGCGCTGGTTCACCGGGGACAGCACCCCCTATGCTGAAATCCGTCACCTGCTGCCAAACCACCTCTTTGATTTGAAGAGCAAAACGGTACGCCGCTATTGGCCGCTCGGTCCGCGCCAGAAATACTCCCTTGAAGAAGGTGTTGAGTTGGTGGCCGGTATCCTGAAGAACAGCATCCAGGCAGCCCGCCGCCGGGCGCCGCTGGCCATGTCCATGTCCTCCGGGGTGGACAGCCGGATGATTTTCTCAGCCTGCAAGGATATCACCCCCGAGGTCTATTTCTTCTCGATGATGTACCGCCATCACACCCCGGAAAGCGATGACATCCGCGTGCCGCGGGAGATTGCCCAAAAGCTCCACCTGGATCACCACGTACTGGACAGCCGCGGAGAGATGGACCCCGAGCTTAAGCCCATTTTCCAGGAGCATGTCAAAGGGATCGATTACGACTGGGGCAAAATTGTCGAAGTGCGCCGGGCAACCCTCCCGCAGGACAGCCTGGTTTTGAAGGGCTCCATCTCCGAAATTGTCCGCTGCCGATATTTTGCTGCCGGGGCATACCCGTACCGGGTGACCCTGCCGCGCATGGTCAACCTGATGAATGTAGGTTACACCCCTTTGGTTTTCGATACTCTGCAGGAATGGATGAAGGAAGCTGTTGACTGCGAAAAACTGGATTACCGCCTGCTGGACTTGCTTTCCTGGGAATGTGAAGTGGGTAATTACATCTCGATGGGCCAACTGCTGTACGACCTGGCCCAGGAAGACTTCTGCCCCTTGAACAACCGCCGCCTTCTGACCATCATGCTGGGTGTGGATGAAAAATACCGGGTGTATCCCGATCACATTATGGAGCGCAAGGTGACCGAAGCCCTCTGGCCGGAACTGGTCACCTTCCCCTATACCCCCAGCCGCAAGCTGCCCACCAGGGGCATCCGGGATATTCAGTTCCTGCAATGGCTGAAGTATCTTCTGTTGGAAGAAAAGAAAAGCCGCCTGGAAAAATAACAGTTTTATTGGATCGTTCGTCAGACCGGCGCAATCGTAAAGATCGTTTTGCGTGGCCCCCCGTATGGGGGGGTGGCCCCCCGAATGGGGGGTGTGCGAGTGGCTTTTAAAACCTATCTGCGCAATCAGCAAAGGGAACCGATCGGTTCCCTTTGCCTTTAAAGCACAG
>CAYOOA010000002.1:45795-51597 GCA_964405455.1 uncultured Anaerolineaceae bacterium | reverse complement strand
TATCTGCGCAATCAGCAAAGGGAACCGATCGGTTCCCTTTGCCTTTAAAGCACAGGGGGTGTATAATTCAGCCGTTGAATATTGGAGCTGAATGAATACCCTGGAAGAAACCAGCCGCGATCTTGACCTGCTCAACCAAATAACCGATGACCCGGATGCCACCCAGGCCAGCCTGGCTGCCCAGTTGGGCGTGGCGGTCGGCACGGTCAACTGGCACCTCAAACGCTTGATTGCCAAGGGATATGTCAAGGTCAAGCGCGCCCAACGCCACAAGCTCAAGTACATCATCACGCCGGAAGGCATTGCCCTGCGCGCCCGCCTGACTTTCCTTTATATTCAAAACTCTTTCAG
This sequence comes from uncultured Anaerolineaceae bacterium, assembly GCA_964405455.1. Lineage (GTDB taxonomy): Bacteria > Chloroflexota > Anaerolineae > Anaerolineales > Anaerolineaceae > CALESS01. The sequence goes on along the minus strand of CAYOOA010000002.1, from coordinate 51,246 downwards.
CCTGTACCGCAAGACCCGCAGCCACGTGATCGAACTACTGGGAGAGGCGCGCCAGATGGGCTTCCATCAAATCCGCCTGGAGGGGGAGGGGGATGTGGCCGAGGTCTGCCGCCTGACCTGCCTGGAGCAGGGCGTGGAGATTGTCCTGGACGGCAGCGCGCCCGTCCTGCAGGTAGGCGGCCTACAGGTGAATTTAATCTTTGATCTTTCCGACGGAGGCGAATGACGAGCGAAGCGAAGTCCGTCACCCCGCGGCCGGCCATGCCGGTCGTTCACTTGAAGCCTTCCCGTGGGTGGGTGAGCTTGAATCTACGCGAGCTGTGGCAGTATCGCGAATTGATCTACTTCCTCATCTGGCGGGATATCAAGGTCCGTTACAAGCAGGCAGCCCTGGGTATTTTGTGGGTGGTCATCCAGGCCGTGTTGACGATGGTGGTTTTCACTGTGATCTTCGGCGGTCTGTTCAAGCTGCCCACGGATAACAACATCCCCACGCCCCTGTTTGTGCTGGCTGCCCAACTGCCCTGGCACCTTTTTGCCGGTGGTTTGCAGCGTTCGGGAACCAGCCTGGTGGGCAATGCCAATTTGCTGACCAAAGTGTACTTCCCCCGCCTGGCCATCCCGCTATCTTCCGTGCTGGCCGGTGCGGTGGATTTTGGCGTTTCCGTCCTGATCCTGTTCGGCATGATGCTGTATTACAGCATACCGTTCACCTGGAAAATGTTATGGATCTTTCCGCTGGCCTTGCTGGCCCTGTTGACGGCGCTCTCGGTTGGCCTCTGGCTTTCGGCCCTGAATGTGCAATACCGGGATGTCCAGCAGATGATCCCCTTCCTGGTTAACATCTGGATGTACGCTTCCCCGGTGGGTTATTCAGCCAGCCTGATCACCAGCCCCACCTGGAAAATCATTTACAGCTTGAATCCCCTGGCAGGCATCATCCAGGGCTTTCGCTGGGCTTTGCTGGGAGCCAATCCACCGGATATCACCCTGGCGATTTCCAGCGGGGTGGTGGTGCTGCTATTCATCAGCGGCCTGTATTACTTCCGGCGCATGGAAAAAACCTTTGCGGATATGGTATGAGCGATATAGCCATTCGAGTCGAGAATCTGGGAAAGCAGTACCGCATCGGGGCGGCACAACTGCAATACGCCACCCTGCGGGATAAAATTGTCGAAAACCTGCGCTGGATCGGGCGGCAGCGGGCAACGGCGAGCAGTATCTGGGCGCTGCGCAACGTCTCCTTTGAGGTGCGCCAGGGCCAGGTGCTGGGGGTGGTCGGGCGTAACGGCGCCGGAAAGAGCACCCTGCTTAAGCTGCTGGCCCGCGTAACAGACCCCACCGAAGGCCGCGGCGAAATTCACGGCCGGGTGGGCAGCCTGCTGGAAGTCGGTACGGGCTTCCACCCGGAATTAACCGGGCGGGAGAATATCTACCTCAACGGCGCCATCCTGGGCATGCACAAGGTTGAAATTGACCGCAAGTTCGACGAAATTGTCGCCTTTTCCGAAGTGGAGCAGTTTATTGATACCCCGGTCAAGCGTTATTCCAGCGGCATGTACCTGCGCCTGGCGTTTGCCGTGGCCGCCCACCTGGAGCCGGAAATCCTGGTGGTGGATGAAGTCCTGGCCGTGGGAGATGCCGAATTTCAGCGTAAGTGCCTGGGCAAGATGAGCGACGTGGCCCACCAGGGCCGCACCGTCCTGTTTGTCAGCCACAACATGAGCGCCGTGCTCCGCCTGACGGAAGAAACTTTGGTGATTGAGAAGGGGCGTCTGGCCCTGCGCGCCCCAACCGCCGAGGCGGTGGATTACTACCTTTCCAGGGGCTTTTCACAGCAGGGCGAGCGTACCTGGGATGCCGAGGAAGTTCCCGCGGATGCCTACCCCTTTATCCCGCTGGCCTTGCGTGTACGGGATTCCTCCGGGCGGATATCCGATACTGTCCGCTCCGTTGAGCCGATGACGGTGGAGATAGAGTATGAACTGAAGTCCCCCATCACCGGGTTGCGGGTGGGTATTTACCTGATGAGCACACGCGGCGAATATGTCTTCACCTCCTTCGATACGGACGATACACCGATGTATGAGAAACACACCTCCCGTCCAGCCGGGCGATACGTTTCGCAGTGCGTCATCGCTGCGGATACTTTGAACGAAGGTCGTTATGCGCTGGGGATGAACGCAGGATCGTATAAAATCCGGCGTTACTTCCAGGATGAACAAGCCCTGACTTTTAATGTGGATGCAGCCGGTGCAGCCGGAACCCAGTGGCCGGAAACGCGCCTGGGTTTGGTCCGCCCGCGCCTGGATTGGAAGATTGAGGTCCTGGATCGATGAAACCATCTGATAAAGATACGCTGAAAGATTTTTTGGGCGAACTCCCCCTCTCCGCGGAGTTGTACTGGGTTTTGCGCAAGCCAGGCCAGGGACTGAAGACCCGTTACCGCCTGGATGAATTGGAAAAGCGCCTGCCCACCATTGTGGAGCAGGCGGCAGCCGTTCAGGCCCAGCCCAACGGGAAGAAAGTGGTCTTGTTCACCATGCTGCACCATTGGGTGATGAACACCACCCTCATGGGTCTGGCGCTGGCTGCGCTTGGCTATGAAGTCCGCCAGGCTTACCTGCCGCATGGAGAGTGGAACACAACCATCAACCGTTTTGACTTGCGCCGCCAGGACCTTTATACCCGCCAGGTATTGCAGCCGGCCGATCGCTTGATGAAAAGCGACTCGCTCCTGGCTGTTAAACCGGCCGTTCTGCCGCTGGCGCCGGAAATCATGCAAATTGTCCGCCAGGTTACGGATTACGACACGCAGTACACCCTGCAAGTGGAGGAAGCCGATCCCCATTCGGATGTCTACAAGCTGCGCTACCAGCGCAATCTGACGGTTGCCCGGCTGATCCTGCCGTACCTGCAAAGCATCCGGCCCGATACGGTAATCGTCCCGAACGGCACCATCCTGGAATATGGGGTGGTGTATCAAATTGCCCGCCTGCTCGGGATGGATGCAGTCACTTATGAATACGATGAACAGCGCGACCGCACCTGGCTGGCCCAAAACGCCGAGACGATGCGCCAGGATACGGATGACCTGTGGGCGGTGCGTAAAGATTTGCCGTTCACTGAAGAACAATTTAACCGCATCCGCGCCCAGTACCAGGCCCGCCAGCACGGCGTCAAGTGGGAAAACTTTGAGCGCCAGTGGCAGGGGGCACCCTCCCAGGGCGGCGAACAAATCCGCGCCCGGGTCGGGTTGGATCAGCGCCCGGTGGTGCTGCTGGCTACCAACGTGCTCGGTGATTCGGTCACGTTGGGCCGCCAGGTTTTCAGCCGCTCGATGAGCGAATGGATCCAGCAGACCGTGCTGTATTTTGCCGGGCGCCCGGATGTGCAATTGGTGGTGCGGGTGCACCCCGGCGAACAGCTGACCTACGGACCTTCCATGGTGGATGTCATCCGCCAGGTGCTGCCGGAATTGCCGGAAAACGTGCACGTAATTGGCCCGCGTGAGAAGATCAACTCCTACGATATCGTCGAGATTGCCGTGCTTGGGCTGGCTTACACCACCACCATCGGGATGGAAATGGCTATGAACGGCCTGCCGGTGATTGTGGCCGGGCAGGTCCATTACCGTAACCGCGGCTTTACCTATGATCCGGCTAGTTGGAGCGAATATTACCAGGTGCTGGGCAAGATCCTGCTAAACCCGGCTGCCCACCGCCTCGGCCGGACCCAGGTGGAACGCGCCTGGATGTATGCCTATCGGTTCTTCTTCGAATTTCCCCGCCCGTATCCCTGGCACCTGGACCGCCTGTGGGCGGATTATGACAAGCACTCCATGGCGCAGGTACTCAGCCCGGAAGGTCGGGCACGGTACGAGTCCACTTTCCGTTACCTGGCGGGAGAACCGCTGGATTGGTCAAAGATCGAGTAGGTTGGAGGAATTAGTATGGCGCGCATCCTGGTCACCGGTGTGAGCGGCCTGCTGGGATTGAACCTGGCATTGCAGGCCAGCCGGCAGCACGAAGTGGTTGGCGTGGTCTATCACAACAGCCTGGTGAATGTGCCCTTTGAAGTGCTGAACGCAGACCTGGGTGCACCGGAGGCGCTGGAACACGTGATCGCCTTCTCCCGCCCGGATTGGATCATCCATTGTGCAGCCATGGCCAACCTGGAGGATTGCGAAAAAGCGCCCGCCCGGGCTGCCCGCATCAACACCTGGCTGCCGGGAGCCCTGGCGGATTACGCGTCCTTCCTTGGCGCGCGCATGCTGCACATCTCCACGGATGCCGTGTTTGACGGCGAGCGTGGCAGGTACACCGAGGAGGATGCACCCAATCCACTCAGCGTGTATGCCCGTACCAAGTTGGAGGGCGAGCAGGCCGTACTGCAGGCCAATCCCCAGGCGTTGGTCGCGCGGGTTAACTTCTATGGCTGGAGCCTGGGCGGTCAGCGCAGCCTGGCCGAGTTCTTCTTCAACAACCTTTCTGCCAACCGGCCGGTGCGCGGATTCACAGATGTGTTCTTTTGCCCGCTGCTGGTGAATGACCTGGCCGATTTGCTGCTGGAAATGGTGCAAAAAGGTTTGAGCGGAATTTATCACACCGTTAGTTCGGAATGCATCAGCAAGTATGATTTCGGTATGGCCGTTGCCAGGCAGTTTGGGTTGGACGGCAGCTTAATCTCGCCTACTTCCTGGAAGGAAGGCGGATTGACCGCCCGGCGTTCCCCGAACCTGACGTTGAGCACGGAAAAGCTGGCTACGGCGCTCGGCCGCCCCCTGCCGGGCATCCAGACTGGGATCCAACGCTTTCATGAACTCTACACGGCCGGTTACCCGGAACGGATCCATGATTATGGGGTGATTGGATGAAAGGTCTGCGGCGCATTCCCGAAACCTGGCGGCTGGGCTTCCTGCTCTGGCTGGGTATGCGCCTGTTGCTGTGGGCATTGAGCGCGTTTCTCTTTTACAGTGGTTTTATCTCGCTCCAGTCCCCTTTTCCGGAAGCACCCGTGGCTCTCACCAGCGGCTTGCCCGGGGCCTTATTTGGCATCTGGATGCGCTGGGACGGCGGTTTCTACTACCTGCTGCTGACCCAGGGCTACGCAGCCACGCCCAGCATCAGCGCCTTTTGGCCTTTGTATCCGCTGCTGGCCAGGCCCCTGGCCTTCCTTGGAATTCATCCGCTGGTAGCCCTCCTCCTGGTGGGCAACCTGGCGCTGCTGGCAGCGTTGGTGGTCTTTCTTGCGGAAGTGCGCGACCTGTTCGGCAGCCGGTATATGCTGCCGGCCGGCCTGGCACTGCTGGTTTTCCCGGGAGCGTTTTTCTTCTATGCGCCGTTTCCCATGTCGCTGGCGCTGCTCCTGGTTCTGCTCAGTTATCGTTTTGCCCGGCGTGGAAAATGGGTGGCGGCAGCGGTAACCGGCTTGCTGAGCGGTTTGACGCAT
>CAYOOA010000002.1:39795-45695 GCA_964405455.1 uncultured Anaerolineaceae bacterium | reverse complement strand
GCGTGGAAAATGGGTGGCGGCAGCGGTAACCGGCTTGCTGAGCGGTTTGACGCATCCAAGCATCCTGCCTTTGGCGATTCTCCTGGCCGTCTGCGTGATTGGATGGCTGAGAAAAGCAAAATCCAGGTATGCCTGGTTGAACCTGGCTGTCCCGTTGATGCCATTTGCCGGGGTCGCGTTGTTCCTTGCCTGGCGGGAAGCTGTAGGCTTGATCCCGTATGTGGATATTCTGAAAAATTATTGGAAGACCTCGGTTTTCAATTCCCTGGCCAGCTTTTTTCAGCTCTTTCAATCCATCACCAGTGGGAATCCGCTTTCCATCCTCAAGGCTCTTATCATCGTTCTGGCGGTGGTGGTTGTCATCTGGCTGATCCGCCAAAGACAGGTCGAACTGGCCATCTACCAGGCCGGCCTGCTGCTTTACCTGGTTTCCTTCACCGTGCCGGATCACCCCATGGGTAGTTTCATTCGTTACTTCCTGTTAAGCTTTCCGGTATTCATGGCATTGGGAGTCTGGCTGTACTCCAGGCGCTGGTGGAGCGCGCTGGCGTTCTTCAGCCTGGCGGCGGTCAATTTGATTTTATGCAGCATGTATCTCTCGTGGGTTTTTGTGGCCTAGGCGGTACTAAGCATGAGCAGTCAAAAAGGTTTGGCAGCATGAAGATCTGGAAGCGCATCCCGTATGCCTGGCGGCTCGCGTTCATCCTCTGGTTGGGGATGCGCCTGCTGCTGTGGGCATTAAGCGGGGTGCTTTCTGCAAACGGCCTGCTGCCGCTCACGGACAGCCACTATTACACCCTGCAACCGATCAATCACGGCTGGCTGGGCTGGTTGTTCGGCGCCTGGCTGCGCTGGGACGGTGTGTATTATGACGTGATTGTTCAGCAGGGCTATCATGCCCTGCCGCAATTAAGCGCCTTCTTCCCGCTTTATCCCCTGCTGGCGCGGCCGCTCTTTTGGATGGGGATGCATCCCCTGGTGGCTCTTGTATTGGTCGGTAACCTGGCGTTCCTGTTGGCCCTGGCCTTGATCCTTGAAGAAGTAGAAAACCTGCTAGGGCGGGAGTACCTGCTGGCAACCGGGTTGGCGGTTGTGCTCTTTCCGACCTCCTTTTACTTTTATGCACCTTATCCGCATTCCCTGGCGCTGCTGCTTATTTTGATTGCCTGGAGATGGGCCCGCCAGGGTCAATGGCTGGCTTGCGCATTGGCCGGCCTGGCCCTGGGCTTAACCCATTCATCGGTCATCCCATTGGTGGTAGTCTTGTTTATCCTGGCTGTGCGTAGTTTACAGACCGCACCGGTAAAATTGGGTTGGGCTCGCCTGGTTGTTCCGTTCATGCCCCTGGCAGGGATGGCCGGCTTCCTGGCCTGGCGCGTTGGGCAGGGTTTCCCTCCGTTTGGCGAGGTGCAGTACCAATTCTGGCAGACGGAGTTTCTCGGCCCGCTGGAAGTGCTGCGCCAGTTTGTGTACCAGATGTTCCACGGTCGGGAGCTGGCCTGGTTTGCCCTGGTATTCCTGGTCACCAGCATCTTGGCGCTGGTTTGGTTGATCCGCAGGAAGCTTACCCTGGAAGCGGCTTATATGGCTTCCTTGATCCTGTTCCTTTTGTGTGTCACCATGCCGAATGTGCCTCTGGGCAGCTTCAGCCGCTTGATCATCATCGGTTTCCCGATCTATTTTGTCATGGCTGCCTGGATGAAAAGAAGCCGCTGGGCCTACCGGTTGATCCTGACCTTTTCCGGCGTGTTGTATTTCATCATGTGTTTTGCCTATTTATCCTGGATGTGGGTTGCCTGACCCGGACTGCTGATCCGCTGAGAAACAAAAGGAGATAAAAATGCAAATTCAAATTGGAAAACATACGATAGGGGAAAACCATCCGGTTTATTTCATTGCCGATATTGCCGCCAACCACGATGGCGACCTGGAGCGGGCCAGGTACCTGGTCCGCCTGGCGGCCGAGGCCGGAGCGAATGCGGCCAAGTTTCAGAACTTCCGGGCTCCCAAAATCGTCTCGGATTATGGCTTTCGCACCATGGGCGGGCAGGTCTCCCACCAGGCCCGCTGGAATAAACCGGTCAGCGAGGTGTATGCCAATGCATCCATCCCGTTCGAATGGACGCCGGAATTGAAGCAGGCCTGCGATGAAGCTGGAATTGATTACTTCTCGGCACCTTACGATTTTGACGCCATCGATATGCTCGATCCATACGTGCCGGCCTACAAGGTCGGCTCCGGGGATATCGACTGGCTTGAATCGCTGGAACGCATGGCGCGCAAGAACAAACCCGTCCTGCTGGCCACCGGCGCAGCGACCATCGGGGATGTGCAGCGGGCAGTCAACACCATCCTGGCCATCAACCCACAGTTGGTGTTGATGCAGTGCAACACCAACTACACCGGCAGCCTGGAAAACCTGCGTTACATCAACCTGCGCGTGCTGAACACCTACCACAGTATGTACCCGGATTTGATCCTCGGCCTTTCGGATCATACCCCCGGGCACGCCACCGTGCTGGGCGCCGTGACGCTGGGTGCGCGGGTGATTGAAAAGCACTTCACCGACGACCGCCAACGCCCCGGCCCGGATCATCCCTTCTCGATGGATCCGCAGGGTTGGGCGGACATGGTGGTGACCACCCGCCAGCTGGAAGCCGCCCTGGGTTCCGGTGAGAAATTCATCACCGGCAACGAGACCGAAACGGCCGTGATCCAGCGCCGCTGCCTGCGGGCCGCGCGGGATATCCGCGCCGGCGAAACCCTGACACGCGAGATGATCGACGTCCTCCGCCCGGCCACACCCGGCGCGATCAAACCATACGAAATTGAGACTGCCATCGGCCTGCGCGCCCTCAAGGATATTCCGGCGGGCAAGGAACTGCGCTGGTCCATGCTGGGAGAATAGTGCGCATCCTTTATTTTTCGCGGGATTACACCCCGCACGACCACCGTTTTCTCTCGGCCCTGGCGGAAAGCGAGCACCAGGCGTTCTACCTGCGCCTGGAACGGAGCAACCGGCAGTTGGAAAGCCGCCCCGTGCCCGAGACGGTTGAGCAGGTCCACTGGCGTGGCGGGCAAACCCCGGCGCGCCTGGCGGATGGGCCTGCCCTGCTGTGGGATTTGCAGCGGGTCATTCGCCGCATCCAGCCGGATGTGATTCACGCCGGGCCGATCCAGAATTGCGCCCTGCTGGCCGGGCTTTCCGGCTTTCAACCGCTGGTCAGCATGTCCTGGGGCTCGGATTTGTTGCGAGATGCAGACTCCTCCCCGCGAATGCGTTGGGCCACCCGGACTGCCCTGGGCAGGACGCGCCTGTTGCTGGCGGATTGCGGGGTGGTGCAGAAAAAGGCGGAGAGTTTCGGTTTTCCCGGGGAGCGGACGATCCTTTTCCCCTGGGGCGTGGATTTGCAGCACTTTTCCCCGGCCCCGGCGGAAGATTGGCGCGCCCGCCGCGGCTGGGAGGATGCTTTTGTCCTGATCTCTGTCCGCTCGTGGGAGCCGCTTTACGGGGTGGAGATCCTGGCCCGCGCTTTTGTGCGGGCAGCGGCGCAGATCCCCGAATTGCGCCTGATCCTGCTCGGCAACGGCTCGCAGGCTGCGCTGATCCGCGGCATCCTGGAGCAGGGCGGGGTGAGTGAACGGGTTTTCTTTGGCGGCCAGGTTGGGCAGCCGGATTTGCCGCCATTTTACCAGGCGGCAGACCTGTATATCAGCACTTCGCACAGCGACGGCTCCTCCGTTTCATTGATGGAAGCGCTGGCCTGCGGCAAGCCGGCCCTGCTTTCCGACATCCCGGCCAACCGCGAATGGGTTGCACCCGGGAGGGAAGGTTGGTGGTTCCAGGACGGCAGCGTGGATGAGTTGACTGCTGGAATCATCCGTGCCTATGAATCACGCGCCCAACTGCCGAAGATGGGCGCAGCCGCCCGCCGCCTGGCAGAGGAACGGGCCGACTGGCAGAAAAATAAACGCATCCTGCTCAAGGCGTATGAGCAGGCCAGAGGATAATGTATGCCAATCTTGACCATTTTTTCAGCGCCCAAGCCGTTCACCAACCCGCACATTGCCATCATCCAACGCAATGCCATCCGCTCCTGGGTGGAACTGGGGCCGGAGGTTGAAGTCATCCTGGTGGGTGAGGAAGCTGGTCTGGCAGAAGCTGCGGCTGAACTGGGTGTCCGCCATTTACCGGACGTTGAACGCAATACCGAGGGCACTCCGCTGGTCAGCTCGATCTTTGACCTGGCGCGCCAGAACAGCAGCAGCCCGCTGCTGGCCTATGTGAATGCTGATATTCTCCTGCTGCCGGATTTTCTGCAGGGGGCGCAGCAGGTGGCCGCGGCCGGGCAGAATTTCCTGGTCGTTGGCCAGCGCTGGGACCTGGACATCCGCGTCCCGCTGGATTTCTCTGCCGGATGGCAGGCACGGTTGATGGAGGATGTTCGCCAGCGTGCCCGGCGCCACGGGCCGACCGGCAGTGATTATTTCATCTTCCCGCGGGCTTGTTTTGCGGACATGCCCAAATTTGCCATTGGCCGGGCCGGTTGGGATAACTGGATGATTTACGCTGCCCGGCGCAAGGGTTGGGCCTGCGTGGATGCCTCCGCCGCCATCCAGATCATCCACCAGGACCATGATTACAGTCACCTGCCGGGCAACCAACCGCATTACAAGCTGCCGGAGACGTTTGAAAACATCCGCCTGGCCGGCGGCCGGTTGAACATTTTCAACCTGCCGGATGCCAACCGTCGCCTGGTGGATGGTAGAATCCAGCCAGCGAAAGGCAGCGCCGCCCGGTTCTGGCGGGAAGTGGAGATCTTCCCGTTGGTGCGGTTGGGTTCGTACCGCCTGGGACAACTTTTCTTTGCCATCTTTCATCCGCGCAAGGCCTGGCAGATGTTTCGCCAGGGCCGCCGCTAAGGAGTTCGTATGCGTATTGGACAAAATCCAGCCAAATCCGCCCGCGAGGTTGCCCGCCCGGAAAAAGTGACCGTGACCGTCCTGAATTACATCCCCATGTTGAGCGGCTTTTATGCCGAAACGTTGGATGTGTTGAAAGTCTGCCTGAACAGCCTGTATGAGAATACGGTCACCCCGCACGATCTGCTGGTGTTTGACAACGGCTCCTGCCGGGAGGTGCAGCAGTACCTGCTGGAGGAGCACCTGGCCGGGCGGATCCAATTCCTGATCCTGTCCGAGAAGAACCTGGGCAAGGGCGGTGCCTGGGATGTGATTTTTACAGCCGCGCCCGGTGAGGTGATTGCCTACACCGACAGCGATGCCCTGTTTTCCAAAGGCTGGCTGGAGGCTTCGCTGGAGATTCTCAATACTTTCCCTAATGTGGGCATGGTAACCAGCCGGCCTTTCCGGACGCGCGAGGAGCTCATCACCCGCACCCTGGAGTGGGCCCGCGCTGAGCCGGAAGCGTCGCTGGCCGAGGGTCAATTGCTGCCCTGGCCGACCTTCCTCGAGTTCAACCTGAGCCTGGGCGCCGAGGAGGCTGAAATCCGCGAGAAGTATGAGACCACGCGCGATTTCCGCATCACCTACCACGGCGTAACGGCCCAGGTGGGCGCCTCGCACTGGCAATTTGTGGCCAAAAAAGAGGTATTATTACAGTTTGTGCCGTTCCAGATGGACCGCCCGATGGGGCAGGTGCTCCGCCTGGATGAGGCGATGAACAACGCCGGCTACCTGCGCCTGATGACGGCCGAGCCGTATGCCATGAACATGAGCAATACCCTGCCGGCCGAGCTGCGTGATAGGGCAAAGCCCCTGCCCACCGCTCCGCGCGGGCTGGGCCGCCGCCTGCTGGAATTGAATCCGGTCAAAGCCGGCCTGATGGGCCTGTATAACCGGATTTTTAAGTGGTACAACGCCCGTTAGGGTGCAACGCC
>CAYOOA010000002.1:3428-39695 GCA_964405455.1 uncultured Anaerolineaceae bacterium | reverse complement strand
AACGCCTGATTATATTAAAGGGGCACGGGGATGTTCGCACGAGCCTTGCTTGTGATCACTTCCCCCATGCCCTTACCTGAGGAGTGCATTTGAAAACAGCCTTAATTTTTGTGGATCATGGACTAACGATTGGCTATTACCTCTTCACCGGGCTGGCCGAGCGCCTGACGGACCGCGGTGTGCGCCTGGTTTTCCTGGTGGAGGATGAACTGGTGGAAAAGCTGCGCCAGGATTTTGCGGCCAATCCGCTGCTGGTCTTTGAATCCGCCCGCGAGAAGCAAACCACTGAATACCAGCAAAAACACCTGGCCGGACTGCAGGAGATGTTCGAGTACGTGCGCAAGTCCAGCATGTCCCCGCGGGTACCCCTGACCTACGTGGATACCCACCGCCGGCGCAAGGAATTTGAAGCCCGGGGGCGCTGGAAATTCATCCTCAAATCGCTCCGCCCGGCCATTTTCATCCTGCGCTCCTCCAGCCTGGCCCGCAAAGTCTTCCGCTGGAAGTCCAACCTGCTTTTTGCGCCCAACCTCTATACCGACCTGTTTGAAAAATACCAACCCGACCTGGTGATTTCCTCCACCGCCGGCTGGCGGATGGACCGCTTCATCCTGCGCGAGGCCAAGCGCCGCGGCATCCCCACCGCCATGACCGTCATCGGCTGGGATAATCCCTCGGCCCACGGCCTGCCTGGCGCAGACGTGGATTACGCCAATGTCTGGTCGGAGGTTCACCGCTGGGAACTGAGCGCTGGTTACGATTGGCCGAAGGAAAAGATCAACGTGGGCGGCATGCCGCTTTACGATGGCTATATCAACGACTCCTGGCTGATGCCGCGCGATGAATATTTCCAGATGCATGGCCTGGATCCGAACAAGAAGCTGATTGCCTTTGCCGCCACGGCCTTGAGCATTTCACCCAACCTGCACATCATACAGGAACTGATCCGCATCATCACCGAACACAAGCTCTCGATGCCCGCTCAACTGCTCATCCGCTTGCACCCCAACCATTTCAAATCCCAGAAACACTACCGGGAGGAGTGCGACAAGATCTATGAATTGACCCGCGATTGCCCGGATGTGCACGTGGTGGCCCCCAAGGCCCTGGCGGGCGGCCTGCCGCGCTATTCCGGCGAGGATTTCCCGGAAAAAGCCTCCATGCTGGCCTATTGTGATGTGCTGGTGACGATTTATTCTACAATGGTACTGGAGGCGGCTATCAAGGACAAACCGCTGATCAGCTGCTGCATTGATTCGCCCGACGGATGGCCGGGCAATTTCTGGATCCCGCTGCACGAGGTGCCGGGCTGGCCGACGGCTGCGCGGGTCAACAAGACCGGCGCGGGTACGAACGCCTTCACGCCTGAGGAATTGGTGCAGGCGTTGGAGGAGAACCTCAGCCACCCGGAACTGCGCCGCGATAATCGCCGCCGCTTCGTGGAGCAGGAACTGACCTACATCCACGGCGAATCGACCGGCGTGACGGCGGATTACCTGCTGAAGCTGCTGGGAGTGGAGCAATGAGCGCAAAAATCGAATCGTTCTTCATTGAGAAACGTCTTGTAGGACCGCAAGCGCCGGCCATGGTGGTAGGGGAAGTGGCTCAGGCGCACGATGGCAGCCTGGGCATGGCGCACGCCTTCATCGATGCCATTGCCGATGCCGGGGCGGATGCGGTCAAGTTCCAGACCCACATTGCCGCGGCAGAAAGCTCCGCCCTGGAGCCGTTCCGGGTCAAATTCAGCCAGCAGGATGCCACCCGTTACGATTACTGGAAACGGATGGAATTCACCCCCGAAGGCTGGGCAGGCCTGGCCGAACACGCCCGCCAGCGCGGCTTGATTTTCCTCTCCTCGCCCTTTTCGGAGGAAGCGGTGGAACTCCTGGAAAAAATCGGCATGCCTGCCTGGAAGGTGGCCTCGGGCGAGGTCAACAATCCGCTCCTGATGGAGCGCATTATTGCCAGCGGCAAACCGGTGCTGCTTTCAACCGGCATGAGCTCACTGGCCGAGATCGACGGTGTGGTGGCGCAAATCCAGGAGCACAACCTGCCGCTGCTGGTATTCCAGTGCACCTCCAAATACCCCTCCGGCCCGCAGGATATTGGCCTGAATATGCTGGATGTTTTCCGTCGGCGCTACGGCGTGCCGGTCGGGCTTTCCGAGCACACCGGCAAGCTGTATACCGGTCTGGCGGCCGCTGCGCTGGGTGCGGATATGATCGAAGTGCATGTTACCCTCTCGCGGCAGATGTTTGGCCCGGATGTTATCGTCTCTCTGACTCCGGAAGAGCTGCGCCAGTTGACTGAGGGTGTGCGCTTCATTCATACTGCCCTGGCCAATCCGCAGGAAAAGGATGCCAGCGCAGCCAGCCTGGAGACCATGCGCAACCTGTTCAGCAAGAGCCTGGTGGCCGGGCGGGAGTTGAAAGCCGGCCAACCTTTGCAACGCGAGGATGTCACCGCCCGCAAACCGGGCACGGGCATCCCGGCTGCCCGCCTGGAGGAATGGCTGGGCCGCACCCTGCGCCGGGATGTGACTGCCGGTACCTTTTTATCTCCCGAAGATTTCGAGGAAATCGCATGAGCAAACGGAAAGTATGCGTTGTCATCACCGCCCGGCCGTCCTATTCACGTATCCGCACGGCCCTGTTCGCCATTCGCAATCACCCGGACCTGGAATTGCAGATCGTTTCGGCGGCCTCCATGCTGCTGGACCGCTACGGACGATCGGTCAGCCACATTGAGCAGGATGGTTTCAAGGTGGATGCGCGGGTCTACATGGTGCTGGAGGGTGAAAACCTGGTCACCTCCGCCAAGACGACCGGCCTGGGCCTGATCGAACTGGCCACCACGTTTGATAACCTGCGCCCGGACATGGTGGTGACGATTGCCGACCGCTACGAAACCATCGCCACGGCGGTGGCGGCTGCCTACATGAACATCCCGCTCGTCCACATGCAGGGCGGCGAGGTGACCGGCAGCATCGATGAGAAGGTGCGCCATGCCATCACCAAGCTGGCGGATATCCACCTGGTGACGACTGAAAAAGCCCGCGAACGTGTCATCCACATGGGCGAGGAAGAAAGCCGGGTGTTTGTCACCGGCTGCCCTTCGATTGATATTGCCAATGAGGTCCTGCTGAATCCAGGCGAGGAAATTGACCCGTTTGAGCGGTACGGCGGCGTGGGCGCCACGGTGGATTTATCCAACGGTTACCTGGTGGTGATGCAGCACCCGGTCACCACGGAGTATGAGAAAGGCCGCAAACAGATCACTGAGACGCTGTATGCCATCAGCAACCTGGGCCTCCCAACCCTGTGGTTCTGGCCGAATGTGGATGCCGGGTCGGACGGCGTATCCAAGGGCATCCGCGCCTTCCGCGAGCTGGAAGGTCCGACCAACATCCACTTCTTCAAGGATATCCCCCCGCTGGATTTCCTGCGCATGGTCAACCGCAGCCGCTGCATCATCGGCAATTCCAGTGTGGCCATCCGCGAATGTTCCTACCTGGGTGTGCCGGCGGTCAATATTGGCAGCCGCGAGGCCGGGCGGGAACGCGGCCCGAACGTAATTGATGTGGATTACGACCGGCACGCCATCGAGGCGGCCATCCTGCAGCATATCAACAATCCCCGACCGCCGCGGGTGACCCTCTACGGTGACGGGCATGCCGGGGAGCGCATCGCGGATGTGCTGTCCACGGCGCCGTTGACCTACACCAAGCGGTTGACCTATTAATTAGGCCACCCGGAAGTAGACAGGATAGACAGGAGATTACCATGACCGAAATCTGCCAATTCCTGGAATGGGATTCGCATTTTTTCCGCAAGCGGATTGCCCGCCTGCAGGGGAATCTCTTGACGACTGATAACGTACTGCAGGCAGAGGCCTGGTGCCGGGAGCAGCGCGTGGATTGCCTGTATTTCCTGGCCGGCGCAGATGATCCGCAGACCATCCGCCTGGCGGAGGAGCACGATTTTCACTTTGTGGATGTGCGCTTGACCTTCGAGCATCCCCTGAATAAACAAGTGGATTTTCATGTTCACCCTGCCATCCGATTGGCACAGCCTGGCGATCTGGAACAGCTCAAATTCATTGCCCGCGGCAGCTACCGCGTAACCCGTTTTTATTTCGATCAAAATTTCAATCCAACCGATGCGGATCGATTATATGAAACCTGGATTGAGAAGAGTTGCAGCGGATACGCCCAGGCTGTGCTGGTCTATGCTGAAGAAGGGCGCATCCAGGGGTTCGTTTCCTGCCACGTGGATGGAAATCACGGTCAGATCGGCCTGGTGGGTGTGGCGGAGTCGGCCCGCGGAAAAGGGGTAGGCGTGGCCGCCGTCCAGCATTCTTTGAATTGGTTCGCCGGACAAGGAGTCACCACCGTGGAAGTGGTAACCCAGGGCCGCAACATCGCCGCCCAGCGCCTGTACCAGCGCTGCGGCTTTTTAACCGGAAAAATGGAGCTCTGGTACCACCGCTGGTTTCAGCTTGATGCAGAGGAGAAAAGTTGACCCAACCTGACCTGAAAGTGCTGGCCATCATCCCGGCACGCGGCGGCTCCAAGGGCGTGCCGCGCAAGAACATCCGCCCGGTGGGCGGCAAGCCCTTGATTGCCTATACCATTGACTCGGCCCGGGCGGTGAAAGACCGCCTGCACCGCCTGATCGTCAGCACGGATGATCCGGAAATTGCTGAAGTTGCCGTCCAATACGGGGCAGAGGTGCCCTTTCTGCGCCCGGAAGACCTGGGCGGGGACAAGGTGCCGATGGTGCCGGTGATGCAGCATGCCGTGCGTACCATTGAGGAAATGGACCAGGTGCACCTGGATTGGGTTCTCCTGCTCCAACCGACTTGCCCCTTCCGCGCCCCGCAGGATATCCTGGCGGCGCTGGATTTGGCAGCGCAGGGCGGTTGCGATTCGGTCATCTCCGTAGTGCGGGTGCTGGCCCACCATCCCATCCTGATGAAGAAAATCGAGAACAATCAACTCCTGCCCTTTGTGATTGAGGAAAAAGAAGGCACCCGCCGCCAGGATTACAATCCGCCCGCCTACATGCGCAACGGCAGCATTTACCTGACCCGCCGGGATAACCTGATGGAAAATAATTCCATCTGGGGACAGGTCATCCGGCCGTATATTATGCCGGAGGAACGCTCGGTCAACGTGGACAGCGAGTTGGATTTGAAACTGGTCGAGCTGATCCTGCAGGAACGCGCCAAAGCGGAAGGGCAGGGCTAGGCCATGACCTGGCGAATTCTGAATGCCGAGCCGGAAAATTACTCCCCGCAAGCCCTGGAAATCCTGCAGGGCGTAGGGCAGGTGCGCCAGGCCGCCCTCAGCCGGGCGGAGTTGCTGTCTGCCCTGGCCGAGGTGGACGCCTTGATTGTCCGCCTGGCTTTCCAGGTGGACGAGGAGGTGTTTGCCGCCGCCCCGCACCTGCGGGTAGTCGTCAGCGCCACCACCGGTCTGGATCACATTGACCTGGCCGCGGCCGAACGGCACGGCGTCAGGGTGCTTTCCCTGCGCGGCGAGGTGGATTTTCTGCGCAGCATCCCGGCCACGGCCGAGTTAACCTGGGGCTTACTGCTGGCCTTGACCCGCAATATCCCCTCGGCTTTCAGCTCCGTACTGGACGGCGAATGGCAGCGCGACCGCTTCAAAGGTCACGATCTGAAAAGCAAACGCCTGGGCATCCTGGGTTTGGGGCGGATTGGCCACATGGTGGCCCGTTACGGCCTGGCCTTTGGCATGCAGGTTTATGCCTTTGATCCGCAACCCCTGAAATGGGAGGAAGGCGTGGAGCGGGTTTTCAGCATGAACCACTTGCTGACGCAGGTGAATGTGCTTTCCATTCATGTGCCGTTAAACCCATCCACTACCGGGTTGATTGGGTTGGAAGAATTGATGCTTCTGCCACCCGGCGCCCTGTTAATCAATACCAGCCGCGGCAACATTTTGGATGAATCCGCCCTGCTCCAAGCATTGGAAAGTGGTATCCTGGCCGGGGCAGCCCTGGATGTGCTTTCCAATGAGCGCAGCGGAACGCTCACTGTTTCGCCCCTGGTGGAGTATGCCCGCACCCATAGCAACCTTTTGATCACCCCGCACATCGGTGGGGCAACCTACGAATCCATGGCAATTACCGAAATCTTCATGGCACAAAAATTGAGAGAATTTCTGAAATCTTTGGAGTAAGTGAATGAGATATTTGTTGGTTGGTTTTGGGTCCATCGGCCGCCGCCACATGCGCAACCTGCTGGCCCTGGGTGAGCGGGATATTATCGTCTTGCGCAGCGGAAAATCCACCCTGCCGGTGGATGAGCTGGACAGCTTCACGGTGGAATACGAGATGGAAAAGGCCCTGGCTCACCGCCCGGATGCCGCCATCATTGCCAATCCGACCGCCCTGCATTTGCAGGCAGCCATCCCGGCTGCCCGGGCAGGCTGCCACCTGCTGCTGGAAAAACCGATCTCGCATTCGCTGGAAGGCCTGGACGAACTACATTCGGCCCTGCAACAATCCAGCCGCCAGGTGCTGGTTGGTTTCCAGTTCCGCTTCCATCCCGGCCTGCGCAAAATTGCTGAATGGCTGCAGGCGGGTGTCATCGGGCGGGCGGCTTCCGTGCGGGCCCACTGGGGCGAGTACCTGCCCAACTGGCACCCCTGGGAGGATTACCGCAAGAGTTACAGTTCGCTTTCCGAACTGGGCGGCGGTGTGGCGCTGACCCTGTGCCATCCGTTTGATTACCTGCGCTGGCTGCTGGGTGAGATCATCGGCCTGCAGGCGATGAGCGGGACGCTGGGCGGGCTGGAATTGAACGTCGAAGACACGGTTGAATGCCTGCTGCGCTTCCAATCCGGGGCAATTGGCAGCCTGCACCTGGATTACATCCAGCGGCCAGGTGCCCACTGGCTGGAAATCATCGGGGAGCGCGGCACCATCCGCTGGGATAATGCCGATGGGGCGGCCCGCCTGAGCGTTGCCAACCCGGACGCTTCCCCCGGGGACTGGCAGGTGGTGGTTCCGCCGCAGGGCTTTGAGCGCAACACGTTGTTCCTGGATCAAATGAGCCACTTCCTGCGCGTCGTCCGTGGGGAAGAGGCACCCATCTGTACGCTGGATGATGGTGAAGCAGCCCTGCGCCTGGCGCTGCAAGCCCGTCAGTCTTAACCTGGAGGTATGAGCATGACAATCATGGATAAATTTGACCTGCACGGCCGTGCTGCCGTGGTGACCGGTGGAGTGGGCCTGCTGGGGAAACAATTCTGCCGTACCCTGGCCGAGGCCGGGGCAAACGTGGTCGTAGCGGACCTGAACGCCGATGCTGCTGCAGCCTTTGCCGGGGAGTTGACATCCGCAGGTTACCACGCGCTGGGCGTGGGGGTGGATGTGACCAACCCGGACTCCGTCCAGGCGATGGTGGATGCTGCTGTGCAAACCTTCGGCCGGTTGGATGTGTTGGTCTGCTCGGCGGCCATGGATCCCAAGTTTGACGCCGACAACATCAGCCGCCAGAACGACAATTCCTTTGAAAATTACCCGCTCAAAGCCTGGAATGACGCCCTGGAGGTCAACCTGACCGGCGTGTTCCTGTGCTGCCAGGCGGCTGCCCGCCAGATGGTTGCCCAGGGCGGGGAGGGCTCGATCATCAATATTTGCTCCACCTACGGCCTGGTGCCACCGGACCAGCGCATTTATGAAAAACCTGGCAAGCCGCGTACCTACAAACCGGTCTTTTATACGGCTACCAAGGCGGGTGTGCTCGGCCTGACCAAGTATATTGCCTCCTACTACGCCGGGACGAAAATCCGGGCCAACTGCCTGACCCCCGGCGGGGTGTATAACAACCACGATGAAACCTTCGAGCGCAATTACTCCTACCGCACCATCATGGGCCGCATGGCCCACCTGGACGAGATGAACGGCGCGCTCCTCTACCTGGCTTCGGAAGCTTCCAGTTACATGACCGGCGGCAACCTGGTGGTGGATGGGGGGTGGACGGCATGGTAAAGCCTGAGGTCCTGGCCATCATCCCGGCGCGGGGCGGCTCCAAGGGCATCCCGCGCAAGAACATCCGCCGCTTTGCCGGCCATCCTTTGATTGCGTATAGTATTGCAGCCGGACTAAAGGCACAGACTGTCACGCGGGTGATCCTTTCCACGGATGATGAGGAGATCGCCGCCGTGGGGCGCGAATGCGGTGCGGAAACGCCCTTCCTGCGCCCGGCGGAACTGGCAGCCGATTCCACCCTGGACTTGCCGGTTTTCCAACACGCCCTGACCTGGCTGGCGGAGCACGAAAATTATCACCCCGAGGTTGTGGTGCAATTGCGCCCAACTTCACCGGTGCGACCGGTGGGGCTGGTGGATGAAGCGGTGCAGTTGCTGCTGGATCACCCTGAGGCGGACTCGGTTCGCGGGGTGGTACCGGCCGGGCAAAACCCGCACAAAATGTGGAAGATTGACCCGATCACCGGCCAGATGCACAACCTGCTGGACGTGCCCGGCATTGCCGAGCCTTACAATGCCCCCCGCCAGGCTCTGCCGTCCGTCTACTGGCAGACCGGCCACGTGGATGCCATCCGGCCGGCGGTGATCCTGGGCGGCTCGATGAGCGGGCGGGTGATCCTGCCGGTGATGATCGAGCCGCGCTTCACGGTGGATATCGACTCGCCTTCTGATTGGCAGCGGGCGGAGTGGCTGGTGCGCTACGGCAACCTGGAAATGGTCTGGCCGGGTCCGCGCCGGCGGCCGCTGCCCAATCCTGTCCGCCTGGTGGTGTTTGACTTCGACGGTGTGATGACCGATAACCGTGTCTGGGTGGACGAGGAAGGCCATGAGATGGTCTCCGCCAACCGCTCGGACGGCATGGGCATTAAGTATATGCGCGATGCCGGCATCCCGATGTTGATCCTCTCCACTGAGGTCAACCCGGTGGTGGCAGCCCGCGGGCGCAAGCTGCGCGTGCCGGTGCTGCAGGGTATCTGGAACAAGGTCGATGCGCTGCAGGCTTACCTGGCTGAAAACGGGATTGACCCGCAAACCGTCATCTTCATGGGCAACGACACCAACGATACCCCCTGTTTCCCGCTTGTGGGCTGCGGAGTTGTCCCGGCGGATGCCCAACCCGAGGCCCTGCGCCAGGCTGACCTCGTGCTTTCACGGGCAGGGGGGCATGGGGCGGTGCGCGAACTTTGTGATATGATTTTGGCACAGTTGCAAGGCTGAGTGATCAGTCAATCACCTGGAAAATTCTGGAAATATCGGAAAAACACAGAAATCCAATAACTTGTTAAGGACATCCCGTGTTCCCGGCATCTCCGCGGAAAAACATTAAGGAGTATTATGAGCAACGTCATTAAAATCGGTAATCGGTTGGTTGGTGAGGGGCAGCCCACCTACGTGGTGGCGGAAATTGGCATTAATCATAACGGCAGCCTGGACCTGGCCAAACAGATGATCCACGCCGCCTTTATCGCCGGGGTGGATGCGGTGAAATTCCAGAAGCGCACTCCTGAACTGTGCGTTCCGCCCGAACAGCGCGGCCAAATGCGTGAGACACCCTGGGGCTACATCACCTACCTGGATTACCGGTACAAGGTGGAATTCAGCGAAGCGGATTACCGGGAGATTGACCGTTACTGCCGCGAGCTGGGCGTCACCTGGTTTGCCTCGGTCTGGGATGAGCCCTCGGTGGACTTTATGGAAACCTTCAACCCGGTGTCTTACAAGGTGCCCTCGGCCTCCCTGACGGACCACAACCTGCTGCGCCACCTGCGGAAGACCGGCCGGCCGGTCATTCTCTCCACGGGCATGTCCACCATGGAGGAAATCCGGGCTGCCGTGGCGGTGCTCGGCCTGGAGAACCTGGTCATCACCCACGCCACCAGTACCTACCCATGTGATCCGCACGAGTTGAACCTGCGCATGATCACCACCCTGAAGACGGAGTTCCCGGTGCCGATTGGCTATTCCGGTCACGAAGTGGGCCTGGTGCCTTCGGCAGTGGCCGTGGCGCTGGGCGCCTGCATGGTCGAACGGCATATCACCCTCGACCGGGCCATGTGGGGCAGCGATCAGGCCGCCTCGGTGGAACCGGGCGGGTTTGAGCGCCTGGTCAAGTACATCCGCGTCACCGAGCAATCCCTGGGGGATGGCGTCAAAGTTGTTTATGAGAGCGAGATGGGCGCCCGCAAGAAACTGCGCCGGGTTTCGTAAGCATGCAGATGGTGAACCGGATCCAGCGCGGCTTGAAACGGCGACTCAGCCACTGGCAAAGCAACCGCCAGATTGAACGGCTGATCAGCGAGGTTTCAAGCCACAGCCCGGCGGAGAAAACCGCACCGGTGGTTTTCTTCAATGCCTCCACCCGCCTGGGCGGGGTTTCACTCAATGCCGCCTACAGCCTGCTGACCGCCCAGGCCCTGCGTCTGCAGAGCGTGCCGGTGGTGCATTTCGCCTGCCAGAGCGGGCTGACCCCCTGCGTGCTGGGCACCAACCGGGATGATCCGCATGCCGCACCGCCCTGCGCGGACTGCCTTGCCCAGACCAGGGTTCTCACCAGGGGTGGTGATCTGTATCGTCTGCTGCCCACCCCGGAGCCGGAACTGGAAACCGCCCTGGCCGGGCTGGGTGTGGCCCATATGATGGACTTTGAATTCGATGGTATCCCGCTGGGACGCCTGGTTCTGCCCGCCCTGCGCTGGGTGCTGCGCCGCCATCACCTCAAGGATGATGAACCAACCCGCTTCCTCTTCCGCCAGTATTTGATCTCCGCCCTAAGGGTGGTGTACCAGTTTGGCGCCCTGTTGGATAAAGTGAAACCGCAGGTGGTGGTCGTTTTCAACGGCCAGTTTTACCCGGAGGCCGCTGCGCGCTGGGCTGCGCTTCAACGTGGAATTCGGGTGATTTCTCACGAAATTGGCCTGCGCCCCTTCACGGCTTATTTCACCGATGGCGATGCCACGGCTTACCCGATCCATATCGCCGATGATTTTGAATTGGATGATGCCCAAAACGCCCGCCTGGATGCCTACCTGGAACAGCGCTTCCAGGGCAATTTCAGCATGGGCGGGGTGCGCTTCTGGCCGGAGATGAAACCCCTCTCTCCGGAGTTATTACAAAAGGCAGCCGCTTTCAAACAGATCGTGCCGGTCTTTACCAATGTGATTTTTGATACCAGCCAGGCCCACGCCAACGTGCTCTTTGAGCATATGTTTGCCTGGTTGGACGACACCCTGGATCTCATCCGCCGCCATCCGGAGACGCTGTTTGTCATCCGGGCCCACCCGGACGAATCCCGCCCGGGCAAGGCCAGCCGTGAGACCGTGGCCGAGTGGGTACGTACCAGCGGCGCGGATCAACAGCCCAACGTGGTTTTTGTGGATTCGACGGAGTATCTCAGCTCTTACGAGCTGATCCAGCGCTCCAAGTTTGTGATGATCTACAACTCTACCATCGGCATGGAGGCCTCCCTGCTTGGGGCGGCCGTATTGTGCGCCGGGCGGGCGCGCTTCACCCAGTTGCCAACGGTCTTCTTCCCGCCCAGCCTGGCGGAATATCACCGCCTGGAGGAGGAAATGCTGGCGGTTGAAAAAGTAACCGTGCCGCCGGAATTCCAGCGCAACGCGCGCCGCTTCCTCTACTACCAGTTGTACCGCGTTTCCCTCCCGTTGGAGGCACTCATGGAGGAAGACGGCATCTGGCGCGGCTATGTGCGCCTGAAACCCGGCTTGACCTGGCAGGACCTGCTGCCGGAGAAATCCCCCACGCTGCGGGTGGCCGTCGAGGGCATCCTGCACGGCGCTCCCTTTGAGATGGATGAATGACCCCGGCCTGTTCGATTGTCATCCGTGCGTTTAACGAGGAACGCCACATCGGCCGCCTGCTGACCGGGATTGCCGGGCAAACGGTGCGGGATGTGCAGGTCATCCTGGTTGATTCCGGCTCCACCGATGCGACGGTGGAAATTGCCCGCCGCCACCCGGTGGAGGTGGTGACCATCAATCCGCACGAATTCACCTTTGGCCGCTCGCTCAACCTGGGTATTGCCCAGGCCCGGGCGGAGGTGGTGGTGCTGGCCTCAGCCCACGTCTACCCGGTCTACCCCGATTGGCTGGAGCACTTGCTGGCCGGGTTTGACGACCCGAAGACCGCCCTGGTCTACGGCCGGCAGAGCGGCGCCCCTGCCACGCATTATTCCGAGCAGCGCATTTTCCATCACTGGTACCCGGATCAATCCGTCCGCCGCCAGCCGACGCCGTTTTGTAACAACGCCAATGCCGCCATCCGGCGCAGCCTGTGGGAGGAAACCCCTTATAATGAGCTGCTGCCGGGTCTGGAGGACCTGGCCTGGGCGCGGCGAATGTTCGAGAAGGGTTACACGGTGGATTACTCCGCTGAGGCGGAGGTGGTGCACGTCCACAATGAAACCTGGCGCGGCATTTACAACCGCTACCGCCGCGAGAGCATGGCCTTCAAGACCATCTACCCGCAGGAGCATTTTGGCTTTGCGGATTTTATCCGCCTCTTCACCGTCAACGTGCTGGATGACTGGAAGGCAGCCCGGCGCGAGAAGGCCCTGGGCCGGGTCTGGCTGGATGTTGTTCGTTTCCGTTACAACCAGTTCCTCGGCACGTACCACGGTTATCGACAGTCCGGGCCGTTGACCTGGCAGTTGAAACAAACCTTTTATTATCCCCGGCCGCCGCAGACGCAAACCCGGCCACGGCCGGTTGAACCGATTCAATATCCGGATGTACCGGGCGGGCCAAACCGCCCGGAGTGAGGTGCAGGATGGAATTACAGAAAATTGTCGCCCTGGTGCCGATGCGCCACCATTCCCAGCGTGTGCCGGGCAAGAACTACCGCCTGCTGGCCGGCAAGCCGCTCTTCCACCATATCATCGGGACGCTGCTGGAGTGCCCGGAGATCGACCAGGTGGTGGTGGATACCGATAGCCCCGAAGTGCTGGACGGCCTGCGCCGTAATTTTCCCCAGGTGATTGCGTTGGAGCGGCCTGAAGCCCTGCGGGCGGATACCATTCCGATGAATGAAATCCTGATGTACGATACCGCCCAGGTTCAGGCGGATCTGTACCTGCAGACCCATTCCACCAACCCGCTGTTGCGCCCTGCCACCATCCGCCGCGCCATTGGCGATCTGCGCAGCCGTTACCCGGAATACGACTCGCTCTTCTCGGTCACCCGCCTGCAAACCCGCCTGTGGGATCAACTCAGCCGGCCGATCAACCACAACCCGGCCATCCTGTTGCAAACCCAGGATTTGCCGCCGGTCTTCGAGGAAAACTCCTGCCTTTACCTGTTCACCCGTTCCACTTTACTGGCGCGGCGCAACCGCCTGGGGGAGCGGCCGTTGATGTTTGTCATGGATCGCGGCGAAGCCTGGGATATTGATGAGGAACACGATTTTTTGGTCGCGGATGTGCTGCTCAGCCAGCGCCTGCGCGAGGAAGGGAACCACTGATGACAACCATTTTATTGACCGCCCCCTATATGCTGCCGTACGTCCGCCGCTTTCAACCGGTTTTTGAGCACTACGGCCTGGAGTTGATCACCCCGGAAGTGCACGAACGCTTCTCGGAGGAGGAAATCCTGCAGTATGCCGGGCAGTTCGACGGCACCGTTTGCGGGGATGATCGCTACACCCCGCGCGTACTGACTGCCTGTGCACCGCGTCTCAAAGTGATCTCCAAGTGGGGGACGGGGATCGACTCGATTGACAAAACCTTTGCCGCCACCCTTGGGATTGTCGTGCGCAACACACCGAACGCCTTCACTCTGCCCGTTTCCGACAGCGTCATGGGCTACATCCTGACCTTTGCCCGCCGCTTGCCGTGGATGGACCGCGAGATGAAGCGTGGCAACTGGGAGAAACTCCCCGGCCGTTCGCTTTCTGAATGCACCCTGGGCGTGATCGGGGTGGGCAATGTCGGCAAGGCGGTCCTGCGCCGGGCGCGCGCCTTCGGGATGAAATTGCTCGGCAATGATATCATCCCGATTGCCCCGGATTTTATCCTGGAAAACGGCGTGGTGATGACCTCCCTGGAGGATTTGCTTTCCAGGTCAGATTTCATCAGCCTGAATTGCGACTTGAATCCAACCAGCCACCATATCATCAATGCCCGCACGCTGACTTTTGTCCGTCCCGGCAGCTACCTGATCAACACTGCCCGCGGTCCGCTGGTGGATGAAGAAGCCCTGGTTGAAACTTTACTGAGCAGACGCCTGGCAGGTGCCGCCCTGGATGTGTTTGAAGTCGAGCCTCTACCGCATGATTCACCGCTGATGAAGATGGACAATGTCTTACTGGCGGCCCACAACTCCAACTCCAGCCCGGCCGCCTGGGAGCGGGTGCACTGGAACACCATCCGCAACCTGCTGGAGAGCTTGAATATCCCGCACGAAGACTTTGAAAAGTTCCGCGCATCTGCACAATAACCGCAGAGAAGTACAGGAGATTTGGAATGACAGAAGAAACACGCACCATGTTGATTACCGGGGCTGCCGGGGGAATTGGCCGGGCCACGGTGAAATTGTTTGCCGAATTGGGCTGGCAGGTGATCGGGGTGGACCGCGGCGAATTTAGCGAACCTTTTCCGGCAGGCGGGCTGTATATCCAGGCGGATATCTCCGACCCGCGGGTGTTGGAAACCATTTACAAGGAAGCGCATGATTATACCAACGTGTTGGATGCGGTGATCAACAATGCCGCCGTCCAGATTGCCAAACCGCTGATTGAAACCAGCGCCGAGGAATGGGACCTGGTGATGGCCTCCAACCTGCGCTCGGTCTTTCTGGGTGCCAAACTGGCCTATCCGTTGTTGAAGAATGCGCCCAACGGCAGCGCCATCGTTAATGTTTCCTCGGTGCATGCCGTGGCGACCTCGGCCAACATCTCCGCCTATGCCGCCAGCAAGGGCGGCCTGCTGGCCCTCACCCGCGCCATGGCGATTGAATTTGCCGGCGCCAACATCCGGGTGAATGCGATCCTGCCCGGTGCGGTGGATACGCCCATGCTGAGGGCGGGTATGAACCGCGGGCATGTCGGCGGCGATACCATCCACGAGCGTCTGGAAAACCTGGCCCGCAAGACTGTCAACGGCCGGGTGGGGCAGCCTGCGGAAATTGCCCATGCCATCTATTTCCTGGCGGATAATACCCAGTCCTCCTTTATGACCGGCCAGGCCATGATCGTGGACGGCGGAGCCACCGCCCGCTTGAGCACGGAGTGAGCGGATGAGCAGCGCAAAGGAAACTCTCAAGAAAATTCTGCCTCCGCCGCTGGCCGGCGCCCTGCGGGATGCGCGCGACGGCCTGCGCCGGGCGGGGGATTGGCCGGAGGTGACCTTCCACCCCTGGCGGCGGGATTCGATCCGCAAGCTGAACGCTCTGCGGAATCAGCACCGCGGCCAACGCTGTTTCATTATCGGCAACGGTCCCAGTCTCAAGAACACCGACCTGACCAAACTGCGCGGCGAATTCACCATCGGGATGAACCGCTTCTACCTGATGTTCCCCGAGCTGGGCTTTCAGACCAGTTTTTTCCTCTCCGTTAACGACCTGGTGGCCGAGCAGTGCGCGGCGGATTTCCAGGCCTTGCAGATGCCCAAGTTCTTCTCCTGGCGGGCGCGCAAGTGGCTGCAGCCGGATGATCACCTGCATTTCCTTTACACCACCTATACCGGGCCGAAATTTGGCAGAAATGCCGCCGGCCGCCTGTGGGAAAGCGCCACGGTGACCTATGTGGCTTTACAACTGGCCTTCCACCTCGGCTTTCGACAGGCAATCTTGATCGGTGTGGATCATAATTTTGTCACCCAGGGCAAGCCGAACACGACCGTGGTCTCGGAGGGCGATGATCCCAATCACTTCCATCCCGGTTATTTCGGCAAGGGTTTCCGCTGGCAACTGCCGGACCTGGAAACTTCTGAGATGGGCTACCGCATGGCGCGCCAGGCGTATGAAAAAGCCGGCCGCCAGGTACTGGATGCCACCGTAGGCGGCAAACTGACCATCTTCCCCAAGGTGGATTACAACAGCCTATTCAAATAAGCCATGACCCTCCCGCTTGTCTCCATTGTCACGCCCTCCTTTAACCAGGTTGCCTACCTGGAAGAAACCCTGCGCTCGGTGTTGGAGCAGGATTATCCACAGGTGGAATACTGGGTGATGGACGGCGGCTCGACGGACGGCAGCCGGGAAATCATTGAGCGTTATGCTCCGCGCCTGGCAGGCTGGGTCTCGGAAAAGGATCGCGGCCAGGCGGATGCGATCAACAAAGGCCTGGGTCGGGCCACCGGGGAGTTCGTTGGCTGGCTCAACTCAGATGACCTGTACCGACCGGGCGCCATCCGCCGGGCGGTGGACGTGCTGCAGGCAGATCCGAACCTGGCCTTCGTCTTTGCGGATGTGCAGTCGATCGACAGCGCCGGAAAGATCTTTAATGTAATGCGTTACGGCGAGTGGAACCTGGCGGACCTGATGGCGTTCAACATCATCGGCCAGCCGGGTGTTTTCATGCGCCGCTCTGCCCTGCTGAAGGCTGGCTTTCTTGACCTCGGCTATCATTTTCTGCTCGATCACCAACTCTGGCTGCGCCTGGCCCAGCAGGGGAGCATCTGCCACATCTCGCAGGTGCTGGCAGCGGCGCGCTTCCACAGCGGGGCCAAAAACGTGGCCCAGGCTGCCCGCTTTGGCCAGGAGGCATATGCCATCGTGGATTGGATGCAAACCCAACCCGGCCTGTCGGAATTATTCCAGCGCAATCAACGCCGCATCCGGGCGGGGGCGCACCGCATCAATGCGCGCTACCTGCTGGACGGCGGCCAACCCGGCCCGGCTTTCAAGGCGTATTGGCACTCCCTGGTCAGCCACCCGCCGACCGCGTTGAAGGAAGGCCACCGCATGGTGTACGCACTCCTCTCACTGGTTGGCCTGGGGCGCTTGAAAGATTTTTATTATCGTTTGAAACGCGGTAAAGTGGACTTATGAAGATTTTGCGTTCGATGAAATTTTGGCAATCGATCCTGGTGGCCCTGGTCTTTGCCCTCGGGCTTGGGGTGCGCCTGCTGGATCTGACCGATCCACCGCTGGACTTTCACCCCGTCCGCCAACTGCGCAGTGCCATCATCTCCCGCAGCCTTTGGATGCAGCTGGACCCGGCGGCTGATCCCTTGAAACGCCAGGAGGCCGTCCACCTGGCCGATTTGCAGGAAGTGTTGGAGCCGCCGGTCATTGAAGGCGTGGTTGCCCTCACCTACCGCCTGATTGGTACCGAACAGGTCTGGGTGGGGCGGCTGTATGCCATTTTCATCTGGATGCTCGGCGGCTGGGCGTTGTACCGCCTGGCGCGCCGCTTCGCCTCGCCCTGGGCGGCGCTGCTTGGCCTGGCATTTTACCTGTTCCTGCCGTTTGGCGTGCAGGCCAGCCGCGCCTTCCAGCCGGACCCGTGGATGGTGGGGCTGCTGCTGGTGACCGCCTGGTTGATCATCCGCTGGCAGGAAAAACCAACCTGGGGACGGTTGGTTGCGCTTGGGTTGGTAGGTGGTTTTACCATCCTGATCAAGGTGGTGGCAGGGTTGTTCATTGCCCCGATGATGATTTTTGCCGTCCTGTTTTTTCAACCGATCAGGAAACTGGTACGCAATCCGCAAATCTACACGGCTGCCGGGCTGATGCTGGCGCCTTCCATCCTTTATTACCTGGTTTTTCACGGTCAACGGGCGGGCAGTTATTTCTCCTTCTGGACGATCTCCATGGCGGGGATGCTCCTGACCAGTAATTTCTACGCCGATTGGCTGGCCATGATCGGCAGCCTGACCGGCCTGACCCTGTTCCTGGCAGCCCTGCTCGGGCTGGCATTGATGAAGAAAGAGATCCGCCCGGTTGCCCTCGGCCTGTGGACGGGGTACGTGCTTTACGGGCTGACCTGGCCTTTCCAGTACACCACGCACGAGTATTACCACCTCTCGTTGGTGGCGGTCATTGGATTGTGCCTGCCGGCCGTGCTGGACGCCGTCCTGGCGGCCTTGAAGAACCAGGTCCGTTTCTGGCGGATCGCCGCAGTGGTGATGCTGGTGGCGTTCAGCGGATACTGGCTGTACGTCAGCCGCTCGGTTTTGGTTGGTCATAATTACCGCAACGAACCAATTGCCTGGCAGCGAATCGGTCAGGCTATTCCGACAGATGGCAATTTCATCCTGCTGACCAATGACTACGGTCTGCGCCTGGGTTATTACGGCTGGCGGTTGCCGGAACGCTACTGGCCGTCTTCAGACGACCTATCCCTGCGTTCCTTGCGCGGCGGGGATGCACTGGATACGGCGGCGAAATTCGAGGCTGAAACCAGCGGATTAGCCTACTTCGTGGTCACTTCCCCGGCCGAACTGGCTGCCCAACCCGACCTGCAATCCATCCTCGAGCGATATCCCCAGGTCGCGGCAGGAGATGGATATACCATCTATGACTTGCGAAAGGCGCCTACCCCATGACCCGTGTGTCCATTGTGACCCCCTCTTTTAATCAGGCGCCCTTCCTGGAAGCTACCATCCGCTCAGTGCTGGAGCAGGACTACCCGGATATAGAGTACTTTGTCATTGACGGCGGCTCTACCGACGGCAGCCGGGAGATCATCCAGCGCTACGCTGACCGGTTGGCCGGCTGGGTCAGCGAACCGGATGCCGGGCAAACCGATGCGATCAACAAGGGCTTTGCCCGTTCCACCGGGGATGTGCTGGCCTGGCTGAATTCAGATGACACCTATGAGCCCGGCGCCGTCCGCCAGGCGGTGGAACTGCTGGCCCAGAATCCGCAAGTCTCCATGGTCTATGGGGACTGCAACTACATCGACGAACACGGCCGGGTGATCGGGCGGTTTCCGGCTGCCCAGACGGATTACCGCCGCCTGCGCCAGGGCTATGTCCATATTCCCCAGCAAGCTTCCTTTTTCCGGGCGGACCTTGTCCGCCAGGTGGGCAAGCTGGATCCGTCGTTCTACTTCGCCATGGATTACGACCTGTGGGTGCGCCTGGCCAAAATCGCTGAGCCGCTTTACACGCAACGCCTGTGGGCTAATTTCCGCCTGCACAGCGGGGGCAAAACCATCACAGCAGATGACCGCTGCTGGCCGGAGATGCTGCGGGTGCATTACCGCGAGGGCGGAACCTTCTTCGCACCGATTGTGGCCAAGTATTATGTACGCAAAGTTGTGGCCCCATTGATCAACTGGCGGCGGCGCAGGATGTTCAAAAAACAGGTATAATCAGACTCAAGAGGTCTGAATTGGCAAATCCGTCCCCCAAGAATCATGCTCCCCGGCGGGCAACTCCACCTAACGGCGGAGGTGTGATCGCTGAAATAGTCTTGCGCGCCCGCCTGATCGGCCGATTGATGTTGGACCGGCGGGTCAATATTTTCCTCAAGCTGATACCGGTGGCCAGCCTGGCTTATTGGATCAACCCGATTGATCTGCCCACTCCATTGGATGATATTGGCGTGATGTGGCTGGGATTGACCCTTTTTGTAGAGCTGTGCCCCGAGCAGGTGGTGGCGGAACATCTCGCCAACCTGAAACGGGTTGTGCCGGGGGAATGGAAGGAACCTGACCATGGAGCCAATGCCGATGTTGTGGATGCTGAATTCCGCAAGATGCCGCCAGACCAGGAGGATTCCAATGACTGAAAAAATGTGCCGCCTGCGGGCGGTCCTTCTTTTTATGGGTGTGGTGATGATCAGCCTGGCAGCAGGGTGCTCGACCGTGAAAACCGTCGTCCCGACTGCAGCCTATCCGGCTGCGCAAGGCACTCCAACTGTACAGGCCTCTGCGGCCTATCCCTCCGGGGCGACTTCACAGCCGTCGCTGCCATCTTCAGCCCTGCCAGCTACCCCGGACCTTTCTGCCACTGCACCGCTGACGCAAAACACTGCCACGCCTGTTGCGATGCAGGCAGCTCAACTCCCCGACGCCAATTCGGTCGAGTGGGTCAAATGGGTCGACGGCCTTTCACTGCCGGTGGATATTGCCTTTTTACCCAATCTGCCCCAGGCAGCCTATATCTTGCAGCAAGGTGGGGTGATTGCCGTGGCAGAGGCCGGGAAATTACTTCCCCAACCGCTGCTGGATCTGACCGGCACGGCCGTCCACGGCGGTAACGAACAGGGCCTGCTCGGCATCGCTCTCGATCCGCAATTCGCTGCAAACCGCTACTTCTACCTGGATTACACCGATGCAAACGGCAACACGGTGGTGGCTCGTTACCAGGCAGCCGGGGATTTCCTGTCTGCCGACCCGGCCAGCCAGAAGGTTCTCCTCCAGGTGAATCAGCCCTATCCGAATCACAACGGCGGCTGCCTGGCCTTTGGGCCGGACGGCTACCTTTACATCGCGCTCGGCGACGGCGGTTCGGCCAATGACCCCCAGGGCAACGGCCAAAACCTGGATACGCTGCTTGGCAAGATCCTGCGCATTGATGTGCGCGGCGACCCTTATGCCATCCCGGCCGACAATCCCTTTGCCAACGGCGGCGGCCGGCCGGAAATCTGGGCCTACGGTTTGCGCAACCCCTGGCGTTTCTCCTTTGACCGTGCGACCGGTGATTTTTATATCGCGGATGTTGGTCAGAACCAGTGGGAGGAAGTGGATTTCCAACCGGCTGGATCCGTGGGGGGAGTCAACTACGGCTGGAATTACCGCGAAGGGCTGCACGATTTCAAGGGTACCCCACCTTCGGGATTGATCCTGACCGATCCGGTGGTGGATTATCACCATACCGTTGGCGGCTGCTCGGTGACTGGCGGCTATGTCTATCGTGGCACAGCCCTGCCAACCTGGCAGGGCGTGTATCTGTACGGTGATTACTGCACCGGCTTTGTCTGGGGTCTGCTGAAGCAGGGCGAAACCTGGCAAAACGCGCAGTTGTTCTCCACTGGCCTGAATATCAGCTCTTTTGGCCAGGATACGAACGGCGAGCTTTACCTGTTGGATCTGAAAGCAGGCCAGGTGCTGAAACTGGTTCCGCGACCGTAATCCCTAGTGTTTGGCGCTTGCCGGTTGCCGCGGGATGTGTTTTAATCCTCTGCGGAGATTTCATCAATGAGCACACCCTTCTGGTTGGATTATGCCCGGCGCCTGGCAGCACTGGCCCAGAGCGGCATCTCTTATTGCCGCAACCCGTATGATCTTGAACGCTACCACCAATTGCGCGACCTGGCTGCCGAGATGATTGCTGAAGGCAGCGGCGAGCCTGTAAATCAGGTGCACGACCTGCTGGATGCCCAGGCCGGGTATGCCACCCCCAAGTTGGATGTGCGCGGGGTGGTCTTCAGGGACGGTAAAATCCTCCTTGTCCGGGAAAACTCCGACCGCGGCCGCTGGACCCTGCCCGGCGGTTGGGTGGATGTAGGCGAGCCGCCGCGCCTGGCGGCTGAGCGTGAGGTTTTCGAGGAAAGCGGTTACCAGGTGCGCGCGACCAGGCTGCTGGCCCTCTATGATCGCGAGAAGCACGACCATCCGCCTTACATTTTCCATACTTACAAGATCTTCATCCTGTGCGAACTGCTGGGCGGGGCGCCCCTTGACAGCCTGGAAACCTCCGGGGCGGATTTCTTTGCCCCGGATGCCCTGCCGGAGCTTTCGGTGGCCCGCACCACTACCAGCGAGATCCAACGCATGTTTGAGCATCATCAACACCCTGAATGGCCAACGGACCTGGATTAACCACTTATGACTCATCCCTGCTTTCATCCTGCTCTATCCATCCTGTTGATCCTGGCTGTCCTGTTGGCAGGGTGCCAGCCCCTAACGACCGCCACACCCGATATTGCCACCCCGCGGGCCACACCCCGGCCGCTGGCCACCCTGATTCCCACTGCCACGCCGCCTGCCCCGACCCAGACTCCTTCCTTCCCCGCGGATGTGCAACGTCTGCAGGGGCTGAAGCTGGTCGTCTGGCATCCCTGGCTGGATGAATTACAGGCTGCCCTGCAAAAAGAGGCAGATGAATTTAACCGCACCAATACCTGGGGCATCCAGGTGGCGTTGAAGGGCTTTGGTGGATCGGCCGCCCTGGAGAATACGCTGCTGAATGCTTCGGAGGGGGAGCTGCCCGGATTGGTGATCGCTGCGCCTGAATCCCTGGCGGCCTGGCAGCAGACCGGCGGCAGCCTGTTTGCTCTTTCCACCCTGGCAGAGGACCCGGAGTGGGGTCTGACGGCCGACGAAAAGGCGGATTTTCTACCCGGCCTGCAGCCGTCTGTCAGCCCGGAAGAAAGCTATTACAGCCTGCCGGTCCTGCGCAACGCCCGTTTCTTAATCTACAACCGCAGTTGGGCGGAGGAGCTTGGTTTCACCGATCCGCCGGCCACACCGGATGAGTTCAGCGAGCAGGTTTGTACGGCCATGCGGGCCAACCTGCTGGCCGATTACACCCTGCGCGGGACGGGCGGCTGGCTGCTGGATAACGACGCCTACACCCTGGCCGGTTGGCTGGATGGATTTGGAGCCAGCTTTGCCCCCTCCGGCCCGGATGCTCCGTACACCTTTTCCAGCCCGGCCGGGGAGCAAGCCTTTGGCTACCTGTACCAACTGATTAGCGATAAATGCATCGTCAGCGTAACCACCGCCTCACCGGAGCCTTACACAATTTTCGCCGGACGGCGGGCTCTGACTTACGCGGCCAGCCTGGCAGATCTTCCCATGCAGGTCCAGGTGAATAAAAAACTGGGCAGCCAGGACCGCTGGGATGTGCTGCCCTTCCCAGCGCTGAGTGGAAGCGGAGTGATTCCACTCTACGGCCCGGATTTTGGACTGATTGGCGGCAGCAGTGAGGGAGAATTGGCTGGCTGGCTGTTCATCCGCTGGCTGTTGCTGGCCCGCAACCAGGCTTCACTGGCCCTGGCCGGGGGTATGTTGCCTGTGACAAGCTCCGGCCTGCTGGACTTGCGCAGCCGCACCTTGCCCACCCTGCAATACCGAGAGTTGCTGGCGCTTGCAGACAATTTTCAGCCTCTCCCTGCGCCGGCTGCCTGGCGGACTGCCCGCCGGGCGCTGGAGGATGCTGCCTGGCAGCTCTACCAGCCTTACACAAAAGGAGAGGATATTCCGAGCATCCTGCAGCAGCTGGATGAGATGATCAAAGCTCTAAACAAGTAAGATCAGGAATTATTGCTCATTATTGCCTGGGTCAAAACGGCCAGAGAGAATCATGCCATTTTGACCAATTCTAAATTCGGTTGCTGAGCCATACAAAAAAGCTTTATTGAGGCGACTTACGCCAGTCAAAAATTCTGAGGATCTAGGACAAATAAACTGTAAATATAGAACCGGGATGCACGCCGTGCATCCCGGTTCTATAATCGAAAAATGAGAAGCTGAACCATTGGTGGGGCAGGATCTACTCTTCGGCGAATTCCTCCACCTGGTAGATGGAAACCTGCAGGGGTTTCGTCCGCCATAAATCGGCCGGGGCGCCCATCTTGCGGCAGAGTTGGCCGAGGAAATCAGCCGGCTGCGGGATCTTCTCCCACACCTGGGGCAGGAAGGTCGCCCGCCGAACGCCGTCCCGCAGGACCACGCCGTCCACCCCCGGCCGCAGCAGGCGAAGCAATTCCTCCGGGGCGGAATACTTGAGAATGTCCGGCGGTGTCAGGCGGGAAATCTCGATCTTCAGGCGGGTCACTTCAAACGGCTGGACGGGTGTGAAGCGGTAATCCTCCTGGGCGGCTGCCACGGCATGCTCGCACACATCTTGCACCAGCGGTTGATATGCCTCCAACGCACCAATGCAGCCGCGCAGTTCACCCTGTTCGGTCAGGGTTACAAAAGATGCTCCGTTCTCGCGCAGCGGAGCGGAGTAATCCGAAAGTACCAACCGCGGCAGAGGACGGCCGTTCACGGCCAGGTCAATGGAGCGGCGGGCCAGGCGCAGCAGGATGCTGCGCTCTTCGGGGGATAAATCAACGGAAATCATACGACCAGCTTCCTGTAGGAGCGATTGTGATAGACCAGGGGTTCACCATCGCTTGTTGTGTACACCCACTCCACCTCGCCCACGAAGAGGGTCGACTCGGGCATGGGGTAGGTGTGGATCACGCGGCATTCCATCCCCGCCAGGCAGCCCTTCAGCAGGGGCATCCCGCCCGGCGCAGTCAATACCTCCAGGCCTGCGAAGCGGTCACCGTCTTCGGCAATCCGCCCGGCGAACCGGTTGGAAATTTCTTCCATCTCCAGGGGGAGGATGGAAACGCCAAAAGCGCCGGCCGCCTGGACAAGGGCATATGTGCGGGTTCGATTGGCCAGGGTCACCACTACCCGCGGCGGATCGATCGAGATCGACGTGAAGGAATTAACCGTCATACCGTGGCGCAGTTCACCGTGGCAGCTGGTCACCACGCTGACCCCGGTGGTCCAGTGGCGCATGGCCTGGCGCAGCAAATCATTGATTTCTGGCATGGTTTCTCCTGTTTTGCGTTAAAATGGTTATACATTGCCTGTCGGTTCAAGTCAAGACCAGGCTTGGAATTTGTATATTGACCAGGATAAGATAAAATACGCTTATGACCACACCTCCCCCTTCCAATCCTCCCAAGAAGAACAGTTCGCCCTTGTCGGGCCTGTTCTGGGTGATTATTGCCGGTGTAATGGTGGCGACGATCTTTACCATGTGGTCGCCGGACAACCTGTTCCGAACATCCCTGACGGGCAACCAACCCTACGACCCGCGTTCCGGCTTCCCGACGGATTGGCCCACCCCTACCACCTCACCCCGGCCGCGGATCGGCATTGTGGCTGGCCACTGGGGTTATGATTCCGGCGCGGTCTGCCAGGATACCGGCCTGACCGAGGTGGAGGTCAACCTGCGCATTGCGTCGATCGTCCAGCAAAACCTGACGGCTGCCGGATACGATGTGGACCTGCTCCAGGAGTTCGACGACCGACGTTATAAATATGAAGCCCTGGCGCTGGTTTCCATCCACAACGACTCGTGCGATTATGTCAATGACCAGGCCACCGGCTTCAAGGTGGCTGCCTCGTATGCCTCCGGCTCGGAGGGTCCTTCCAGCCCCAATACCCGCCTGCTGCAGTGCCTGGTGGATCGTTATTCCAAGGACAATCCCACCCTGGCCTATCATCCAGGCAGCGTGACGCGCGACATGACTGATTATCACGCCTTTGATGAAATCAGCCCGCGCACTCCAGCGGCTATTATTGAAACCGGCTTCCTGGCCCTGGACCGCGACTACCTGACCCAGCATGCCGACCAGGTGGCCAAGGGCATCTCCGATGGCATTTTGTGCTTCATCCAGAACGAGCCGATCACCATCCAGACCCCGGCGGCTACTCCATGAGTTTGGAAAACGAACGCCAGGCCCGCCTGCTGATTGCCCAGGCGCTGCAAGCTTTAAAAGCGGGCAGCCCGGATTCCGCGCGCACCCTGGCGGAATCCGCCGCAAACCTGGCCCCGGAATTGGAAGAGCCGTGGTTGGTACTGGCGGCTGCCAGCGGCCCGGCCGGGAGCCTGGAATATTTGCAGCAGGCACTCAAGGTAAATCCGGCCAGTCAGCGTGCCCGCCAGGGCATCCACTGGGCGGTCAAGCGGATTCGCGAAGAGAAAGCCCGCCAGACTGTTGCAGTCCAGCCTGCCCAACCAGTTCAGCCCGTTCCGGAAGTACCGGAAGTCCCGCTGGTTCAGCCCACGGCTGCCCCGCTCTCGATTGAAACCACCCAGGCTGCAGAACCCATCCCGGTGCCGCTGGTGCGCCGGCCGGCCAAACCTGCCCGACGCAGCCGCACGCCGTTATGGATCCCGCTGCTCATCCTCCTGGCAGCGGCCTGCCTGGCGGGGTTGGTCTGGATTGGCTTGCCGTATGTCCAGGAAGCATTGGCCAATGAAGCGGCAGCCCGCCCGGCCGGGGTGATCTTTAAACCCTCCCTGACACCGACCAATACCGCCACGGCCACCCCCACAGCCACCTTTACGCCCACGCCGACGGCCACTTTCACTCCCACCCCAACGGATACCCCTACCCCGACGCCGACGGATACGCCCACGCCGCTGCCAACCGAGACTTCTATCCCCACGGAGGAGGTTGTTGTCAATAACGTCACCATCCCTGGCGAGGTGACCGCCGATACGCATTGGGTTGATGTCAACCTCAGCCAGCAGGCGGCTTATGCCTACCAGGGCGATACACTGGTCCGCTCTTTTATCGTATCCACGGGTACCTACCTGCACCCGACCGTGACCGGCCAGTATCATATTTATGTCAAATACCGTTATGCAGATATGTCCGGGCCGGGCTATTACCTGCCGGATGTGCCTTACGTTATGTATTTTTACGAGGGATACGGTCTGCACGGTACTTACTGGCATCACAATTTTGGCACCCCGATGAGCCACGGCTGCGTCAACTTCCGCACCGAGGATGCCGGCTGGCTGTATGATTTCCTGCCCCTGGGTGCGCTGGTTAACGTTCATTATTGAGATTGATGGATCAACTGGATCGTTCCCAACTGCGTGAATTCAGCCGGCGCGATTTTCTGCGCCTTACCGGCGCAGGGCTGCTGGGATTATTCACCCTGCCCTTGCTGGATTGGAAGCCGCGCCGAACCCTGCAGGCTCCTGAATTACCCTACGGCCGGGTGATCGATGACGATGTGCCGCTGTACGACCGCCCATCCCACTCCGGAAATTTGCTCAACCTGTTCTGGAAAGACGTGGTTAAACCCATTTCCGGCGTGACGCTGGGGGATGACAACCCGGCCTATAATCGCATCTGGTATGAGATCAACGGCGAGGGCTTTTGCCACTCGGGAGCCATCCAGCCGGTGGAGGTGCGCTCCAACCCGGTGATCACGGACCTGCCGCAGGGCGGGATTCTAGGCGAGGTAACCGTGCCGTTCACCGATGCCGTCTGGAGCCCGCTACGGCCGGGTTTTGTAGCCTACCGCTATTATTACGGCACCACCTACTGGGTGACCGGTGTGGTACAGGATGATGCCGGGCAGGTTTGGTACCGCACACCGGATGACCAGAAGGGTTTTCTCTACTATGTCAAGGCCGAGCATCTTCACATTTACACCCCGGATGAGGTCACCCCGATTTCGCCGGAGGTGCCCGCCGCCCGCAAGCGGTTGGAAGTGCGCCTGGCCGAGCAGATTGCGATTGCCTATGAAGGCGACCGGCCGGTTTTCATGAGCCGGGCTGCCACCGGGGCGCGCTTTGCCACCGGTGATTTTTCCACCCCGACCGGGTACTTTCGTATCCGCCACAAGCGCGCCTCGCGCCACATGGCCGGCGGCAACCTGGCCTCCCCGGCCGGCTACGACTTGCCGGGTGTACCCTGGGTGAGCACCTTTACGGAAAGCGGCATTTCCTTCCACGGCACCTTCTGGCATAATGACTTTGGCAAACCGCGCAGTCATGGTTGCGTCAACCTGACCCCGCAGGCGGCCAAATGGGTCTACCGCTGGTCCAATCCCTATGTGCCGTTGGAAACCGAAACCTATTTTGATGAAACGGGCAGCCAGGGCACCGGGATCGATATTCTCTAATTTACTACGCAGGGACTTTGGCTGGTTTATTTGATTGCTGTTAATATTCCGTAAAAACCTTCTAAAATTTATTTCTTTCTCTCTTTCGATTGGTTATAATTCAAGTACCAGCCGTGGTTGAGACGGGATAACGAATTCCCGGCCCGAAGAGGCGGGCTGTGAAAAAGGACTGTATGTCTGAGAAAGCATTGTTTGCCGGATTAGTGGTTGATGAAAATGACCGGGCGGTCGAAATCGGTTATGTCGGTTCCGAGGCCTGCTATATTGTTAATGATGCCGGTTTTCACCGTTATATCCCTGCCGAGGATGTGGATCGACAGGTGTTGGCCCTGATCAAGGATCAGATCCAGGGTAATGAAGACCTGCTAACCGAGGAGACTGCGCGCATGCTGGGACAGGAGGACCTGTTCACAGCTGCGGTGATCAAGAATCAATTGAAGAATATTGATCAGCAATTTGATGCGCTGATCCAGGCCGGAATTCCGGAGGATGCGCGCGCCTACATGGGCATGATGGGTTTCCGCGTGGTGATCAACCTGCACGGAGAAGTGCTCCGCGTGGATCAACCCTCCCGGGCGGATGATGGCGGCGATGGCGGCAGTGATGATGGAGAAGAATGACCTCTGATTACGTGGTGGATGTCAGCGAAACCGACTTTGAATACCAGGTGATTGCCTTTTCACAGAACACCCCGGTGGTGGTGGAGTTCTGGGCTGCCTGGAGCCGCGCCAGCCGTGAATTAACTCCCATCCTGGAGCGGATCGCAGAGGATGCCCGCGGGTCTTTCCGCCTGGCCCGCCTGGATGTGGATGCCAGCCCAAACCTGGCCGGGTTTTATAGCGTGCGCAGCGTCCCGGCGGTCAAGGCCTTTTCCGGCGGGGCGATTGTTGGTGAATTCAGCGGCCTGATCCCGGAATTTCGCATTCGCGAGTTCGTCTCGCGCATTACGCCACCCAGCCCGGCCCAACTGGCCCTGGAGCGGTCGGAAGGGTTGATGGCGCTGCACCGTTTTGACCAGGCCGAGGCGGAATATCTCCACCTGGTTGAACAGGGCCAGGAAATTCCAGCCAGCCTGCTCGGCCTGGCGCGGATCCACCTGTGGCGTGGAGACGGGGCAAGGGTGAAATCCCTGCTCCAGCGCATCCCTGCCAGCCCACAGTATGCCCAGGCTGAACGGCTCCTGCCGCTGGCGGAAGCCCTGATTGACCTGCAGGAAAACCGCCTGCCGGCCAGGGGTGAGCTGGATGCCGCTTTTACCCAGGCTGTGCGACTTTTCCAGCGCGGCAAGCCTGCCCCGGCACTTGACGGATTGCTGGATATTTTGCGCCAGGACCGCAAGTATGCCGAGGGACGGGCACGCCTGGTGGTGCTGGGTATCCTGGAACTGATGGGCGAAGAGGATCCCCTGACGCGGGAGTACCGCACGGAGTTGGCGACAATCTTGTTTTGAACCGGATTGTATGTGAATAAAAATAACCATCCCCTTCGCGCTTGCCGGAAGGGGATGGTTTTTGTAAATTGATTGTTTTACGCGGGCTTACTTCTTCAGCACCAGGAAGCCCCAGGATGAGGCATCGTTGAGCACGCGGTCAGGTGAGTTGGAGACCATGGTTTGCTGCTGGTTGGTACCGACGGCATCATTATCCGAAACGGAGATGGCAAAGCGGTAGGTAGCGCCGTTGGCCGGGGTGATGCCCAGGTCAGACCAGGGGATGGCAACTTCTTCCCGGTACAGGCCGTCGCCGGCCTTGGTGGCCAACAGGACGTTGTTCAGCGAGCCAGCCTTGCTGGTGGGGAACCAACGGTAGGCTTCCAGGCCTTCGCCAACCTGGCTGTTACCGGCAGTCCAACCGATCTGGTAAATCGTGCTGCCGTTGAGGAGCAGGATTTCCATGCTGTCGCCCTTGTAGATGTATTCCTTGGTGGAATTCTGGACGAACTTATCGTCATGCACCTTGAGGGCAATGTACAGGTAGTTGGAATCCCAGCCAATCATGAAGGAGGCTTCCAGGTCGGCATTACCACTCCAGTTGCCGGCCCCAAATACCAGTTTGTCGATCGGATACTGGGTTGCATTCCATTCACTCCAATCGCCGTCAATCTTGGGGGCGGAGCTGAGGAAGTCCGCGGTAACGGATACCACCGGCTTGGGAGTGGGCGTAGGCGGAACGGCAGTATTGGTTGGCTTGACCGCGGTGTTGGTTGGTTTGATCGCCGTCGCTGTGGGCGGAATCGGCGTCTTGGTGGCCGCGGGCACCTGGGTCGCAGGTGGTTGAGTGGGTGGAACCTTGGTGTCGGCCGGTGCGCCGCTGGTTGCCGTCACCACAACCGGTGCAGGAGCCGTATTGGTGACCTGTTCAACCGGGGCAAATAGGGCGGTCATGGTCAGGTTGGGAGTTGGGAAGGCAATTTCAGTGGGCTGTTGGGATGCGGTCAGGTTGCACCCGGCAGCCAGGGTTGCCAGCAGTACAACCACCACGAGGGCGGAATTCATCTTCTTCATGCGTACCTCCTATCGGAAAGATCCGATTCCATTATAGAGCCTTTATGCATCAATGCAACTTAATGACGATGGAATGTGAATAATAGTTCCAATTTAAACAGAGGCCGGGCCTCTTGATCGTGTGATCCGTCTGTCAACCTCCTTGAATGAGGAATGAAACTACAGGTTGTTCATGGATGTAGGTGCAATTATTATGCCAGAACAAGTCACCCGGCATGCTTGACACGCCCCGCCAACCTTTGTATAATGACGGCAACATCAGAAAACAACGGCCAAGAGGAGTAAGCCTGGCCGATGCCGACAGAGAAGGAGACCCAGGGTGAAAGTCTCCGCGGTGAGAGCAGGCTGAAGTCGTTTGGCAGGATTGCCGAAGAAATCCAGCGGAGAGTAGAACGGCACGGGTAAGCCCGTTACAGCGCAGCCCGGATGATGGTCCGGGGGAGTGCGCCGGAGATTCTGGCGAATAGAGGTGGTACCGCGGAAGAGCCCCTTTCGTCCTCGCAAGGATGAAAGGGCGTTTTGTTTAAGGAGCTGGAATGGACTACCACCTAAAACCAGGGATGATCAGCGGAGAGTCAACGCGGGCAGTCAGCCCGCGCCAGGTTCCTCTTGTCTGTTTTCTGTCAGGTGGTGACTGAATATTTCCGTGCGTTATTAACCCGGCGGATTGACGCAAATCTTTCAGGATATCCGCGGTGATTGATTAATAAGGATGAAAAATGACTGACCTACCGAAAGCCTATGATTTTCGCTCCACCGAAGAGCGCCTTTACAAGTTTTGGGAGGCGCGCGGTTTCTTCGCCCCCTCCAACGATCCGAAGAAGCCGGGTTTTGACCCGACCAAAAAGCCGTTCGTCATCTCCATCCCACCGCCCAACGTGACCGGCGAACTGCACCTCGGCCACGCCCTGTTTGTCGCCATGGAAGACTTGATGATCCGCTACCACCGCATGAAGGGCGTGCCTGCCCTGTGGGTGCCCGGCTCGGATCATGCCGGGATTGCCACCCAGATGCTGGTGGAACGATCGCTGGCCAGGGAAGGCAAGCGCCGGGATGACTACTCGCGCGAGGATTTCCTCAAGATCATGTGGCAGTGGAAGGAAAAATACGGCGGGATGATCTTCAAGCAGATCCGCCGGCTGGGCGCCTCGTGCGACTGGTCGCGCACCCGTTTCACCCTGGATGCCGGTCTCTCCCGGGCTGTGCGTGAGGCTTTTGTGACCCTTTTTGAAAAGGGACTGATTTACCGCGGCCCGCGCATGATTAACTGGTCGCCCTCCCTGCGCACCGCCGTCAGCGACCTGGAGGTGGAATATTCGCAGGAACCGGGCAAGCTGTATTACTTCCGCTATATGCTGGCCGATGATTCCGGTGAATTCCTGCCGGTGGCCACCACCCGCCCCGAGACCATCCTGGGCGATACCGCCGTGGCCGTCCACCCGGAGGACGAGCGCTATCAGAAATACATCGGCAGGCGGGTGCGCGTGCCGATGCTCGGGCGCGAGATCCCCGTGATTGCGGATGAGTACGTGGATCGTGAGTTTGGCACCGGCGCGCTCAAGATCACCCCGGCCCACGACCCGAACGATTATGCCATCGCCCTCAAGCACAACCTGCCAATGATTAATATCCTGACCGAGGCGGCCGCGATCAACCAAAACGGCGGCCAGTATGCCGGGATGGACCGCTATGTTTGCCGCAAGCAAATCTGGGCGGATATGGACGCAGCCGGGCTGGTGATCAAGGAAGAGCCCTACATGCTCAACGTGCCGCGCTCACAGCGCGGCGGTGAAATTGTCGAGCCGATGATTTCCACCCAGTGGTTCGTGAAGATCCAGCCGCTGGCCGAGGCTGGTCTGGCCGCGGTGCATGACGGCCGGATTAAGATTGTGCCGGATCGTTTCACCAAGGTGTATTACAACTGGCTGGAAAACATCCAGGATTGGTGTATCAGCCGCCAGTTGTGGTGGGGGCACCGCATCCCCGTCTGGTACTGCGACGAATGCGGCAAGATGACGGCCAGCCGCGAAGACGCGCAAACATGCGCCCATTGCGGCAGCACCAACATCCACCAGGACCCGGACGTGCTGGATACCTGGTTCTCCTCCGGGCTGTGGCCGTTTTCCACCCTCGGCTGGCCGGACAAGACCCCCGACCTGGATTACTTCTACCCGACCTCGGTGTTGGAAACCGGTTACGACATCCTCTTCTTCTGGGTGGCGCGCATGATCATGTTCGGCCTGGAATTCACCGGCCAGCCGCCCTTCCACACCGTCTACCTGCACGGCCTGATCCGCGACGAGCACGGCCACAAGATGAGCAAAACCAAGGGCAACGTAATCGATCCGCTCTTCGTCATGGATGAGATGGGCACGGATGCCCTGCGCTTCACCCTGCTGGTGGGCTCCACTCCCGGCCAGGATACCAACCTTTCTCTGAAGAAGGTGGAAGCCAACCG
Organism: uncultured Anaerolineaceae bacterium; assembly: GCA_964405455.1. Lineage (GTDB taxonomy): Bacteria > Chloroflexota > Anaerolineae > Anaerolineales > Anaerolineaceae > CALESS01. Next base: position 7,154 of record CAYOOA010000002.1, on the reverse strand, counting down.
CAACTTTGCCAACAAGGTCTGGAATGCCAGCCGCTTTGTGATTGGTGTGCTGGAATCCGCCCCGCATGCCGCGGCAGCCGGGCCGGATTGGACCCTGGCGGATTCGTGGATCTGGGCCCGCTTGCAGGCCCTGGTGCGCGACGTGGAGCGCCTGTTTGGGACGCACCAGTACGGCGAAGCCGGCCGCCAGATTTACGATTTCTTCTGGTCGGAATTCGCTGATTGGTACCTGGAAATTGCCAAACTGCAACTCGCTGAGGGCGGCGACCGGGCTTTCTATACCGCCCAGACCCTGGCGCGCGTGCTGGATACCTGCCTGCGCCTGCTGCATCCCTTCACGCCCTTCGTGACCGAGGAACTGTGGGGCTATCTCAAGGCTGCCTGCCAGGAGAATCCTGTCTATACTCCCAAACAGGGCTGGGAGGAGGCTCTCATCGTGGCTGCCTGGCCGCAGGATCGCCCGTTGGAAGGCTGGGAGGAAGGTCGGATCTCTGATTTTGGATTAGTCCAGGAGATCGTACGCGCCATCCGCAATGAGCGGGTGGAAAAGAAGATCACGGCCGGCAAACGCATCCCGGCGGTGCTTGCCGCCGGAGAGCGCCGGGCCTTGCTGGCCGGGCAGGCGCGGGCGATTGCCGCCCTGGCGTACCTGGACCCGGACCGCCTGCAAATTCTCGACCGCTGGGCGGAAAAACCGCAGGGCTTGACTGGCCTGGTGGTGGGCGGCGTGGAAATCTACCTGCCGCTGGAGGATGTGGTCGATGCGGAGGCTGAGCGCAATCGCCTGCAAAAGGAACTGGCCGATATCGAAGCCCAGATCACCCGCCTGGATACCCTGCTCGGCAGCAGCTTCGCTGAAAAGGCACCTGCGGCCGTGGTGGAAAAGGAACGCCAACGCCTGGCCGCCGCCCGCGAAACGGCCGCCAAGCTGCGCGACCAACTGGCCCACCTGGGGTAAGGATTACAAATGAATGGCGGGTGGAGGAAATACTCCACCCGCCGAGGTTATCCCGGAAAAATTTGTGGCATAATTCATCCCACACCCATCCATTCCTACTGGAAAGAGGTTCAACCATGAAACCCCGCCGCGGTGAAATCATGCTTCCCTTTGTTGTCCTGGCTGTCGGGATTGCCCTGGTCTATCTTGGAATCGGGCAAGGAGCCGGGTTGGCCTGGGCATCCGGCGGAATTTTCTTCATCGCCCTCGGCATCAGTGCGTTGGTGCTCAGCCTGGCAAATTCCGCTGCCGGACAGGCCAACACGTTTCTGCACAGCAAGGCACTCAGTGTCATGATTATTCTTGTGCTGATGATCCTGCTGGTGGTGACGGTCATCCTTGGCGTGCTTGGAAAATAACGATGCTTGAAGTCCAGGATATTTGTAAGAGTTACGAAGGGAAGCCCCTGCTGCGGGGCGTGTCCTTCCGGGTGGAGGGGGGCGAGACAGTTTGCCTGCTGGGCGCTTCCGGCAGCGGCAAGAGCACCCTGCTGCGCATCATCGCCGGGCTGGAGGAAGCTGAATCCGGCCGGGTGCTGTGGGACGGCAGTGATTTGAAGGATGTCCCGGTCCACCTGCGCCAGTTTGGCCTGATGTTCCAGGATTACGCCCTCTTTCCGCACCGCACGGTGGCCCAGAATGTTGGTTTTGGCCTGAAGATGCAGGGACAAAGACCTGCGGACATCGACCGCCAGGTGCAGGCTGCTCTGGAACAGGTCAACCTGGCCGGATTTGCGGAGCGCCGGGTAACCGACCTCTCCGGTGGGGAGCAGCAGCGGGTGGCCCTGGCCCGCGCTCTGGCGCCACGTCCGCGCCTGCTAATGCTGGACGAACCGCTGGGCGCGCTTGACCACAACTTGCGCGAGCAGTTGATCGGTGAACTGCACGAGCTCCTGCACCAGACCGGCATCCCGGCCATTTACGTTACCCATGACCAGGAGGAGGCCTTTGCCCTGGCAGACCGCCTGATCCTGCTCCACAACGGATTGATCGAACAAAGCGGTCCGCCGCAGGAAGTCTATGCCCGGCCGAGTTCCGCCTGGGCGGCCCGCTTCCTGGGCTTGAATAACCTGTTGGATGCACGTGTCATACAGATTTCTCCCTTAACTGTGGAAACCTGCCTGGGAACTTTGACAGTCGCAAACCTACCGTTGTTTGCGCTACATCCCGGCCTTGAAGTGAAGCTGCTGGTGCGTCCAACTGCGGCCGGGACGACTGATCACGAAACGAACCGGGTTCAGGCGATTGTGCAGGATATCGCCTTCCGCGGCCTGGGCTTTCGCGTCATCCTGGCCTGTCCCGGCGGTCAGCGCCTGGAATTCCTGCTCTCCAGTGCCCCCCGTGTGGGGGAGAAGCTGGATATTCACCTGAACCCGCAGGAATTGATCCTTTTACCAACTGAGGAGAAAATTTGATCCAGGCCGGTCAAACCATCGATGTGCTCAAGCTCAACCTGCAAGGGCAGGAGACCTGGCGCTATTCAGCCCGCGTGCTCCAGGCCGCCCCAGCGGCCATTTTGTTGACCGCCGAGTTTAACCGGCCTTCCATGCTATTTCACGACATCCTGCTGGGCCAGGGGGATCCTTTCATTGAAATTTATTTCAATGATCGTTGGTACAACATCTTTGAAATTCACGACCGGCAGAACCATGCCGTCAAGGGTTGGTACTGCAATATCACCCTACCGGCGGAGTTCAGGCAGGGTGCGATCTCCTACGTGGACCTGGCCCTGGATTTGCTGGTCTACCCGGATGGGCGGATGTTGGTGTTGGATGAGGACGAATTTGCCGAATTGAACTTAAGCGAAACCCGGCAGGCTGCCGCCCGCCGGGCTCTCGATGATCTAAAAAAGTGGTTCGATGCTCCCGTTTCCCTGCGCCTGGAACAGCTAGACCTGGCTCGCATTCCGTTTTGAGCGCCGGATCAGCCAGAGGGTGACCAGGAACGCCATCAGTAGGACAAAGAACGCAGCCACATAGGGCCAGACGATGGATATAACCGAAACCACCGTCGAGACCGTATCTTCAGCCATGCTGACCAGGGCGTTGCCGGTGCCGGCCGTGGAAACAGTCACTATCGGGCGTACGCTGGCCTTGACGGCGTGCACACTGCCGGCCACCAGTAAGCCCATCGCCATGGCAAACACGGTGTTGACATCAATGATGCTGGTGCTGGCTGCAAAGACAACCGCCCCGGCTGCCGGTCGGATGAAGGTCATAATTACATCGTTGACATGATCCACGGCCGGGATTTTATCGGCGACGAATTCGATGATGGACAGGAAAGCCAGCAGCCCGATGATCCACCAACTGGTCAATCCGTCCCAGGGCGCCTTGAGGGTGATCAAATGGGTGAAGCGTGCCAGCAGGGCCACCGCCAGCAGGGGGATGTAGGCATTCAGCCCGGCACTGGCTGAGAGACCAAAAGCAGTAAATATTCCAAGAACTTCCATTGTTCCTCCTACTGATATATACGCAAATGAATCCAATTCGATGCAAGTTTCTCCTTCTCGCATGGGGAGGAGGCCGGGATGAGTGAATTTGTGTTTTCTGACCTGGTCATGCCCATCTGCATCATCTGCGGTTACATCTTCTCAAACAGGCTGATGGATTCTATGTGATACGTTTGCGGGAAGAGGTCAAATGGGGTGGCCTGCACCAGGCGGTAGCCGCCCGCCAGCAGGCGTTTGGCATCCCGGGCCAGGGTGGAGGGATCGCAGGAGACGTAGGC
>CAYOOA010000002.1:0-3328 GCA_964405455.1 uncultured Anaerolineaceae bacterium | reverse complement strand
GCTCCATCCGGGCTCATATGCACCACCGACACATCCGCCTCGGTGCTGAACTCAAAATCCGGGACGTATGCTTCGGAAGACTCGAAGGTTACCAGGATATCCCCACCCGCGCCCAGGCGCAACTCAACCCGCTCGATATCCGGTACGGCTTCCAGGTCCAGGGAAGGCCAGAATTCGTCCAGCGCTTTCTCCGGCAGGTGGCATTCCTCGATTTCCACCACGGCATGACTGCCGGCGGCCTGGTAGCCCGGCTTGCCCTGTGGTGAAAGGGTGAATTGAACCGTATTGCGGTAGTTCCACTCGTGCGGCGAGGGCACAATCGGCTGTACCGGTGGGTTGGGGATACCGGCGATGCGGCTCAACTGCTCGCTGAAGATGGCTTGCTTGGCTGACAATTGCGCCGGGTAAGGCATGTGCTGGTAATGGCAGCCGCCGCAGGCACCAAAATGGCGGCAAGGTGGCGGGATGCGCTCCGGGGCGGGACGCAGCACTTCCAGCAGGCGGGCGCGCGCATGGCCAGGCTTTTCTTCGGTCAACTGCACCCTTACCTGCTCCCCTGGCAGAGTAAATGGCACAAAACAGGCTCGCCCGTCTTCCAGGCGGCCGAAGCCGTCTCCGCCGTAAGCCAGGCTGATGATCTCAAGAGTTTGGGATTTATTCATGTTTTTATTATACCTGCCGGGGAATAAAGCTGCGCAAGTAGGGGAAAAACCAAGAAATCGACCATAAATTGTCCAAAATGACTAAATAAATATTATGTGAAAAAGAGATTAATGTTGTATAATTTTTGGGTACGGGGCAATCGTGTGATAACCGTTTTTATGCTTTAACAACCGATGAGGAGTGCGATGATGAGACGGCTATTACCAATTTTGATGATTATCTTTTTTATGACGCTGATCCTGGGGGTGAGCGCGGCGCTGGCTGCGCCAACAGCCCAGGACGGGCCAAATGTACCCACGGGCGCGCAAATTTACGATAACTGGATGACTGCCACCGGGCAAAATGCACCGGCTGGTAATCATCCCATCTGGGCGCGCCAGACCAATAACACGACTTCTGGCCCGGATACCTGGCGCTGCGTCAGCTGCCACGGCTGGGACTACCAGGGAAAGGATGGCGCCTATCGGGCTGGATCCAGTTACACCGGCTTCCCGGGCGTTTATGCGGCCGTCCAGGATATGAGCGAGGAGGAAATTATCGGCGTCCTCAAGGGGGAAACGGACGTCGAGCATAATTTCTCCCTGATTTTGGATGAAACCGCCCTGGCCAATGTGGCTGCCTTCCTGAAAAACGGCCTGGTGGATGACACCCAGTTCATCGACCTGACCACCCTCAAGGTGATCCAGGGGGATACTTCTCGCGGCAAGGATCTCTATACCCAGGGCTGTGCCAAGTGCCACAAGGATGACGGTTCCGGCCAGGCCATACGCTATGAAGGTCGGGATTTCAGCCTGGTGACCCTGGCCAACACCGATCCGTGGCGCTTCCTGCACAAATCCCGCTACGGCACGCCGGGCAACCCGATGCAGACCATCGGTTTTGACCTGGCCTGGAGCGCCCAGGACGGCCGGGATGTGCTGGCGTACATCCAAAGCCTGCCCGATCCCAAGGCGAAAAACACACCCGAACCTGCCCTTGAGAACCGCCCACCCGAAGTCCCTAATCCAACCGGGCCGGCCAAGACCTGGTTTAGCGGCATCCTGACCGCCCTGGGTGCCATGATTACGGGGTTGGGCTTTAACCTGCTGTTTTTTGCCGCCCTGATCGCGGTCATTTTCCTGCTGGTATGGGCCATTCGCGGCCGCAAGAAATAATCATCGCTTTAGATAAAGGAGAAGGATTATGGAGAAACGCAAAGCCTGGTGGCAGCGCCCCATCGTCCGCGTAGGGATTGGCGTGGTTTTATTATTGGTCCTGGCCGGTGCGGTGGGCGGAATTTACCTGACCCAGATACCGCCCCAGCAGCCCATCCAATTTCCACATAGTTTTCACGTCGGTGTCGGTGCGCCCTGCCTGTACTGTCATCCCGGTGCTGCCACCGGGCCGGTGGCCGGCCTGCCTAGCAGCGGAAAATGCTGGGGCTGTCACCAGCAAATCGCCAAGAAAACCCCGGAACTGGTGAAACTGGCCGGATATATTGAGCGCAACGAACCGATCCCGTGGGTGCCGGTGGCCATCCAACCGGATTTTGTCCATTTCAATCACTCCCCGCACATTGCAGCCGGGGTGGATTGTAAAACCTGCCACGGAGATGTGGCAAAAATGACCACGGCAGTACCCCAGAACGGCCAGAATATGGGCTGGTGCCTGGATTGCCACAAGAAAATGCGCCCCCAGGACTTTACCCGCCTGGGCGACTGCGCCACCTGTCATTATTGATCTTAACCAGGAGAGGACGCAGGATGACTGACCAAATTTCACGACGAGATTTTCTCAAATTGACCGGCCTGGGCGTGGCGGCTGCCGCAGTGCTAACCGGTTGCGGACCGGCTTCGCGCTATGTCACCCGCCGCCCGTACCAGGATATGCCGGAATATAACCAGACCGGCAAGAGTACCTACTATGCCACCACCTGCATGGAATGCCCGGCAGCCTGCGGATTGATCCTGAGGACGAAGGAAGGCCGCGCCATCAAAGCCGAGGGCAACCCGGATCATCCGGTTAACCGCGGCAAGATCTGCCCGCGCGGTTTGACTGCCGTCCAGGGACTTTACAATCCAGATCGAATTAAGGGGCCAACGAAGCAGAACCGCGGTAAGTCCCCCGCAGAGAGTCTGACGTGGGAGACGGCGATCCCCCTGGTGGCAGCTGCCCTAAAGGAAGCCCCGGATCGTGTGGCGTTCCTCCTCGGGGCCGCCCCACACCACCTCGCCGATTTTGTCGGCGAAATGGCGGTGGGTCTGGGTGGAGCACCCGCGCCGGTAGTGTATTCCGCTTATGACTGGTTGAACGGAGCCGCCACCCTGCGTGAAGCGACCTACCGGGTCTTTGGCTCCTACCAGATGCCTTATTTTGATCTCTCAGGGGCGGACGTGGTTCTCTCCCTGGGGGCGGACTTCCTGGAAGGCTGGATTTCTCCGCTAGCCTACAGCCGCCTGTTCAGCCAGATGCGCCGCAACAACATCAGCCGACGCGCCCGCCTGATCATGGTCGAGCCGCGCATGTCCGTTACCGGCGGAGCGGCGGATATCTGGCTGCCGGCTGCACCCGGCAGCGAGGCGATCCTCGCCCTGGCCCTGGGCAGGCGTGCCGCGGAACTGCGCGGCCTGTCGGTCCCGGCGGCGATGTCTGGCGTGGATTTCAATGCAGCATCAGCAGCCAGCGG
>CAYOOA010000001.1:89215-118870 GCA_964405455.1 uncultured Anaerolineaceae bacterium | reverse complement strand
CAACAACGTCAGGCCGGAATAAAATTTTCGCTGAGCATTCTCCCTTTCAAGCCCATAAATGGCATTCCGACTTTCCTGGCTGGCCTGTCCCAGCCGCCGAAAGGCAAGAATTGCTGCCGCCCCTAACAGCAAATAAATCCAAAGTTCATAGGTGCGTAAAAAAAGCAGCAAATCTTCCATTTTTCATACAAGATTCAGATCGCCCGCAGGAAACCCCGGATTAATTTCACCAGCTTGGGAACAATGACCTCACCTGCTTGCAAGACTTCTTCGTGTGTGGTGATGGTTGAACCATCCAGGTTGGCTTTATTGCTGATCCCGGAAAAACCCAGCACCCGAATGCCGCCATGATGGGCGACTATGACCTCCGGGACCGTGGACATGCCAACCGCATTTGCACCGATCATGTGCATGAAACGCAGGTCAGCCGGGGTCTCAAAGGAAGGTCCTGAAAGGCAAATATACACACCCTCATGTAGATTGATCCCCTCATCTGCGGCAACCTGGCGGGCAATTTTGGCATATTCTCGATCATAAGCCTGGCTCATATCCGGGAAGCGTTCACCGAGTTCTGGATTGTTAGGACCGCGTAAAGGATTGTTCCCGGTCATCCCGATCAGGCTGAGGTGATCTGTGATCAACATCACATCTCCCGGTTGATAGCTCGGGTCAATCGCGCCCGCAGCATTGGTAACCACCAGGGTCTTGATGCCCAATCGCTGCATGACCCGAATGGGGAATGTCACTTCATCCATCCGGTGCCCTTCGTAATAATGGATTCGTCCCTGCATGACCAGCACGGGTGTGTTTTCCAACGTCCCGACAACCAACCGATTCTTGTGTCCCTCCACGGAACTGGTAACCCAATGTGGAATTTCAGTAAACGGAATCACAACCGAATCTTGAACCATTTCAGCCAGACCGCCAAGTCCTGAGCCCAGGATAATCCCGACCTTGGGTTGAATCTTTATTCTAGAGCGGATCAGGCTTGCTGCTTCATCCATTTGTGCCAGTGTTAAAAACTGCTCCATGCTTACCTCCAAGAATACTTATCTTTTGATTAAGATTATATCAAAGATGTCTTGAATTACCCTTCCAGTATTTATCTTCCGCCTTTCAAGATGCTTAAGAACGGTTTCGGCAAAATTAAGATAAAATCAAGTATGTCTTCAGTCCGAATTGGGATCGCACCGCGGGTCAAAGATCAACAGATTCTGGCTGCTCCTGTCCTGCTGGTCGCATTAGTGGTTCTCTTGTTCCTTTTAGCGTACAGTTTCAATCCTAAGTTTGACGACCAGGTACGCATTTTCAGTTTGATTACATCCGGAGTGGGGGTTTTTTATGGCGCGTTAACCTTTTTCATTATCATCCCTCTATTTTCTCATCATGTTTTCGTCAGGTATTTTCTTTCCATCTTACATGCCATCATGATCGGTATATTTCTATTCTCTCAGCCGATCAGTATGGTTCGTACACCTCTTCTCTTTGCAACACTTATTTTATGGGCAACAACCATTCTTTTTGGAAAAATCTCGGGCTATCTGTTTTCTATGGTTGTTTTGATTACCAGGCAATTTTTGATGTTTTTCACACCTGATGCGGTGATTCCACAAGTGATTTATGAAGCAGCATTTTTCTTTGTCATTTCCATTGCTTCCATTGAATCAATTTCCGCTTATGTACGATTGATCAATAAGAATCAGGCTCGCATGGAGGTCATGGACACCACAGCCCGCAGCCTTGCATCCACCATTGAAATCCCACAGGTTATTTCAATGCTATCAAGCGCAGCTCAAAATGCGATCAATGCCGACACCTACTTTGTTGGCATTGTGAATGAGAATCGTCTGCGTGTGGAATTCTTTTATGACGATGGTGAATATTATCCTACCATTGAAATGTCATTGGAAAACACCTTAACCGGCTGGGTGGTGAAGAACCATAAAACACTTTCCATTTCACATTTTCTCAAAGAAGCTCCCAAACTAGGGGTAACTCCTTATTTGCTTGGCAAACCACGCATCAGCCTTTCATGGATGGGTGCACCGATTGAAATCAACGGAAAATTATTCGGGGTCCTTGCGGTTGCTTCATACCAGTCTCATGCTTTTTCTCCGCAAGATCAAGAATTGCTGGAATTCATTACGCAACAGGCAGCCCTGGCCTTTGATAATGCCAACCGTCACAATGATGTCAAACAACAATCCCGGCTGGATTCTCTCACAGGCGTTTTAAACCATCGCAATTTCCTGGAAGAATTACGCCCACAGTTGGAAGATATGCGTGTGTTTCGTTCCGAACTGAGCCTGATCATGCTGGATATTGACTTCTTTAAACAATACAACGATAACTATGGTCACCTGGTTGGTGACCAGGTACTCGAGCTCCTTACCTCCACCATCCGTAAACACATTAAGGCAACAGACCTGGTCGGACGCTGGGGTGGCGAAGAATTCGTCATCGCTCTTCCACATGCTTCTGGTTTGCAAGCCTACAAAGTTGCCCAACGCATCCGGAAAACCCTGGCAGCCATCAAACTATGCGATCGGGATGGAAAGCCAATCCCACCCCCAACCGTCAGCCAGGGCATCGCAGTTTTCCCGGATGACAGTGAGGAAATATTCGGTTTGATAGATCAGGCCGATCAACGCCTCTACCAGGCGAAGGAACGCGGGCGTGATCAAATCGAACCAAAACTGGAATTCTGGCAGCCCCCTTCTCTATCAGACGAATAAATCAAGTTTCAGTCCCGATTAAAATAAAGATTCGCTAATGACCGCAGGAAATGAGAGATAAGTTCACGGCTTGACCAGCCCAGACATTCATGGACTTTCTGATTATTTCACCTGATTAACAATTGATGGATTGCGACAATGAAGGACGCAATCCATCTTCCATCAAATACATGATTGAAGATATTTTGTATCGAATTAGCTGAAAACTTTCACCACCTGCCCAAAGGCCTGGATGGTCCTATCAACACCCTCATCGTCAATCCAATAGTGCGTCACCATGCGGAAACGCTTGCTGCCAATCGGACTGACACGCACACCAAACTCCTTCAGCTTTTCAACAATTTCCGAGGTTTCTGCCTTCACCGTTTCGTTCAGGTGGATGAACACCATATTGCTGGGGGGAACCTGGTTTTCCACCACCATTGCTTCCATTTTTTTCAATCCCGCTGCCAGGTTGCGTGCCCGCAGGTGATCTTCAGCCAGGCGATCAACCATACGATCCAGGGCATAAATCCCGGCTGCCGCCAGGATTCCCGCCTGGCGCATACCACCTCCAAGCATCTTGCGCATCCGCAACGCTTTTTGGATGAATGGCTTGGATCCGCACAGCACAGAACCAACCGGGGCGCATAATCCCTTGCTCAGGCAGAAAGTGATGCTATCTGCCGGTTCAACCAAATCGCGGGCAGGAATGCCCAGGGCGACCGCAGCATTAAAAATCCGCGCGCCATCCAGGTGAAGGAACATACCGCGTTGGTGTACCAGGTCACTTACCTTCCGGGTGTAATCCACGCCCAATACCGTTCCCCCGCAGCGATTTTGGGTGTTTTCCAGGATCACCAATTTAGAAACCGGCTGGTGGATATCATCCGCCCGAAATGCCGCCCGGATGTCCTCCAATTTCAGTGTGCCGTCAACCTGGTTGGGGATGGTGTGCGCGAACACTCCACCCAGGGCAGAAATGCCCCCAGCCTCGAACAGGAAGGTGTGCCCCAGGGTGCCCATAATGGCTTCATCCCCCCGGTTGCAATGCGCCAGGACTGCGATCAAGTTCCCCATTGTCCCGGAGGGGACGAACAGCCCGGCTTCCTTTCCCATCCGCTCGGCGGCCATCTCTTGCAGGCGATTGACAGTAGGATCTTCACCATAGACATCATCCCCAACCTCAGCAGCGGCCATGACAGCCCGCATCTCCGGCGTGGGTTGGGTGATCGTATCCGAACGCAGATCAACAATTTTCATGGTCACTCCTAGTGTGTGCGAAGTTGTTTCAGAATGGTGTTCAATTCCTCGGGTAATTCCGCCCGAAAGGTTCTTGGATTCTTTTCGCCCGGCAGGGTAATGGTCAGTTGGTGGGCGTGGAGAAAGTGTCGTTGGATTTCCAGCGAGGGGTGCTTTCGGCCATATACCTGGTCTCCCACAATTGGACAACCAATAAAGGCCAGATGCAGCCGGATCTGGTGCGTTCGGCCAGTCAGTGGATGGGCTTCAACCAGGCAGTGCTGCCGAAAACTCTCCACCACCTTATATTCTGTAATGGCTTCCCGGCCTTTATCCGGGCGGACAATGGCCATTTCTTTACGGTGGACCGGGTCACGGCCAATGGGCGCGTCAATCCGGCCCGTCGGGGTGGGCGGAAAGCCATCCACCAATGCCAGGTAGATCTTGGTCACTTTTCGTTCCCGGAATTGATCCTGCAACCATTGATGCGCCCGGTCGTTCTTAGCCATCAGGATGATCCCGGAAGTATCTTTATCCAATCGATGGACCACACCAGGCCGCTGCTCACCGCTGATCCCTTCCATCTCCGGTGCATGCGCCAGCGCGGCATGAACCAGCGTGCCGGAATCATGCCCCGCAGCGGGATGCACAACCATTCCGGCTGGTTTGTTGATCACAATCAGGTCGTCATTTTCAAAGATCACATCCAGGTGGATGTCTTCAGCCACTAATCCAGAGGGCACGGGGGGTGGAACCCGTACTACGACCTTCATTCCTTTTTCCAGTGCAAACGCTGTTTTGGTTACCACCTGGCCATTAATTTCGACGAATCCATCCCGAATCAAGCCCTGGATCCTCGAACGGGAGAAATCCTGCATGCATTCAGTCAGGAAGCGATCCAGGCGGGAGCCGTTTTCACCGGTTTGGGTGAAGTTGAAAAACTGGTCACTCACGGATTAACCTCATCCGTTGGATTTGTGCTTTTCTCTTTCTTCTCTTCGCGTTCAAGGATCCAAAAGCCCAGGATCATGACAATGACACCCACCGTCAGGCAGGAATCAGCCACATTGAAAACAGCAAAATTGCCCAACGATATAAAATCCGTGACATGACCGATGGTCAGGCGGTCGATTAAATTTCCGATCGCTCCACCCAACTGAAGCACCAGGGACAGCTTCAAAGGCCAATCTGAGGCCGGAATTTTTCCGTAAAAATAAATGATGGCAATGGAGATCAAGATGGAAAGCCCGGCAAACAGCCAGCCAATCCCCTGGAACATCCCAAAGGCCACTCCGGTGTTGTACCAGTGCACGATCCGTGCATAGGGAGTAAGCCATTCAAATGGAGACCAAACATCACCCATTTGGAGGTTCGTACGGACCAGCCACTTGGTCCACTGGTCCAATGCTATGATGATGCTTGCCCCCAGGATCAACCACCCATATCCTCGAAAATTTCGTTTCAAATTAACCTCCAATTGTTAAATCCACCCCATTTTACTCCATTCCAACCTGGTTTAGGGATTGAAGGTATAAAACAGGTTGCCCCTCACCTTTCGGTAAGGGGCAACTCTCTTTAATCCTGTCCTACTTTACTTTGTTGATGGCGATCGTGGTTTCTTCGCCGTCGAAGGCGTCACTCACGGTTGTTAAACCAGTGGGAACTGGCGAATGAACCATCTCCACGGCCAGAGTCTCCGCCTGGATGTAATCCTTGTAGGCGACAATCGCGTCCTTCAATTGGGGCGTTGCCTGGTAGATGATGCGAATCCGGTCAGAAATCTCAAATTCGGCCTGTTTCCGCAGATCCTGCACCCGGCGGATGAACTCACGCGCCAGGCCTTCCTGGATCAATTCCGGCGTCAATTCAGTCACCAGGGCAGCCACATAGGCACCCTCATAGGCCACCGCATATCCGCTGCGTGCCTGTACCCGGACTTCAACTTCTTCCGGGAGGATTTCGAATGTCTCACCATCCACGGTCACCGGAACGGTTTTACCTGCAAGGAACTGGCCGGCAGTTTGTTCCGGGTTCATCTCCAGCAAAGCCTTGCGAATGGCCGGGAAACGGCTGCCATATTTCTGCCCGAGCTGCTTGGGATAGGGGTTGAGACTGAAAGCTACTGCTTCGGCCGCGGCATCCAGCACGACCACTGTCTTCACATTCAATTCATCGGCCAGTAAATCTGCATACGAACTCACAACGGACCGTTCCTCCAGGTTGCCCACGGAGAATGCACATTCAGCCAGAGGTTGGCGAACCTTGCGGTTGGCCTTATTGCGGGCGGCATGACCCAGGGATGCCAGCCGCATGACCAGTTCCATATCCTGGTTTAGTTTTTCATTGATGGCACCCTCGTCATATTTAGGCCATTCCACCAGGTGGACAGAAACTGGCGCACTCTCATCCATCATGCGAACCAGGTTTTGGTACAGCTCTTCAGCGATGAACGGCATGGTCGGCGCCAGAAGCTTGCTTAAGGTCACCAGGGCTTCATACAATGTGGCATAAGCTGCCTGCTTGTCGGCGTCCGAGTCACTCTTCCAGAAACGCCGGCGGGAACGCCGCAGGTACCAGTTGGAAAGCTGGTCCACAAAGGTTTGGATCGGCCGGGTAGCCCCTAACACATCATAATTTTCCATCGCGGTAGACACATCCCGCACCAGGGTGTGCAGGGCGGAGCGCAGCCAAAGGTCAAGTGAGCTGTACTGGATGGTCGCAGAGGGATCAGGCGTCCAATGATCCAGGTTCGCGTATGTTGTGAAGAAGGAATAGGTATTCCACAATGGCAGGGTGAAGTTGCGCAGTGCTTCTTCCACCAGGCTGGCGGAGAAGCGCCGCTCCTGCCCGGGCGGACTGGCCGTGTACAGATACCATCGCATGGCATCGGCACCATGCTTATTGATCACCTCCCAGGGTTCCACCACGTTCCCCCGTGACTTGGACATTTTTTGTCCATCCCCGTCCAGGATTAACCCCAGGCAGATCACGTTCTTAAAGCACTCCTGTCCAAACAGCAAGGTACTAATGGCGTGCAATGAATAAAACCACCCGCGTGTCTGGTCCACCGCCTCACAAATATAATCCGCCGGGAATTGGTTTTCAAATTCCGCCCGGTTCTCAAACGGGAAATGCCATTGCGCTACCGGCATGGATCCCGAATCGAACCAAACATCAATCAATTCCGGTACGCGGCGCATCGTTCCTTCACATTGATCGCAGCCAAAAGTCACCTGGTCCACGTAAGGTCTGTGCGGATCGAGGCCGGCGAGGTCGCGCCCGGAGAGGCGGCTTAATTCCTCCACTGATCCAATGCAGTGTTGGCGGTGGCATTGATCGCATTCCCAGACCGGCAGCGGGGTACCCCAGTACCGTTCACGGCCCAGCGCCCAATCAACATTATTTTCCAGCCAGTTGCCAAACCGTCCATTTTTTATGTGGCTTGGGTACCAGTTGATCTTTTCATTGTTGGCCACCAGTTGGTCCTTGTATTGACTGGTGCGGATATACCATGTGGAGCGAGCATAGTAAAGAAGAGGGGTTGAGCAGCGCCAGCAGAAAGGATAGGTGTGCGTAATGGTGCCTGCCTTAAATAGCAATCCACGGTCCTGCAAATCCTGCATGATCAACGGATCGGCATCCTTGACGAACATACCACTCCATGGGCGGACTTCCGGCAGGAATTTCCCATCCGGACCAACGGTCATGATGATGGGTAAATCTTCCTCCATGGCCATGTTCATATCTTCTGCACCAAAGGCGGGGGCCATATGCACCAACCCGGAGCCATCCTCTGTGGTGACAAAATCACCCAGCACCACAAAGTGAGCCGGCTTGTCTGGCGGCATGAAGGTGAAAAGTGGGTGGTATCGCTTTCCCTTCAAAGCTTTCCCCTTAAACCGATCAACCACTTTGACGGGTTCATCACCAAAAACCTTCTCCACCAGGCTGGCCGCCAGGATCAGTTTTTCCTTGCCGCCCTCCGGCAGGTTTCGTTCAATGGTGACATACTCCACGTCGGGATGGGCAGCCACCCCCACATTGGCCGGCAGCGTCCAGGGCGTGGTAGTCCAAACCAACAGAGAAGTATCCGAATGTTCCACCAACGGCATCCGAACAAACACAGATGGATCTTCCGCATCCCGATAACCCTGGGCTACCTCGTGGTCAGAGAGGGGCGTGCCGCAGCGCGGGCAGTATGGAACAACCTTGAATCCCTGGTATAACAATCCCTTTTCCCATAATTGACGCAGGATCCACCAGACGGATTCGACATAGCCGTTGGCATAGGTGATGTAAGCCGTGTCCAGGTCCACCCAGTACCCAATCCGATCTGTAAGTTTCTCCCATTCCTGGATGTAGGTGAAAGCGGATTGGCGGCACAATTCATTAAACTGGGCGATGCCGTAATCTTCAATTTGTTGCTTGTTGGTGAACCCCAGCCTTTTTTCAACTTCAATCTCAACCGGCAAGCCGTGCGTATCCCACCCGCCGCGCCGGCTCACATGGTATCCAGTCATCGTCTTAAAACGGGGGAATACATCCTTGAAAGCCCGCGCCAGAACGTGGTGAACGCCTGGCCGTCCATTGGCAGTTGGCGGTCCTTCATAAAAAACGTATTCCGGTCCCCCTTCCCGCTCGGTCATCGTCTTATGGAAAATATCATGCGATTTCCAGAAGCGGAGAACGCCCTCCTCCATCACGGTTACATTCAACTTGGGTGAAACTGGTTTGAACATTCAACCTCCATCAAAGAAACTTAAACAAAACACTCTCGTCCAACCAGGGACGAGAGTGTGATTCTCGCGGTACCACCCTGTTTCCTGCCAGTTCGGCAGGCACTCAGGCAGGTGCATCCGTAGATAGACCTGCGCCCGGGTAACGGTTGGCGGGACCGGCGCACCTACTGGCAAATGACTCTGCGTTCAGATTGCAGCTCCGGAAGGATTTTCAGCTTTTGATTGTGCCCCGGCTTTCACCATCCCCGGGTTCGCTGTCAGCAACCAATCAGCTTACTCGTTTCCATCAACGCTGTTAATTGTTGTTATTATGCCACAATCTTAACAAAATTGCAACAATTGCCCTTATTCCACGATTCCATAGAATAGCGGCAAAGGTTCAACCGGTTGATCGCTCCAGGTATGGGCTGCCTCCAGCCGTAACCGGGCTGCTTCCAATTTCTGCGAGTCGTTCGCGTGGATGATAAACAACGGATCGCCAACAGCCACCTGATTGCCGACTTTATGCAGGATCTCAATTCCCACCGCAGGATCAACCGGATCCGTCTTCCTGGCTCGACCGGCACCCAGTTCCACCGAAGTTTCTCCAACAATTCTTGCATTGATTGCAGAAAGATAACCGCTCCGCCCGGCAGAAATAGTTTGGATATATTGCGCTTTAGGGAACAGGCCAGGATTATCCACATAATGGACATCCCCACCCTGGGTTTGAACCAACAGGTGGAAACGGTCAAAAGCTCGGCCGTCCTTCAAGGCAATTTCAGCCATTTGCCGGCCTTCTTCCACACTGGCGGCCTTCCCACCCAGGTGCAACAGGTGGCTGGCAACCACCAGGCAGTGTTCACGGAAATCTGCCGGCCCACCGCCGTGCAAGGTGTCGATGGCTTCTTTGACTTCCAACGCATTCCCTACAGCAAATCCGAGCGGTTGGTTCATATCGGAAAGCAAACCAATCGCGCGGCGGCCGCTCAAGCGGGCAATGGCAACCATCAGGCGCGCCAGCTGGCGGGCAGTTTCAACCGTCTCCATGAACGCACCGACACCGACCTTGACATCCAGCACAATGGCCTGGGCGCCGGCAGCAATTTTCTTACTCATAATCGAGGAAGCAATCAAAGGAATGGATGGCACAGTCCCGGTAACATCCCGCAGCGCGTACAACTTGCCATCTGCAGGCGCCAGGTCACCGCTCTGACCGGTTAATACCACCCCAATGCTCCTCAATTGCTCAATAAATTCATGCGTATTCAAGTTCGTCCGATAGCCAGGAATGGATTCCATCTTATCAATGGTCCCGCCACTGAATCCCAGCCCTCTACCAGACATCTTCCCCACGGGCAACCCGCAGGCGGCTACCATGGGTTCCACCACCAGGGTGGTTTTATCTCCCACCCCGCCTGTTGAGTGTTTATCCACCGCAATCGGTACCACACCGCTTAAATCAAGCGTGTCTCCGGATCGAGCCATGGCCATGGTCAGATCAGTGGTCTCCCGGTCAGTCATCCCCTTGAGCATAATTGCCATCGCCCATGCCGACACCTGGTAATCTGGTATTTCTCCACGGGTAAATCCGGCGACAAAGAAATCGATTTCTTCGCGGCTCAGCTCAAATCCGTCTCGCTTCTTGATGATAATATCAACTGCTCGCATGGCAACCTCTTCTAACAACGATGATGATTCTTATAGTATATCGCAAATCATTTTTGCCCGGAATAAATACAGGCGGACGTTCCCTTCGAAACGCCCGCCTGTTTTACTTCACTTGTGATTATTTCTTAAGAATGATGGTGACTTTGCGGTTGGGTTCTTCACCAACTGATTCAGTTGTCACCTGCGGATGATCGCGTAATTCAAGATGGATAATCCGCCGCTCACTGGCAGGCATTGGCTCAAGGGCCTGGCGTCGCCCGGTGTGGATGGCCTGTTCTGCCATCCGACGAGCGATCTGGCGCAACTGGCGTTCCCGCCGCAATCGGTACCCCTGTACATCAATCAGAAGGGGAACCCAGTGCCCTAGCTCCTTGCCCAGGATCAGGCTGGTGATATACTGCAGCGCATTCAGAACCTCGTTCCGGCGCCCCAGCAGGATGCTCAAATCATTGCCCTGGATGTCGACTAATACAACGCGCTCATCCTGGTCGTCCAGCGGATCGATGAAGCGGGTTTCCACCTTGGCAAAGATGTGCATCTTATCCAACAGCCCCGCTACGACTTCGCGGGCAACCTGCAAAGTGTTAACATCTTCATCAGTCAGCGGTTCTGTGGAAGCCGGAATACTTTCCACCGGCTCTTCTGCCGCGGCCGTTACTGGTGATTTATCATTTTTCTTCCCCAGGGTGAATGTCAGGCGAACGCGTGCCTGGCGGCTGCCCAGGCCGAACAGTCCCCGGCTGCCGGCATCCATTACCTCAACTTCCACTTCATCCCGCCCCAACCCGATTTCAGCCAGCCCCTTGGCAACGGCTTCTTCAACAGTGGGCGCAATAATTTCCAATGATGTTTTTTCTTGTGCCATAACGCATCCCCTTCCTGTTATTTCTTGACCGGCTTACCGGGCACGGTTGTCTTCGGCTTTGGTAGCAAATTGCTCCAGTTCAATTTACCCAGGAGCGCATATTGTAAAATGCCTATCACGTTGGAAGTGACAAAATAGACCGACAGACCAGAGGCAAATGTCAGCGCCAGGTATCCCATCAGGACCGGCATATACAGGTTCATCATGTTGCCCATCATCGCCGCCTGGTCACCCGGACCGCCGCTGGAAGGCGGCTGGATCAATTTGCTCTGCACGTAGGTGGTCACCACAACGATGATAGCCAGAACAGGAATCCCAAATCCAAGGCCAGGGATAATCAAACGCTCGGGCTGTCCCAGGTCCATCCACAGGAAATGGCTGTTCAGCGGGATTAGTTTGGCTGCATCCAATATTCCCGGATATATATGCCGAACCAGGTTGAGCAGTTCAATCGGTGTGGCAGCCATGGCCTGGACAACCGCCTGGTACAACCCGATGATAATCGGGAACTGGATCAGCGTTGGCAGACAGCTGGAAAAGGGGCTGATGCCCAATTCCTTGTAAAGGGCCATTTGTTCCTGGGCCAGTTTATCCTTGTCGCCTTTATACTTCTCCTGGATTTCCTGCCACTTTTTATTTTTCTGCAATTCCTGCATGGCAGTAGCACCCTTGATCTGCGATACCATCAACGGGTGCGTGATCAACCGGATCAAGATGGTGAACAGGATGATGGCAACCCCAAAATTGCCTACCAGACTGTAGATCCAGAGCAGGACATTCACGAAGGGCTTAATAATTAACGAATCCCACATTTTTCACCGACCTTATTTCGCTGGACTGTAAGTCCAGACCTGGTTCCCGTTGAAGTCCAATGCATACAGCAGATTTTCTGCACCTACTGCTGCAATAATGACTTTTTCGCCATTCACAACCGGGCTGGAATACAGCTTGGCATTCGTAAAGTCTTTTGTCCAGACTTTCGATCCCTTGAGATCGAGACGAATGGCGCTGCCGCCTTCCGTCACAACAATCAAGCCGTCCGGGATGATGGCAGGTTTGGCGATCACAGCTCCATTTACATCAGCTTTCCATAGAGTGGAGCCATCGGCTGCATTGATGGCGTAGAATGCACCCTGCAAGTCGCCAAAGTAGATCTTTCCATCCTGGATGACGGCGCTGGACCAGACGGAGGTCGTAGTCGGTTGCTCCCAGACCTTTTCCCCGGTCTTCGAATTAACCGCCATGACTATGTTCCCATTGGATGCCAGGTAAATGGTGCCCTGTTCATCCATAATCGGCGTGCCCACGATCGCTCCTTGCGCATCCACGCTCCAGAGTTTATTCCCTGATTTCAAGTCGACTGCATACAGGAAATGATCCATGGAAGCAACGTAAACATGCTCTCCATCAGTCAATGGTTTAGCCCAGATCGCGCCCTTGGTGGTGAATTTCCAAACAACATTGAATTGTTTATCCAATGCGTAGAGATTATGGTCCGCCGACGGCGCCAGGATCAGGTCGCCAACAACCGTTGGATCGCCAACATATCGGTTCTTGGCCCCGGAGAATTGTTGGACCATTTCACCGCTGGTGCGGTTGATCTGATAAAACACATTGGCGAAGTCACCCACAAAAAGCGCATCTGCGGTAACAGCCGGGGCTGCATAATACAGGTGGCGGTTATCTGCCTTGGCAGGATACTTCCAGATCAGGCTGCCGTTTGTGGCATTGATGGCAAATACGCTGTTGGTGTAGGACATATAAAGGGTGTCTTGATCCAATGTCATCCCCGGCCAACTCGTCGCAACTGCAGCGCTGCTGCACGCTGAAAGCAACACCGCCCCAATTACAAATAAAAGAAGTAGTTTAATGGATCTTTTCATATTTAATCCGTTTATGAACGTAATGGATGCAATCAGGGCACCGGGTCGTAGCCGCCCGGATTAAACGGGTTGCAGCGCAGCACTCGCCAGATTGCCATCACAGTGCCTTTAATCGCGCCGTACTTATAGACCGCCTGGTAACCGTAATGCGAGCAGGTGGGGTAGAATCGGCAGGTATTTTCAGGAAGCGAACGGGAAATGGTTTTTTGATATCCACGGATTAATGCCAAAATAATCCAGCGGGGTGCATTCCACAACGTGAAAGGTATGTCCCGCAGACGAGGCTCATTAGGATAATTTTCGTCGTTACTCAAGAATAACTACGCTTCCGGGTTCTTGATCAAGCGTGCTCGGAGCAGCAGGGATTTGATGACATCAAGGAGTTCCGACCATTCAGCCTGGAGACAGGGTTGCCGAGCAACCAATACCAGGTTTCCCTCGCCTGAAATCTGCGGCAACCAATGTTCAGCTGCCGCCCGCAACCTTCGTTTCGCCCGATTTCTTTCAACAGCCTTGCCAACCGATCTTCCGGCTGTTATGCCAATTTTTAAACCTTCGTTTCCGGGCTCAAAAATTAACACAACAAGCGGGTGAGCATAAGATTTTCCAATCTGCCGCACCCGCTTAAATTCGGTTGTACTCCTCAGGCGAAACCTGCGTTTCAACCTTTTCCCTTTTTAATGCCTGACAAACAAACTGTCTGCAAATCACGCCAAGCCGCTTGTGATTTCTAACCAATCTGCTCGTAATTTGATTTACCACTTAACATCTTTGACGTGGTTGTTGGCGCTGACCGTTAAAGTGCGGCGGCCACGCAAACGACGACGCTTCAAGACCTCGCGTCCATCCGCGGTTGCCATGCGCGCCCGAAACCCGTGTACTCGGACGCGACGGCGAATCTTCGGTTGATATGTACGTTTTACCATTGCCTTTCCTTTCGATTCGTCGTAATTCGCGCAACCTGGCCCGGGGAGGCCCACCTTGAGAAGATCGGTGAACGGATCACCAGTTTAATCTTCTCAAAGCGACTTTCCAACCCAACCAGGGCGACTTCTAATTATACCAGAGGCTTCTTATTCGGTCAAACCGTTGTGATGCCCGTTACCGTTCCCATTACGCATCGGAGAGGATAGAACCTCGGCCAGCAAACGGGCTCCTTCAGGATCGGTGACAGCCAGCACTTCATCCTCTGCCTCAAACCGCGTGTGTCCGTGCGGCATGATAATCTGCTGATGCCGGATAATGGCTGCTATAACGCAGGTCTCAGGGAGGTTTAATTCCTGGATCGCTTTCCCAACCGCGGGTGCACCTTCCACAATCTTTTCTTCCACCAGGGAGTAATTCCCTCTTTTCAACTTCAACAGAGTCATCATATCGCCGAGGGACATTTCCTCTTCAATTAATCGGGACATGATTTCTGCCTGGTTGACAGACGCATCCACATGGAACATTTCTCCAAACAGCCAGGAATTACGCGGATTGTTAACCCGCGCGATTGTGCGCTCGATGCCGTATTTCTCCCGGGCTACGTAACACAGGGTCAGGTTTTCCTCATCCTCAGTGGATGTAGCGCAAAAGACATCAGCCAGGTGGATCTTGGCTGTTTCAAGCACCTGCATATCCATCGGGTCGCCCTCATGAATTACTTCGGTGGGCAATTCTTTATGAATTCTGGCTAAAACGCCTGGCCGACACTCAACCAGGTGAACTTCGTGGTTCTGAGCCAACAACACCCTGGCCAGTTGGGCACCTGTTCGTCCGCCGCCTATAATAACGACGATCATTTCTGCACCTCCTGGCTGGAATGCAATCTGTTCCTCATTTCTTCAACACCTTCAAAGGTTGCACTGATATGGATGATATCCCCGGTTTGCAGAATGAAATCCGGGCTTACAAGTGATGCCCGTCCGGCTCTCGTCAACGAAGTCACAACACAATTGGTCTGTGGAACCACTTCTGAAACATTATGGCCATCCCAGGCAGTAGGAATGGTGAACTCATAGAGTTCTATTTCACCATTGCCGCTTGAATAAATTGCCCGGATTTCGGAGTGATAAAGCATTTCCTCCATCCGCTGCGCGCCCCAGCTCGTCGCACTGATCACCTGGATATTAAATGTATCAAATATTTGCCGGCTGGTCGGTCGATAATTACGCGCAACCACCAGTTCAACTCCGTAGTACTGACGAGCCGCATGGCAAATGACTGCGTTCAACGCATCGGAATCAGTGACCGCGGCCAGGGCATTCGCGTGTTCAATCCCTGCCCGGTGCATGGTATCCTTATTCAGGGCATCACCTTCCACTGTGCGTCCGTGAAAATCAGGTGGCAGGTTCGAAAAAGCTGCTTCAGCTATATCAATTATGGCCACATCCACTTTACGCTTGCTCAACCGATCCGCAAGCTCAGCCCCCATTCGTCCGCACCCGACAACAATTACTTTCATACTTTCCTAGCCTTTTTGATTCTCTAATAAATCCACCTGGTAGGGGACTTCTGTAATTACGATATCTTTGCGGCCCAGGAGAACTTTCCGCAAGGTTTCAGCCGTGTTGGCATGTAATACACCGGCAAGTGGTTCATTTGCCACAAAATGGGGAACCACAATCGATAAAATCTCATGAGGCTGCCGTTGTGCGTAAATATCGTCAATATACTCTAAAAGCGGTTCAATAAACAAGCGGTATGGAGATTCTAGGATTTGCAAGCGCAATCCATCGCCCCAGATCTCCCACTTTTCCTGGATTTTTGCCGTTTCTTCATCATCGATGGAAACATGCACAGCAGTTATATCATCTGAGAGCGTACGGGCATACCGCAGCGCATTCAACGTTCCACGGTGCACGCCACTGATTGCCAGGATGACCCGGTTGCGGGAAATTCGTGGCGGCGCTCCGAAATCTTCGAGTGATAATTTTCCGGCCAATTTTTGATAATGGCGGTGAATTGCCCAGAAAATGGCTACCAGGATTGGCGTCAGGATGATAACGATGTAAGCCCCATCCACAAATTTGGTGATGGCAAAGATCATCATGACAACCGCGGTAACGACGGAACCAAGGGAGTTCACAACCATCTTGAACAACCAATCTTTCTCGTATTCCAGTATGGAACCACGTTCCTTTACTGTAACTCCAGGTGTCATCCTGCCGGATTTCCACCACCTGCGGGCCATGCCGGCCTGGGAAAGAGTAAATGATGTAAAAACACCGATGGCATACAATGGAATCAATTTATTTACACTGGCCTGGAACACAATGACCAGAAGGCTGGCTGCAATCGCTAATGATACAATCCCATTTGAATAAACCAATCGACTTCCCCGGTAAGTCAATTGCCGGGGTAAAAAGCCATCCTGGGCAGTCAGGGCGCTCAGTCTCGGAAAACCGGCAAAAGCGGTATTGGCTGCCATCATTAAGATCACCGTGGTGGCTGAAATGACCAGCAAGTACATCACACCCCGGCTGCCAAATATGGTCCGTCCCAGCTGTGAAATTACAGTCTCAGCCTCAGAAGGCATGGCCCCAATTTGGTTGGCAAGCACCGTGATCCCTAACAGTAGCGATCCCAGGATCACAGACATCCAAATCAACGTGATCCCGGCGTTACGGCTGCGCGGTTCTTTGAAAGCTGTAATCCCATTTGAGATTGCTTCAACCCCGGTCAAAGCCGATGAACCGCTGGAAAAAGCGCGCAAGATCAGGAATATGCCCACTGCTGCCGGGGAGGCAATCTCATTCACCATATCCATTGGGGGCATATTCACCATTCCCAGGCTGCCCAGTGCCCAACGGATGAGACCAACCACCAGCATGACATACATCAGTCCGACAAAGAAGAAGGTCGGAATGGCAAAAGCGGTGCCGGCTTCCTTGACGCCTCTCAAGTTCACGAGCATCACGATGATGATCATCCCAATGGCCAGATACACGCGAAAATCAAAAAGGCCGGGAAAAGCAGAAACGATTTGTGCCACGCTGGAGGAAATAGAGACGGCAACCGTAAGGGTATAGTCCGTCAAAAGCGCAGCAGCTGCGATCAGTGCCGGAAACTCGCCCAGGTTGTCCCGGGCCACAATATAAGCTCCACCGCCGCCAGGATAGGCGTGGATGGTTTGCTCATAAGATAGAGTAAGGATTAAGAGCAACCCCACAATCGCCAGGGCGATCGGAATGGAGAGATGAAAGGCCGCCATTCCGGCAAACGCCAGGATAACCAACATTTCCTGGGTTGAATAAGCCACAGATGATAAGGCATCAGATGAAAAGACGGCCAAACCGATCAACTTGCCAATCGTCTGGTGCGGCGCATCCGCTGTAGACAAAGGCCGGCCGATCAGCCAGGTTGAGACTCCCCGCCTCGGCTTGGTCTCTGCCGTTCGCCGGAGAACGGTGGTGCCATTATCATCTTGAATATTCATTGCTTTCTTTCCAAAACACCAATCTGAACTGGTTTATCTATTTAGTGGAACAGTATCCATTGCCACAAAGCTAATGATTATAAATCGTACACCCCGAGCCGTCAATAACTTAAAAAGCTTGATTATTATAGCCCTTTTTATAACCCCCATTACCCTTAATCGTTATCTTCCAATTGCCTTCGTTGCCATATTGTTTTATCCTGTTGATTATGTTACATTGACCAAAGAATCACTTTTTCCTGCAAGGAGAAAATAGATATGGCAGATGGAATGCATGCCCCCATTCGAATCGCTGTGGTTGGAACCGGAAATGTCGGCTCCTCATTTGCTTTTTCTCTCTTGCTCAGTGGATTGGCTTCTGAAATTGTCCTGATTGATGCCAATCAATCTCGGGCGGCCGGTGAAGCGATGGATTTAAATCACGCTGTCCCGCTGGCGCAATCTACACGCATCTGGTCTGGCAGCCTGGCAGATACCAGCGGCGCCCTGGTGACGGTGATCACCGCAGGGAGTGCCCAAAAACCCGGTGAAACCCGTTTGGACCTGGCCGGTCGAAATGTTAATATCTTGAAGTCCATCATCCCGGAAGTAGTCAAGCACAATCCGCACGGCATCATCCTGGTGGCAGCCAATCCGGTGGATGTTTTAACGCTTGCCTCTCTGCGCTTATCCGGCCTGCCCTCCAGCCGGGTATTTGGCTCCGGCACCATCCTGGATACTGCCCGGTTCAGATACCTGATCAGTCAACGCTTTGGCGTGGATCCCCGTTCGGTGCATGGCTATATCATCGGCGAACACGGTGATAGTGAAGTACCGGTCTGGTCATTGGCCAATATTGCCGGGATGAACCTGGCTACTTTTTGCCGACAAAACAACCTGGGCTGTCAGGATTCTGACCTGGAAGAGATTTTCCAGCAAACCCGGGATGCCGCCTACCAAATCATCCAGCTCAAAGGCGCCACTTATTACGCCATAGCCGTCGGCCTGACCCGGATTGTAGAAGCCATCGTCCGCGATCAGAGTACTGTCCTTTCCGTTTCTAGTCTCATTGAGAATTATTATGGAATTGAAGGAGTCTGTTTCAGCCTGCCCAGTGTGATTGACCGCGGCGGTGTGGAGCGGGCTATTCACCTGGAGTTGTCACTGACTGAGCTTGAAGGCGTAAAGAAATCAGCCCAGGTCCTCAAACAGATGAACCAGAGCCTGGGGTTCTAATCAAGTGGCGTTCTGCACAAGGACGCCGACTGATTATTTCTCCTGTCCAATCCAGATTTCAAATGGATGTACTTGCACATCGGCGAATGACTGAGCAGATCTAGCATCCGGGTCTGAATTAAAAATCAACTCAGCAGAGCCCTGCCAGCCGCGTATCATTGTATGGATCGTCTGATCCGAAAAGTTTATCAGCACCAGGCAACTCTCCTCAGGAGTAAAGCGCCGGAAGGCCAATAGCTTTTCATCAGTTTCCAGGGGCTGATATTCACCCACCACCAACTCTGGATGAGCCTGTCGAAAATGCAACATTCGCCGGTAGAAAGACCACAACGAGTTCGGATCAGCTCGTTGGACGGCTACATTCACCCCTTCTTCATAGTCTTTTGAAACTGGCAGCCACGGTCTCACACCCATCGGGCAAAATCCGCCGTTTGCTTCACCGCTCCATTGCAGCGGGGTACGTCCTTTGTCCCGGCCCCGGTGGGCAGCGTATTGCAGCGCCTCAGCATGGTTCGCTCCGCCCCATTTCCGCACCAGGTGATAGCCGCGGAGGCTGAGTGGATCACGGAAGTCCTCCAGTTCGAAGGAATAATGATTCCGCATCCCGATTTCTTCCCCGTTAAAAAGAAACGGCGTACCTTTCAGGAAAAGCACAACTGCAAGGCTTAGTTTCGCCAGTGCCAGGTCGTTCTTCCCATCCCCCAGGTTGGACCAAACCCGCCCGGTATCATGGTTGTTGAGCGTGTTACACGGCCAGGCGCCCTCAGGGAGTGTCGCCAGCCGCTCTCGCTGGTTTTCCAAAATCCAGCGCGCAGTTAACTGGTTGGTTCGCATCAAAGGGAAATTGAAGTTCAAATGTATTTCATCATTCCCGTTGCCGTAAAATGCAATATCATCCGTTTCACCGATCAAGACACGGTCTTCAAATTCATCCACCACCTTGCGGATTTCTTTCATCAACTCATGCACTTCTGACCGATCATGTTGATGTTTGAAGCCCAATTCCCACAACTTTACATAATATGCCTGATCCTCAGAATGAGCAGCCTGGATTTCCAACTGCTCAAATTGATCCTGGTTTATGCCGCTTTCCTGGTCAGGATAAGCTGGATCTTCAAAAATCGTCCCAACCGCATCCAACCGAAAACCGTCCACCCCCAGTCGCAGCCAAAAGCGGATCATCTCGAACATGGACTGCTGGACTGCCGGGTTTCTCCAGTTCAAATCCGGTTGTTCTTTGAAGAAAAAGTGGTAATAATACTCGCCGGTGAGTGGATTCCACTCCCAGGCGGAGCCGCCAAAAGTGGAAAACCAATTATTTGGCGGAGTGCCGGGTTCGCCTTCTCGCCAGACATACCAATCGTGTTTCGGATTTTCCCGGCTGGAGCGTGCCTCTTGAAACCATTCATGTTGATCAGAGGTATGGTTTAGCACCAGGTCCAGGACAAGGTGCATCTTCCGTTGATGGATCTCCGCCACAAGGCGCTTGAAATCCTCCAGGCTTCCATAGTGAGAATCCACCGCACAGTAATCTGATATGTCATAGCCGCAATCCACCATGGGCGAAGGATAATGTGGTGAAAGCCAGATGGCATCCACACCAAGATCCTGCAAATAATCCAACTTCTGAATCAAACCGGGTAAATCCCCAATCCCGTCACCATTTCCATCCGCAAAGGCAGGCGGATAGACCTGGAAAAAAACAGCTGTTTGCCACCATTTCATGGTCTTGTCATCATCCTATCTTTGAATGATTCCCAGGAAGCCCGAATCAAGCTGTTCTTCCAAAACTACAGTATTGACCTGGTTCCAGATATTATCTGCTGAGAAAGCCCTTACACGGATATAGGTATCCGTCATTCCTTCCATCTGCCAGCCATTGGGCCCTAATCCAGAGGCTGATTCCCAGAGGACTTCGGCTGTTTTCCCCTGGAAACCGGATTGATACTGGAACGCAGAAGCTGCTGTCACCGCCCTCATCCGGGCGGAACGATCCTTGCGAACATTTGGATGAACCTGGTCGGGATACCGAGCCGCCGGTGTGCCTGGACGGGCAGAGAAGTTAAACACATGTCCGGCAGCAAAACGCATTTCCCGGACAAATTCCAGGCTTTCCTCAAAATCAGCCTCCGTCTCCCCCGGAAAACCTACGATCAGGTCCGTAGTGATGGCCATTTCAGGTTGGACTTCGCGGGCCCGGGAAACAATACCAGCATAAGTTTCCGGGGTGGTTTTTCGCGCCATCCGGCGCAGCGTCCGGCCACAGCCGGATTGCAGCGGGAGATGTAGGTGCCGGCAAAAACGGGGATTTTTCCACAGGTCGAAAAATCCATCTGGCAGATCCCACGGCTCCAGAGAGGAAAGTCGCAAGCGGGGGATCTCCGTCTCCTCAAGGATGATCTTGATCAAGTCCATTAGGTGAGTCGGTTGGTTAAAATCCTGCCCCCATGAACCCATGTGCACACCAGTCAGAACAATTTCCTTGGCTCCTCCATCCACGGCTGATTGGATATCCCCCAGGATTTGTTGGACAGTCTGACTTCGTCCGGCTCCCCGCGCCACCCGCGTGATGCAGAAAGTACAGTGATTGTCACAGCCGTCTTGCACCTTGATAAACGCCCGCGTCCGCTGGTGGATGCCTGGCAGCGGATGGCGCTCCAACGGTTCCAGGTCAAAAGTTTCGCTGGAAATGTGCAACACTTCTCCGACAATTTGGTCCTTTTCCAGGTTGGGGACAACCCGGGTAACACCGGGTAGATCTGCGGCTCCTTGCGGATCCAGCGTCGCCCAGCAGCCTGTCACCACGATCTCACTGGCCCCGGCCCGGCTCGCCTTGCGAATTTTTTGCCGGGAATCAGAAGCCGCCTCTGCTGTTACGGCGCAGGTATTCACCAATACCAGGTCTGCCTGGGCCTGGGTATCCACCACTTCATGGCCGGCAGCCCGGAACTGGCTGGCAATTTTTTCAATTTCGCTTTGGTTTAACCGGCAGCCAACCGTATCAAAATAGACCTTCATACGGTCATGGATTGTACACTACAAAGTTGTCAAAGAGAATATCCACACCGGCTGTTTCATTCGTCCCTGCAATTACACCTACATCCCCATTCTGAAAATCAGCATCCCGCACGATCGATAATTTTTCCCCATTGACCCACAGGATCAGTCCGTCATCCACGCAATCCGCCCGGATTTGATTGATCGCCTCACCCTTGCGGATCGATTCACTGAATTGCATGGTATCTGTCCCGATAAGCGTATAAACGCCCTCTTTCACTTTGAGGGTACCATAATAGCCATCGCTGCTGATTAACAACGCATAAAAATTGTTTCTGTCCTGGTAGCGGCAGATGATCCCATAATCATTATCATTGGGACCGCCCACTTTGGCAGCATCCACTTCAACATGCACATCTGTAAAGGTCTTCCCTGGCCGGGACCAAAAATCAAACTGCTCAGCATTTACCAGGATACGCAAGCCGTCATTTTGGTACGCCACCATGGACCCGTCCTTATCCTGCCAGGTATCCCAGCCGGTTTTTGGATTACTGAAATCATCCGCCAGCAGGAGGGCCCCCGGTTGCGGGGTGCTCTTGGATTCCAGGATGCTGCAACCACCGCAAAGGATGAGAGCCAGAATAGCACAGGCAAACCAGATTTTTGTTTTCATGGTGATGTCTCCGTAATCCCAAAATAGCGTTCCAGCAATCGATCCGCCAGCAACTTGGTTTCACTCCCGGGGCTTGCCAGTCGGCTCGCCTGGGTCAGGTTTTGCCGGGCTTCGACCTCCTGCCCGGTGTTCAGGTACACCTGGCCCAGGTGTAGGGATGCCCCGGCATATCCTGGATCTGCTTCCAATGATCGATGCAAGAAGCGTTCCGCACTCGTCGTATCTTCCAGCAAAAACATCGTCCAACCCATCAAGTCCAATGCTTCTGCATTTCCCGGTTGCAAGGTCAGCGCTTGTCGGGCTGCCTGCAAACCTGTTCCCCGGATTTCAAAATTATATTCGATGCAAAACCGGGCCAGCTCTTTCCACGCCTCCGGATTATTGGGTTGCAAATCGACCGCTGCTTGAAATTCAGCCAGGGCAGCATTGATATCTCCCGTTTCCGCCAGTGTCCGGCCGATCTCCTCCCGCCAGGCAATCTGGTTTGGTTCCATTTTCGCCACGGCCTGCAGGTAGGGAAGTGCATCCTTTGGATGGCCCTCGCGCCGCAACCGCAGCGCATATAAAGCCTGGGCAACCACCGAGTCGGGATTCATTTCCAACGCCTTCTGAATTTCAGGCTGACCGTCCAATCCTTGCTGGTAACGTGCTTCTGAAAGAAACGCCCACGCCTCGGCATACTCCGGGGCTTGTTCAATCGCCCTTCCAAAGGCCAACTCAGCCAGGTCCCAGGCACCCACTCCCCCCAGGGCTCTTCCGACCAGGACGGCCTGGTAACCATTTTCGGCCGAATCGCTTCCCAGCAGGATTGCATTTTCCACTGGTTCAATTACACTAACGAGATCCGGGTTCTTTTCCATGGCTATACGCAAATCAGAGGCCGCTTCATCACTTCCCCGGGCTGCCTGCAAGTATGCATTCTGTAAAAAGGGATAGCCATTCATGGGTTCCGCAGCCATCCATTGGTCGAGATTATTTGTATAACTCGCCCAATCCTTCACACTCCGGTAGTGTTCATCCAGCCGCTGGTAGCCTGTCATATTCCCGGATTGAATAGCCAGTTTCCATTGCAAGATCGCTTTTTCCGGTTGGTCAATGGTGAGGCACGCATCCCCATAGGCAAGTCTGCCACCGGCGGATATGGCTCCCCTCCTTTCAGCCCGTTCAAACATGCGAATCGCCGCTTCGGTATCTCCCCCCTGCAGGTATGCCTCAGCACTTTGTTGAGCTAAGGTCGTTTTCCATGCTTCAAGGGATGCCAGGTTTTCCATGGCTTGAGCCTGCTGGAGAAGATCCCCATCATGAACGGCTGCCTCCAACTGAGCCTGGTATTTTTCGATGGCTTGCAGCCTTGGGCGCATGACTACAACCAGGATTAAACCAGCAAGCATGAAAAAACACCCTGCAAGCAATATCCATCGTTTCATGCCGAATCCAGGTCAGAGGTTTCGTTCATTGGTATCAAAATTCTAGCACATTGTTTGGGATTGGTCAGTCGCCGCGGATGCCGATCAGGATGCCGAAGAGTTTGACATACTCGCTCATCGTTGCCCGCCACCCTTCAGATGACAGCATCCAGGTGGCGGACTTATACCAGTGATCCCTGGCCGGCCGGACGATCACCTTGATCCCGGAGCCGGCAAAGGCGCTCCTGAAGAGCAGGCGGGCCCGAAAACAATGATATGGATCTGTGACCACTATGATGGAATTAAATTTTCGCTGTTGGGCAACCGCCAGGATCGCCTGGGATTCATCCCGGGTGCTGGTGGCAGTGCTTTTCGTGACCAGGATGGCTTCGCTGGCAATACCCATCTGTCTGGCCAGGATGATTTTATCCACCAAATTTAAGGAATTCCCACCGCCTGGCATGTTGGCAGTTTCTGTCAAAATTACCAGTGGAGCATACCCATCCCTTAAAAGGTGGAGGGCTTCTTTGAAGCGGATCACCTCATCTCCGCTCAACACGGCGATCGTGCTGACTTTTTCCAATGGGTCGGCAACCACCAGTAAACCGCCCAACCCCCATAAAGTAAGGTATGCAGCAGGGATGATCCCAATAAGAATAATCAGTGCAAGCAAAAATTTACCAACCCTCCCCAGGCAACCTCTCCGGGGAGATCGTTCAATTTGTGATTCCATCCAGTTATTTTCTCCGTTCCAGGCTCTCAACCATGCGGTTGATACCCTCTTCCAACAGGCTTCTCGGGCATCCGAAATTAATCCGGACAAAGCCGCTGCCCTCCTTGCCAAACATCGCTCCTTCATTCAATCCCACCCGGGCTTCTTTAAGGAAAAATTCTGCCGGCTTTTCACCCAATCCTGCCTCCCGGCAATCCACCCAGGCCAGGTAGGTTCCCTCCATCGGCGTCATCTTCAACCCCGGCATCCGGGTTTGGATCTGGCTGGCCAGGAAATCCCGGTTACCCGCCAGGTAGTCCAGCAGATCATCCAGCCAGGGTTGGCCGTACCTATAAGCAGCCAAACCCGCAGTCAGTCCTAGCAGGTTGACTCCTCCAGCCAAACCCATCCGGGCGGTATTGTATTGATCCCGCAACTCCTTGTTTGGAATGATCGCAGCCGAACATTCCAGCCCGGCGATATTGAAAGTCTTGGAAGGGGCAATTAAAGTAATGGTGTTTTGTTCAACTTCCTTAGAAAGACTTGCGATGGGAGTATGCTTTCCTCCCGGGAAGATCAAATCACTGTGGATCTCATCCGAGCAGATCGGGATACGGTGGCGCAGGCAGATTTCAGCCAGGCGGGTTAATTCCGCCGGGTTGAAGACCCGTCCAACCGGATTGTGCGGGTTGCATAGCATGAACAAGGCAGTATTCGGGTTAACCGCAGCTTCAAAAGCGTCAAAATCAATCTCGTATCTGCCACTTTCATTCACCAGCAGCGGGTTATCCACCCGTTTCATCCCGGTGTATCCGGGAGCCCAGAAGAATGGGAAATAAACCGGTGTCTGCATCAGCACTTCACCATTCGGCTTTGCGCAGGTGCGGCAGGCCAGGTTAAAACCAGTCACCACGCCGGAGATGAAAACCACTGCTTCAGGATCAACTTTCCAGCCGTATAACCGCTCCATCCGCTCAGCAATTACCTGTTTTAACTCCTCTGCCTCTTTGGGATATCCAAAAATCCCATGAGCCACCCGTTCCTGCAAGGCATTTATGACAGCCTGGGGAGCTCTGAAATCCATATCCGCCACCCACATCGGCAGAATATCCGGATCGAATGTATTCCACTTGAAACTATCCGTATTTCTCCGCTCAATCACTTCATCGAACAAGCTCATCAAGCACACTCCATGATGGTTTTTGTGACTCTACCCCAGAATCGGGAATCCGGGAAGACTGGGGAAATCAATAATGGTATACTTTTCTCATGCCGGAACTTCATTCGCCTCTCCCCTTGATCCATCTCCTCACTTCCCCCGATTGGGTGGATTATGAATTATTGGATTCAGGCGGCGGCCTGAAGCTGGAGCGTTATGGTCCATACAAATTAATTCGACCGGAACCAGAAGCTGTCTGGCAACCCAACCTGCCAGTGAAGGATTGGCAGGTTGCTCATGCCACATTTATTCCATCCCCGGAAGAAAATGGCGGGCATTGGAAAATTCACACCCAGGTTGCTGAACGCTGGCAAATGCAATACCAAGGCCTGCGGTTTTGGGCTTCCCTATCTGCTTCCCGTCACGTGGGGGTGTTTCCGGAGCAGGCCTGCCAGTGGGATTGGATTTCGCAATCCATCAAGGCAGCCAGGCGACCGGTCACCGTCCTGAACCTCTTTGGATATACCGGCCTGGCCAGCCTGGCAGCAGCTGCGGCAGGTGCGCGGGTCACCCACCTGGATGCTTCGCGTAAAGCTGTCACCTGGGCGCGGGACAACCAGCAACTTTCCAACCTGGATGCCAATTCAATTCGCTGGATTGTGGATGATGCTCTCAAATTTGTCCAACGGGAGGCTCGGCGCGGGGCCGCTTATGACGGCATCATCCTGGATCCGCCGAAATTCGGGCGCGGTCCCAAAGGGGAGGTCTGGGAGTTTTACAAACTGCTCCCCAACCTGCTGGAGAACTGTGCCCAACTCCTCAGTCCAAAAGCTGTATTCATGCTAATCACAGCCTATGCTGTTAAAGCATCCGCTCTCACCTTGCATTATGCCGTGGAAGAAGTGACCCGCTCGCGCGGCGGCACCGTCCAGGCAGGTGAAGTCACATTGCAGGAAAAAAGCGCCAACCGGCTGATCTCCATGGCGATTTACGCCCGTTGGTCTGGCGCAACCATCCCGGTTCCACAGGAATAGACCCTATGAATCCACATCCATTGGTCGGTCTGATTGGTTCCGGCGCCATGGGAGAAGCCATCATTGCCGGCCTGGTGCGCAACCAGGTCACTCTGCCGGAGCGCATCATTGCCAGCGGCCCCCGTCCTGAACGGGCAGCCGAATTGAGCGAACGATATGGCATCCAGGCTATCACGGATAACGCCCAGGCAGTGGGGCAAGCGGATGTTGTAATCCTGGCAGTCAAGCCGCAGAAATTGGAACGCGTATTGGCCGGGTTGAAAGGAAAAATCCCAGTTGGATCGGTGGTGCTTTCCATTGTTGCCGGCGCATCGCTGGAGCTTTTGAGCAAAGGCTTGGATCATGCTTGTGTGGTTCGCGCCATGCCCAATACGCCAGCCCAGATCGGACAGGGCATCACGGTATGGATGGCGACCCCAGAGGTCTCTCCAGAACAGGTTGAGTTGATTCGGCAGATCCTGTCTGCCCTGGGGGCTGAAATCCAGGTGGAGGAAGAAAACTACCTGGATATGGCCACGGCTTTATCCGGAACCGGGCCGGCTTATGTTTTCCTTTTCCTGGAAGCCTTGATTGATTCCGGCGTTCACCTGGGTTTTCCGCGCCGTATTGCCGAACAACTGGTTTTGCAAACCCTGCGTGGATCCGTGGAATATTACTCCCAGCAGAAGCTGCACCCCGCCGCCCTGCGCAACCAGGTCACCTCCCCCGGCGGAACCTCCGCCGCTGCCCTGTATTACCTGGAAAAAGCCGGTTTCCGCACGGCCATTTCACGCGCCGTCTGGGCTGCTTATGAGCGCTCGCAGGAATTGGGCAAGGATCGCCAGGGCCGCGACCCGGAACGCAAATCCAACGAATAATACAACCTGCACCTTGTAATTGCGTATATAGAACCAGGAGACCGAAGATGAATACTTTTTCTGCCAGTTGGGAATTGGTCAAAGCCAGTTTTCGCGTCCTGAAAGCCGATAAAGAATTGATGATCTTTCCGATCATCTCTTCCATCGGCCTGGTAATAGTCACGCTTTCCTTCTTTGTCCCGAGTATTTTCGCCGGTCTGTTCAGTGAAAATAATTGGGGCATCTTGAGCTTCGTAGTTGCGTTTCTTTACTACATCGTCCAGTACGCGGTAATCTTCTTCTTCAGTACCGCCCTGGTCGGTGCAGCCATGATCCGCCTGAAAGGTGGCGACCCGACGGTGAAGGATGGCTTCCGCATCGCTTTCAGCCGCTTTGGAGCGATCATGGGCTACGCCGTTATCGCTGCCACGGTCGGGATGATCCTGAAAGCCATTGCCAAAAAAGGCGGCCTCGGCAAAATGATTTCATCCATCCTCGGCTTCGGCTGGTCCGTTGCCACTTTCCTGGTTGTGCCAGTTCTGGCCGTTGAAGGCCTAGGCCCGATTGAGGCCATCAAGCGCAGCGTCTCCCACCTGCGCCGCAGTTGGGGTGAACAAATCGTTGGCAATTTTGGCATCGGTGCCGTTTTTGCCCTGGTGTTTATCTTGACCATCCTGCTCTATATCCCGATTATGTGGTTGGTTGTGACGTATATTCAAACCACCTGGGTGATAATCCTAACCGGCATCCTGATGGTTCTTTTCCTGATGATCATCGGCCTGGTGCAATCCACCTTGAGCGGCGTTTATACCGCCGCAGTCTATCAATTCGCCACCACCGGTGAAAGCTCCGGCTTTTTTGATGAGAACCTGGTTCGCCAGGCTTTTCGCCCGGAATAGAAAAAACATCTCAAGGAGATATTCATGCAATTCTCAACTTCCTGTCCTGCCTGTGGAGCTGCCCTGACGCTGACCAGCGACAGCAACCATGTCACTTGCCCTTATTGCAACCGGGATTTTGATGTAGACCTCTCTGCAGCGAGCCCGGATTTACGCCCCAGCGCCGGTCTGGCCAAAGAATATTCCCCCCGGGATGTTAATCCTGAGCCAGAACCCGTCCCGCTGGTCTCCGAACCAGTCACACCACCCCCGGCAGTGGAAGAACCTTCCACACCTGCCACCACTGAAGAACGCCCATCTTACGCCCAGTTTGAGCCGCCGGCTTCTTCGGCACCCAAGTCTCAGTCGATCATCGAGCAAATGGGAAAGTGGATCTGGGTCCTGATCATTGGCCTGGTGCTGCTGTGCGTCACCTGCGTTTCCATCCCATTGATTTTCATGGTAAATCGTATCGCCCATTGATCAATGGCTGAATATTACCCTCTCACCTGGCAGGGTGACTGTCTGCGCCTGCTGGATCAACGCCGCCTGCCTCTTGAAGTCATTTATGTTGATTTTCATACAGTGGAGGAGACGGCTGAAGCCATCCGCAACATGACCATTCGCGGCGCCCCGGCTATTGGAGTTGCTGCCGCCTACGGGCTGGTCCTGGCTGCCCGTCAAATTGCAAACCAGAGCGATCCCGCTAGACAGGCTGAACTGAAGAAAGCGGCTGACCTTCTCCGTCTATCCCGCCCCACCGCCGTCAACCTGGGCTGGGCAATCAATCGCATGTTGGCCTGTGCATCTGCTCATGACCAACTTTCTTCCACTGAATGGTATGCAATCCTGCTGACTGAAGCAGAAAGAATCGAAGCAGAAGAAGTCAATTCGAATCGACGGATTGGCCAAAACGCCCTCCCGCTGGTTCCTCAAAACGCGGTATTTTTTCACCATTGCAACACGGGTACCCTGGCGACCATCGGCCATGGCACTGCCCTGGGTGTGATCCGCGCAGCCCATGAGAGCGGTCGGAATGTATTTGTCTATGTGGATGAAACCCGTCCCCGCCTGCAGGGTGCCCGTTTGACCGCCTGGGAACTCCAGCAGTGGGGCATTCCATTTGCCCTGGTGGTGGATGGCGCCTCCGGGCATATCATGCGCACCCGACACGTGGACCTGGTCACCTTCGGTTGCGATCGGATCGCAGCCAACGGAGATGTGGCCAACAA
>CAYOOA010000001.1:0-89115 GCA_964405455.1 uncultured Anaerolineaceae bacterium | reverse complement strand
ACCTGGTCACCTTCGGTTGCGATCGGATCGCAGCCAACGGAGATGTGGCCAACAAGGTTGGCAGCTATAATCTTGCCCTGGCCGCCCGGGCTCACCGGATCCCTGTCTATAGTGTTGGTCCCACCAGTACGATCGATCTCACCATTCCATCGGGGGATTCAATCGTGATTGAAGAACGGGCGGCGGATGAAATCACCCGGTTTGATGGTGTGCAAATTGCTCCGCCCAATACGCCGGTATATAACCCGGCCTTCGATGTTACCCCGGCTGAATATATAACGGCAATTATCACCGAAAATGGCGTTGTTTATCCTCCCTATATTGACAACCTGCCGAATGTGGTGAAACGCTAAATCGCTAGCCTGCTCCGAAAAAACAAGACAGACCATATTAAATGGCCTGTCTTTGTGTGGGGCGAGAGGGGGTCGAACCCTCACGCTGTCTCCAGCGACGGATTTTAAGTCCGTTGCGTCTGCCGATTCCGCCATCGCCCCGAGCTTTATTATTTTATCCTTTGCTGTGCAGGCGTCAAGGTGAAATCGCTTTTCGACTGCGCAGCTTTTTGACCCATCTTGCATAAGTCGATTTCAGGTGAACCCAGCGCGGGGATAGCTGACCGTGTACCTGGGCTTCGCGAACCACTGCTCGCAATTCTTCCGCATTGGAAAAGGCTGGCAGTTCCAGGGACCCCCGGCCAACCTCCCCCGGTGTGTGCGCGTCGGAACCTGCCGTCCCCGGTAGGTTCATCCGCAAGGCGAATTCACCGGCCAGGTGGTTGAAGCGGGGAGAGTAGCAGCGCGCATTGAACACTTCTATGGCGTCCACCCATTCAACCAGTTCGGATAAGTCTTTTTCCTGCCATCCATGCCTGAAATGGTCGTAGGGATGAGAGACACTGATAAAGGCACCTTGTTTTTTGAGCCTCTCAATCGCCTCCATCCAATGGAGACCCCTGGGAATACATTCCGTGACAAACGCAGCCAGGAGTTCTCCCCGGTCGGTCAGGATTTCCTCCCCCGGGATAAATAAATCCGGATAGAGCTCGACAGCCCGTTTGGCTCCCTCCAGGTTGTTGTGGTCTGTGATCACCACCCGGTCCAGTCCAGCCTTTTGGGCTGCCCGGGCCAGGTCCTCCAGGCGAGTCAGACTGTCGCCTGAGTATTGGGTATGACAGTGAAAATCAACTTTCAACCGTTTTTCCATTTTCCAGTTTCAGTCCAATCAATTCAGGAGAAACCAGCCAGACCAGCAGTCCCAGGCCGACCCCGAACCATAATGTGGCCAGCCGGATCAGCAGCGTAGCGGCAGCCGCTGTGGATGGGTCGATTCCTGCCAGTAAAGTCAGCATACCGGCAATGGAAGCTTCTGCTGCGCCCAACCCTCCAGGCAGCGCAGATACCGCCCCAATGACCGTTGAAAAGGATAATATGAAAACTGCCGTGGCCAGGAGCTGGATCGATGGCGGCAATCCCAGGCCCAAAAGGATAAAATAGAAGCCCACTCCTTCGCCAAGCCAGGAAACCATACCCAGGCCGACTGCCAGCAGGGTTGAGGCCGGTCGAAACAGGGCATAACTACCCTCATAGAATTCCCGTAAACCGCCCGCCAGGCGTTTGATCAGTGGCAACCGTCCAGCCAGATTTAGCAGCCAAAGGGCCGCCGTTCTCACCTGGGAAACGACGATGATCCCGGCCAGCAGGATGAACACAATCGCAAAGGCCGGCCAATAGCGCGGATAAGCGATTACCCCGAGGGTGGAAAGCAGCAACACCGCCATCCCGTCGCTGATTCTTTCCGCCACGACCACGGATACCCCTCGCGCAACCGGCAAGCCGCATTTCTGTTGAATCCACACGGCCTTTAGTACTTCTCCAACCTTGCCGGGAGTGACTGCCAGCGGAAAGCCCCCCACAAACAGGCGCAGGCTCTCCTTCCATCCAATCCCTTTTGCACCGATTTGCCCCAGGTAATAATGGAATTTAAGAAAGCGCAGGGCATAATTGAAAAGGGTGAACACCATGGCCAGGGGGAAAATCCACCAGTTGAAGTTCGCCAGCAACTGGAGAACCTGGCGCAAGTCCCCGATGAACATTAAAATCACCAGTGCAATAAATCCCAGCCCTAGGCCGGGTAACATTTTTCGGAAAATGGATCGATTGCGCTCCTTCATCAGCCTCCTGATGGCGGGATTATACCTTACCCGGTGGCTTTTTCGCACTTGTACCTGATTTTGTTATACAATATTAAGAACATGGACAAACCAAAGTCAAATCTCTTGGGGAATACGCCATTCATCCGGGTCATCCTTGGCTGTGTCGGGTGGGGGGTCATTTATCTAATCATTGTTTTTATTAGTGGGAAACTTGAATCCAGGGTGCCGGCCATCTTCCTGGACTTACTTCTCTGCGTTTTCGGCATCGTCTTCTGGCTATTCTTCTTTGCCCAGTTCGTCCTTCCGGTTCGGAAAACCGCTGATCGTCAGACGGCTGCCCAGCGCCTGTTTGATTATCTGACTGGTTTCCACGGCCCGGCCTTATTCATCGAAAGCGGTCAAATCCGCGCCCGCGGTTCAGAGAAGAACCGCAAAGGGCCGGGGGTCATCCTGCTG
Organism: uncultured Anaerolineaceae bacterium; assembly: GCA_964405455.1. Taxonomy (GTDB): domain Bacteria; phylum Chloroflexota; class Anaerolineae; order Anaerolineales; family Anaerolineaceae; genus CALESS01. The sequence goes on along the minus strand of CAYOOA010000001.1, from coordinate 86,507 downwards.
GATACGGCTTCAGCAGCCTTGCTGCAAAAACCGACCCATTACACCCGGGCGGTTGGGCCTGGAATTGCCTTCACGGAAAAAGATGAAACCGTCGGTGGGACCGTGGATTTGCACCGCCAGTCCAGCCGCCTTGGGCCGATTGAGCCGGATGATATCATTGAGCGGATGCTTGCCGGGCAAGGCTTGGGCTTTGAAAAAAGAGTGAAAAAAGAGAGCATCCAGGATCATAAGGAACGGCTTGCCCGTCGTTTTGAGACCCAGGCTGTCACCCGGGATAATCACGAGGTGGTTCCAAACATCTCCGTCTCTTTCCGGCTCGTGGCGGAGGAAGGCGAGGGCAACACCCGCTTTGGCTACCGTCCTGAATCCGTTCGCCGTGCCATCACAGGCCGCCCATTGGATGCAGACATCTCGAATGAATCGAGCCCCGATCGAACAGCAAATTGGATGCAATTACCCACCCTGCTCGCCGTAGATATCTGGCGGGAAATCCTGGCCAAATTCACCCTGTTCGAACTCTACGAGCAGGATCCTAACGAACCGGCTGGCGTTTTGCAATTCGTCATTCAACAAGTCCGGGACCGCTTGCAGAAGCCCATGGTGGATAGCCTGGACGATTTCGGCAAACCAATCCTGAAGAAGGATGCCAAAGGTAATCAATCCCTCGGTCCAGATGGACGACCCATCCATCAGCAGACTCCAAGTCGCGAATTTCAAATCCTGCAATCCCGGGGGATTGTCGTCCTCAGCGTGAGTATCAGTAATTTGCGCTTCCGCAGGGATGATGAAGAACGACTGCTGGATCACTGGAAAACGACCTGGCTTAAACGGGCTGAAGAAGAGCGGGCGATCGTTGAGAAACGGCGTGCCCTGGCTGCTGAACAAGGCAGACATCAGGCGGCCATTGATTTTGCATTGGCTGTCGTCCAGGAACTCGGTGTTCATTCCAAATCAGAGAAATTGGCGGCAAGCGAAATTCTGCGGCTGCTCATTCAAGGTAATATGAAGCTTTGCGGCTCGGACGCCCAATTGATCCAGATGACTCGCGAGGATATCGATAACCTGCAACGGATCCTCGAATGGTTGGAGGAGTAGGCGATGAAAGACCGTCCGAAAACTCCTCCAGCTCAATCCGAAGAGTCGAAATGGCTGAATATGGTCTTTTCCACCAGTCACACGGCCGCCCAGGTTCGTTTGGTGAGCATCATCGCCATCCTCGTGGTAACCTGGGGCTTCCTGGTAGTCATTGAACAGACCTGTCCTGCGTGCGATGTAATCATCTTTAATTTGCAAAACCCAGCCTTGGATTTCTCAACAAAACTAACGAACCTGCTGATCCTTGGCTGGGAAACGATTAAACTCTTCTTTTCTGCAAAGATCCTTCAACACATCCTAGCACTGGTTTTCCCAATCTGGCTGGCCAGCCGAATTGCCGCCATTTACCTGGATGATATTTTTGAACTGCACGACACACGCCTGGCAAATCTTTATGTCACCCGCTCTGCTTTTGCATTTCCGGATTTCCAAACAGTTCATATCCAGGAAGGCAATTTTGCCAGGGAAGACCAGAAATCCACCGCGCTCAAGATCGGCGGTCCGGCTTTTGTTCAAGTCCACCTGGATAATGCCGCAGTCTTTGAACATCCTGATGGCAGGGTGGAAGTGGTAGGGCCGACTGTGGCGCGCAGTTATTTCATGCCTGGATTTACCCGGCTCCGCCAGGCAGTCGATCTCCGCCCGCAATCAATCCCGTTGGACAAGGTAACCGGTCGCACGAAAGATGGTATTCCCATTCAACTGCGCAACATCCGCCTGTTGTTTTCCATCCAACGAGACGGCAGTGAATCTTCTCTCAAACACCCATTCCCTTTCTCGGAACCCGCGATTCTAGCCCTGGTTTATGGGCAACCAGCCAGCGGCAGCACGGCCAGTGTTCTTTCCAAAACGGTGGTTGGTCTGGTGACAGGGGAACTCATCCAATTCATCAGTCAATACACCCTGGGTGAACTTTTATCCTCCATCGGCGAGCCGGAAATTCGCCGCCAAATCGAGCTGTTGGAATCCCTTCAGATATATATGGCACGCCTCAGGCAAAGGAAATCGCGGACATTCCGAAAAGGTTGCTTTAGCCTCTCTCACAAGAAGCCAAAAGCTGCCAAATTCGAAAATGGAAAAGCCCGCCCGAGACGAATTATTTTCCATCGACCTGTTAAGTCAGAGCCATCCCAGTTCATCCCGCGTTCGCGTCTTTCCAGCCAATTTTATGCCACATTTGCTTCCAGCTTTCAACAAAAAGCCGGGCAACGCGGCATCCATCTTGAATGGATTGATGTAGGCACCTGGAGCCACGAGATCGACGTGCTGACCAGTCAGCACCGTGAAGCATTACGCCTCAATAATGAAAGCATTGCACTCGGCCACAAGCGGGTTTTGGAAACGCTCCAATCTCAGCAGCGGCTGGGACACCTGGTTGGTTTGAACAACCTGCATCCCATCCTTACTTTTGGTAGCTTATTCTCACAATCCCGCAATAAACCACGGATCATCCTGTTATTGCTAAAAGATTATGCCGGTGTCCTGAAGAATGCTGCCGAAGAGATTGTTGAATCCGGCAGACCCATTCCCGAAAGACTTGCCAACTCACTGGAGATTTTAAACCAATCCATCACCGGCGAGGATCATATGCATTACGTTACCCCAGAAGAAAGGTAAAAAAATATGAAAATTCAATACAGTCCAGAAGTTGAAAAAGCAATTAAGGATCATCAACCACTCGTCGCCCTGGAAACAGCCGTCTTAACCCACGGCTTGCCCATCCCGCAGAATATCGAATTATCTCTCTCGCTTGAAGATGAAGTCCGCCAGGCAGGCGCTGTGCCGGCCACAGTCGGCTTGTTGGATGGCGAATTGCATGTTGGTTTGACCCTCCAGGAAGTGGAGCGTCTTGGCCAGGCGGAACCAGGAACTCGCAAGGTCAGCCGGCGGGATTTTGGCGTAACGATTGCACGTAAAGAAAATGGCGGCACAACCGTGGCAGCCACGATGATTGCAGCACACATGGCTGGCATCAAGGTGTTTGCCACCGGCGGCATCGGGGGTGTCCATCGCAATGCTCCAATGGATGTTTCAGCCGATTTAATTGAACTGGGTCGAACCCCCGTATTAGTCGTCTGCGCCGGGGCCAAGGCAATCCTGGATCTTCCCTTGACCATGGAGGTGTTGGAAACGCAGGGCGTACCGGTGATCGGCTATCAAACCAATGAATTGCCCGCCTTCTATTCCATCTCCAGCGGTCTTCCGCTCAATATCCGGGTGGATCGCCCGGAAGAAGCGATGGAAATCGCCAGGGCTCAGTGGGAGGCGGGTTTGAGTACCGGTGTCCTGGTTGTCGTTCCTCCCCCGGCAGATGTAGCCGTTCCGCGGGAAAAGATTGAGGGGATCATCGAGCAGGCTGTTCACGAAGCTGAAGAAAAGCACATCATCGGATCTAAAGTAACACCCTTCCTGCTCTCACGGGTTGCCGAGCTGAGCGGCGGCGAAAGCATGAAAGCAAATCTTGCCCTGCTTCGCAACAACGCCCGATTGGCAGCTCAAATCGCCCGCTGCTTCTAAGCCATTCAATCAAAATTGACGCCCCTCCTTGTTGGAGGGGCGTTTCGTTTTTCAGGGGGTGGCTGTTGGCCACGGAGTGCGGGTGGCAGTGGGGGTGATTGGAGTTGCCGTCGGCCAGGGGGTACGTGTTTTGGTGGGTGTAATCGGTGTGACTGTAGGCCATGGAGTGCGTGATGGTGTGCGTGTCCATGTGGGCAGAGGCGTCCGAGTGGCAGATGCCGTGAAAGTTGGACCAGGGGTGGGTGTATTGGTTCGCGTTGCTGTCGGAGTCCGAGTTCCCGTGGCCGTTCGTGTTGCAGTTGCTGTCTTCGTGGCTGTCCCGGTTGCCGTCGGTGCGGGGGGCTCTCCAGTCACGGTGAAAGTACCGGTGACTTTCCAAATTTGTCCGATAAATATGCGTACCTCGTATTCTCCCGGCAGCCAACCTCCAGCCGGGGGATTCCAATCCGTGTACCCATATCCACCTGAACCACCGTCCCAGGGTTTGGTTTCTCCATAAACCAACTCCTGTCCGCGGTACCACAGTGCAGTCCATTGCACCCCATCTGTCATCTTGTCATAGCTGAAGCTGGCATAGAGATGACCGACAGGATTGGCAAATTCAGTCGCCGGGTTGACTGGAAGTCGATTGTCATCCAGCTTTTGGGAGAATTGCAGCGGGCTGAAAACGGATTCCGGGTTGGGCGTAACTACGGAAGTGAATTGGGCTTCCACGGTTGGGGGAACAAAGTAAGTATTTGTAATGGACGGTGTATTTGTAATGGTTGGCGTCAGTGTTATTGTCGGGGATAATGTGATGGTGGGTGTCAGTGTAATGGTGGGAGTTAAAGTGACTGTTGGTGAAGGGGGAAATATTTTGTATATGACCGGTTCAGCAAATTGGTTTAATGCAAATGCAGCCCCCCCCAGAAATAATGCAACAAGAATCAAGCGCCAGCCGCGTACCATCAAATCCCGGCGTTTACGAAAATAGAGTAATCTACGTCCGGATTGAATGGATCGGATCCCAAGGAAAAAGCTCAGGATAACTCCCCCCACTGCCAGAAAGAAAGCTGTCTGTACGAAGGTTTTGATATCCAGGTTCATTGTTTCCTCTGTCGGATAGATTGTACCATAGAGAATTCCCACCACCTTTTACTGTAAATACTTAAGCGTTGATTAATCGGATTTTCTCATGTACAATCATTATCATCGTATGCAATAATCGCAGCAGATAGAAAAAAGGCCACTGGTTATGCCATTAGCTCCCGAGACAATTCTGAACGGGCGGTATCGAATCATTTCAATCCTGGGACAGGGCGGAATGGGAGCCGTCTATCGCGCTGAGGATGTTCATTTACACGCCCCCATTGCAGTCAAAGAAAACTTGTTTCTAACCTCCGAATATTCACGTCAATTTGAACGCGAAGCAGCCATCATGGCTCGCCTCCGCCATCCGCATTTACCTCGCGTACGGGATTTCTTTGACAATCCCGGCCAGGGTCAATACCTGGTGATGGATTTTATCGAAGGGGAAGATTTACGCCAACGAATCGAGCGGATTGGGATCATCCCCGAACAGGATGTCATATTAATCGGTGCTGCCATTTGCGACGCGCTTAGTTACATGCACACCCGGATTCCCCCGATTATCCACCGGGATATTAAACCAGGCAATATCAAGATCACACCCGATGGTGATGTGTACCTGGTCGATTTCGGTCTGGCAAAGATGATCCTGGGTGATCAAGCAACCACCACCGGCGCGCGAGCCATGACACCTGGCTATTCACCACCCGAGCAATACGGCACCGCCCGCACGGATGCCCGCTCTGATATTTACTCCCTGGGGGCAACGTTGTACGCTGCTTTGTCCGGGAAAATCCCGGAAGACGGTTTGGCCAGGGCGACCGAAAAATCGTCCCTCACACCCATCCGCCGGCTTCAACCTCGCCTGAACCCGGATTTAGCAGAAATCGTAGAACGTGCCTTGGAGGTGGAACCTGAAGAGCGGTATCAATCGGCCGCCGAAATGCGTAAAGACCTCCTGGAAGCCGGCGAACTTGGGAACCTGTTTATTACTCCACCCTCGATTACACCTCCCCCGGAGATTGCAACTTTATCTCTCGATGAAGGGATTGAGCTTAGCGCTAATGGCTCAAACGGCAATAATCGTTCTTCCACCAACCGGAGTACCCGGCGACGTTTATACCGCATGTGGAAGCGTAATCGGAAAGTAATTCTTTCAACAGCGGCTGCCTGTATGGTCATATTTAGTCTGATCTTCCTTCTGCCGCCATTGTTTTCGTCTCCACTGAAAACCGGCCAGCTCACTCCGGTTGAAACACAAAGTCAGGTTCAACCAACCTCAATCCCTACTCTCAATTTTTCACAAACGCAGCCTGTGATCGTGTCTACACTTCCGGAGATAACCCCCACATCCCCCCCACCTACACCAACCTCTCTAGTGCTAGGACCTGTGACTTCCTCGTCTGCACAAATCATCTTTTCATCTGATCGGACGGGGGTGCCTCAACTCTGGTTGATGAAAAGCGACGGCACTTCTCAAACCCAACTCACCAACCTGCAAGATGGCGCTTGTCAGCCTACCTGGGCGCCTGACGGTATGCAGGTTGCATTTATCTCACCCTGCCGCGGTAGCAAAGATATTCACGATGGAGCAAGGATATATATCCTCAACCTTCAAGACCAAACCATCCGTCCGCTTAATGTGGATCCCAGCCCGGAAGGTGATTTCGACCCGGCCTGGTCGCCCGATGGAAAGCGAATTGCTTTCAGCTCCAAACGTAGTGGTATGCCCCAGATATATGTGATCAACCTTGAGACAGGTGTATTGACTCGATTGACAGAGACCCGGGCGACCGAAATCCAACCTTCCTGGTCACAGAATGGCGCTCAAATTGCCTACACGCACTGGATCGTCTACGCCCAGATTTGGATTATGAGTGATACCGGTAAAAACCAGACCCAGTTTTCCATGAGTGGAGAAATAAATGATTTCTGGCCAGTCTGGTCACCAAATAATGACCGGATTTTTTACGGCCAAAAACAATCCAATTCCTCGGTCTCCTGGGTTACCACCATGCGTTATGAGGATAGAGGGACTTACCGGGAAACGCGCATTCCTTCCCAATCCCCCGCTACAGGCGCTCAACCAATTGCCGATATCTCCCTATCGCCGGATGGAGAATGGTTCGCGTTTCAATCCTGGCCAGATGGCACAAACCACGACATCTACATCATGGATGCGAACGGCGCGAATTGGGTCCGTTTGACAACCGATAAAGGGTACGATTTTTCTCCGGCCTGGCGGCCAATTACTCAGTCCAACCCATAAATTCAGGTCCTTCAAATGTCCCTTAATGTTGGCGACATCCTCAATAGCCGTTACCGCATCCTGGAAATCATCGCCCAGGGAGGGATGGGGGCCATCTATCATGCAGTGGACGAACGCCTGAATGTCAGCGTGGCAGTCAAAGAAAACCTGTATTCAACCGAAGAAGCCATTCGGCAGTTCCACCGGGAAGCCACCATTTTGGCCGGTCTCCGGCATCCAAATTTACCCCGGGTGATCGATCACTTCAATGTAGCAGGCCAGGGCCAGTACCTGGTGATGGATTATATCGATGGTGAAGATCTGAGGGTCCGGCTGGGCAGGACTGGGACCGCCAGCGAGAGAGAAACTGCACTGATCGGCGCGGCTATTTGTGATGCACTTACCTACCTTCATACCCGTGTTCCGCCTATCGTTCACCGGGATATAAAGCCGGGCAACATCAAAATCACTTCAACCGGTCAAATTTTCCTGGTGGATTTTGGATTGGCAAAAGTCGCTCAATCTGGTCAGTCAACCACCACCGGCGCCCAGGCGCTTACCCCGGGTTACGCTCCTCCAGAACAATACGGCCAGGGTACGATTCCACTCTCTGATATTTACGCCCTTGGCGCAACGTTGTATGCCATCCTTACCGGTAAAATTCCGGAAGACTCATTATCCCGGGCCATGGGTACCGCCACGTTAACCCCAATCCGCAAGCAAACTCCGTCAGTCGGGTCGCTTTTAGCTGGGGTCATAGAAAAAGCCATGGCGATTTCACCTGATCAACGTTACCCAAACGCAGAAGCTTTCAAACAAGCCTTGCTGAACGCCAATGAACCCGCCCGGCGCCAGGTCCAGGAAAGTGGTGAAATCCGCCTGGTTGATCTAGCTTCCGCAGTCAGGCCGATTGAAGTTGCCACCCCTCCCCCTCCGCCTCCACCTGGACTTTCCCCCCTCCAAAGCCAGCCCAAAAATTCTCGCCGTCGCGTACTCATTCCCGTGATCGTCCTAGGTCTTATCATCATCACCGGTTCTATCATCGGCAGTGTGGCTGCAATTTCGGCGAAAAACCGGCCTTCACCTGCAACTGCAACACTGGTCACTGGAATCTCACCAAGCTCAACCCCCGCCGTGATTTCGGTAGTGATTGAGGTTACTTCTACAATTACCCCAAAACCTTCCTCAACCTTGACTTTGGAACCAACTTCTACAGATACGCCCATGTCTCAAGCCAGCCCAACTCTTCAAGCCACGCCACTGGGCGGCGGCTCCAACCTGCTCGCTTTCGCTTCAGACCGTTCGGGAACTTTTCAAATCTATACAATCAACCTGGATGGCTCCAACCTGTTTCAGGTCACCGATGAAACAGATGGTGCGTGTCAGCCCTCCTGGTCACCGGATGGCCAGCGGCTTGCATTCACATCCCCCTGCCGGGCAGAGCAGGTTGCCCGGGATGATTATAAAGGTTCTGCACTCTTTCTCATAAACATCGATCGGACAGGGTTAACCCCATTACCTTATATTGTCGGTGGCGATTTTGATCCAGCCTGGTCACCGGATGGGATGCAGATTGCGTTCTCCTCATATCGCAAAGGTGCCATCCCCAATCTTTACATTCTTAACCTGTCAGATATGAGCGTCATTCGGGTTTCTCGCCCATCCAGTAATGACCGCAATCCAGCCTGGACTCCGGACGGCACACGAATTGCTTTTGAAAATCGCAACAACGGTATCATCATGTTGGCAGATCCAGTGGAAAATGCAAATCCAAAGCCCATTTCAAGATCAGATGCAACCCCGGATACCCATCCCACCTGGTCTCCGGATGCAGGAGTAATATACTACACGCAAGGGATCAGTGCCACCTGGCTGGCGGCCCGCCAGGTGGATGTTGCCCAGGCAGAGGAAATCCGGATTACCAATCCTGAGAATTATTCAGCTGCAAATGCAGCTATTTCACAAGATGGAACTTGGCTGGTATTTGAAAAACGAACCTCTAAAATTACCAACCTCTTCCTCATCACCCGCAATGGAAGCAACCTGACCCAGATCACAGATGGTTCTGGTCATGATATTCAACCCGCCTGGCAACCAAAACGCCAATAAATAATTTGCGAAACTCTGGATTAACTCGCCAGGTCCTGGCGGGTTTTTTGTTTCCCTCGCCGCCGCATCCCATCCAGGATACGGGGTAAAACCTTTTCATATAATTGAAACAAGATCGGCCTGGATGGATAGTCCCAGGCACCCAGGGTGCGGATGACCTCGCCGCCCAGACCTTCCTTGAACTTATACACCCCCCACATCCCATCTTCTTCATTGAAATTATCGGGCGCGCCCCACAGGTCGTAAATCAGTGCGCCTTTTTCGTGGGCCAGGTTCATGGCAGCCCACTGCAACAGATGGTTGGGCATTTTCTCACGGTGCTTTTCCACTGACATGCCGTGCAGGTACCAGGCTTTATTGCCGAACCAGAAGAGCACCATACCGGCAACTGCCTCCTCTTCTACTTCGGCAATTAATGGTGCTGCCATCCCACTCTGCATAAACTGCTTCCAAAGATTGACATAATAATCCTGCGGGCGGATCACAAATCCATCCCGGACCGAAGTTTCTGCATACATTCTGTACAAATTTGGCAGATCCCGCTCACCGCCTTGCCGGACAGACACTCCTTTACGCTCTGCCAGGCGGATGTTGTAGCGCGTTTTCTGCTTCATGCGCTTCAGCCAATCTCCGGGTGAGCCTGCCAGGTCGATCCAGATCGTATTCCGAAATTGAACCTGGTCATTTGCAAAAAGCCAACCCCTTTTTTCCATTTCGCACACAACCTGCTGTCCAACGGGATTATCTCGGGCGTCCTCTCTGCCTGGCTCCCCCCTTCCAAGCTCCAATTCCGGGTCGATTTTCAGAAAAATGGCGCCCTTGTGTCTGGCCAGGTTTTGCAAGTCGTTCAGTACTCGGGTTCGCAAAGCCGCATCTGCCCAGTTCATTACAGGTCCCCGGGGTATGTAAAGGATACTCATTTTTGCCGCAAAGCCCCCTACCCGGATTGAACGCTGCAGCACCATCGCAGCCGCCTGGATTTTCCCATCTGGGCCACGCCACACCCTGGGGATCATCGCCCAGCCAGTGGTACTTTTCATCTCAGCCCATTGCCAGGTTTGCAGCAAATGGCTGCCAGGCAGACCCTCCAGGGCCTGGTTCCACGTCTCCCGGGTCCACTCAGCCATTCAATCCACCTCGCCTGCCCTGGTACCAGGTATACAAGTTATACAACGCTGGCTGATAAATCTTCTCCCAGGCCGAGGCGGAACGCATGATCTTCCCTCCAAATCCGCGTTTGAATCGATAGACCCCCCACAAACCGTCATTGCGGGTTTCAAATTCTGCTTCCAGTGTTTCTTCCTCTTCATCCGGAATCCCCCATAAATCGTATGTCTCGCATCCAGCTGACTTGGCCCATTTCATCGCTTCCAATTGCAACGGGTAAGCCGGCATGCGCTGGCGTTCCTCGTTGCTGGAAGCACCATAAAAATACCAGGCCCGCTTACCATGCCGCATGGCCACCAAACCCGCCAACGGTTTGTCCTGGAATTCCGCCAAAAACAACGCAGCCTCACCTGCAGCAGCAAACGCCTCAAGCACCCGACTGTAATATCCCTCCGAGTGAACCCCAAACGTGTTTCTTTCTCCGGTTGTGCGCATTAATTGATAAAAAGCCGAAACATCATCAACCTGGCGAACAGTAACTTCCTTTTTACTGGCCAGGCGGGTATTATAACGGTGTTTGGGCTTCATCCGCTCCAGCCAATCATCTGGCGTTCCTGCCAGGCTGACTTCAATGGTACGGCGCGGCTGAATAGTTGACTTGTTGGGTTGGAATCCATTCATCCAGGCAAGATAGTCTGCTGTGGAATCGTCCCACGCATCCGGCTCCACTTTGAGGAAAATCGCCCGCTTTTTTTGGCAAAGGGCATCCACTTCCACCCATAACGACGTCCAATCCTCCCCCACCGGCCCTTTGGGAATATAAGCAATTGTCAAACCCAGGGGCAAACGGCGGAACAGGATTTGAGCACCACATCGGTCATTGCATACACATTGAGGATACCATCCGAAGGCAGCTTTAACTTCGCCCCATGCCCGCGTTTGCAGGATGTGCGCTTCGGGGAATTTTTGCAGATATTGCTCCCAGGTGCTCGGATCGACAATGCTCATGCGTCAACAGAGGTAATTTCGGGAGGTGGTGTGGATCGAATGGCTGAACCGGGAATCAAATCATCCAGCAAATTGATAATCGCTGGACCTTCTGCCTGTTGAGCCAACATCAGCAGCTCATCCACCGAGGTTTTCAGGGTGTCACCCAACAAAACATCCTCCCCTTCCAGGTAAAATATATCCGGATGTTCTGTGGGTTTGAATGGATGCCCTTCATCCCACAAATCTTCAGCTAATTTCTCTCCCGGCCGAATACCAGTGAATACAATTTCAATATCCTTGCCAGGTTCCAAACCTGAAAGGCGGATCAAGTCCTCGGCCAGGTCCATGATACGAACCTGCTCACCCATATTAAGCACAAATGTTTCCCCACCTTCACCCATGCTCGCGGCCTGTAGAACCAGGTAGACTGCCTCCGGGATAGTCATGAAGTATCGCTTCATATCCGGGTGGGTGATGGTGATGGGTCCGCCGTGGGCAATCTGTCGTTTGAATAGCGGTACAACACTGCCCCGGCTGCCGAGCACGTTACCAAAGCGTACCACGGAGTAAGCCCGACCGGATCTCTGGGCTGCATCCAGGACGATCATCTCTGCCATCCGTTTGGTGGCCCCCATCACATTGACCGGACGAATGGCTTTATCAGTGGAAATCATCACCAGGCGGTCAACGCCGCTGGACAAAGCAGCTTCAACCACGTTCCGTGTTCCCAGGATATTGTTATTGACTGCTTCTTCAATATTGGTTTCCATCAACGGCACATGTTTATGGGCAGCTGCATGGAAAACAATCTGGGGTCGGTAGCGGGAAAAAACGGTTGTCAATCGGTTCAGGTCACGGACATCAGCGATCACCGGGCGAGCGAACAAACTGGGAAAGCTTTCCCGCAATTCAAGCACGGTTTCAAAGATACTGTTTTCACCGTGCCCCACCAGGATTAATTCAGCCGGCCCCCATCGGGCAATTTGACGGCAAAGTTCCCGGCCAATGGAGCCGCCCGCGCCTGTAACCAAAACCACCCTGCCATTGAGAGTCCCGCCCACCTGTTCATCGCGAATGTGGGCTGGTTCTCGCCGCAATAGATCGGTGATATCCACCTCACGTAATCGGCTGACGGATACCTTGCCGCCCAGTAATTCGTAAATCCCGGGCATGGCCCGAAAAGGAACGTTCTTCAAGCGGCAAATATCAGAAACGGTGCGCATCACCCGCCCGGGTGCACTGGGGATGGCAATGATAACCTCGTCCACCTGGCGCTTATCCAGAATTTTGGGTAATTCACTGATGGTTCCGACAACCCGTACACCATAAACTTCTTGTTTCTGTTTGGCCGGATTATCATCCAGGAAACCAACCGGAACCAGGTTCAATTGCGGATTTTTCTGCAATTCACGCACAACCAGCGCGCCCCCATCTCCCGCCCCAATGATGAGTACCCTTTTACCCTCACCGGTGGCTGTTTTCCCATTGTTCTGGGATTTACTTTCCGCCAGGATTCTCATTGCCAGGCGCAGCCCGCCTACCAATAGGAGGGAAAGCGCCCAATCAATGATCAATACAGAACGTGGAAAGCGAGGAAACGCGCCTAAAGAGAAGCTGCCAATCATCAAAAGGGCAGTCAAAACCGATCCTGTAGTAACCGCTGCCGCAATTAATTTCAATTCCTGGATGCTGGCATAAGCCCACATGCGTCGATACAGGCTGAAAAAGTAATAGGTCAATGGCTTGACGGCTAGTGAAATCCCGATCATCCAATAGGCGGATGCCAGGTATTCAAAAAACTGGCTGCCCAGTTCCAGGCGGACGGCATAACTGCCCAGCACTGATATGAAAATGATTAATATATCCCCGATGAATAAATAGCGATTGCGGATGTTAATTTTTCGTTTCATCTCTCACTTACGGTCACTCGTAATCAGGCTTCTGAGTAAGCCTGCGCCCCAGCAAAAATGCATGGTCATAATGGCAACCGGGATCATGAAGGCCAGACGGAAATCCTTGTTCTTGAAAGCCGGCACTAATGATCCACCGATTAAAGCTCCTATATATAATACCACCTCTATCAATAACGCAATCCTTGCCAGGTTCCAAAATGGCGATAGCAGGCCCAGGATGAAGAGACTGAGAACAAACAGAGGAGGAATCGCCTGCCGCCAGCGGAGGGTGGCTGGATATTGCTTAAGCATGCGTAACTTCCAATAGCCGTACCGCCAGTATTGCCGGGCCAACCCACCCAGTGTACTCCTCGAGAAGTACACGGATTGAATCCGGGGATCCAACCAGATTTTTCCCCCGCGTTGCCGGATGCGGGTGTTGAACTCGTAGTCTTCATTCGTCAAGAGAGACTCATCATATCCACCGATTTCACTCACCAGGCTGCGTTTGAAGGCACCAAAGGGCACCGTATCTACCTCGCTGGCCTGGGTGGCATAACGATATAAAGCATCTCCCACTCCCAGTGGATGCCCCGCAGCGAGGGAGATGGCCTTTGCAATTAATCCCGGTCCGCCCGGTTGAATCCGCCAAATGCCGCCGACATTAGTCCCTTTACCCTCCTCCAGGTCCCAGATGCTGGTTTCAATATACTGCGGATCGGGCTTGGAATGTGCGTCCAGGCGGACAATATACTCGCCACTAGCCTCGTGAATGGCGATATTCAAAGCTGCCGGGATGATCCTCCGTGGATTGTCGACGATCTTCACCATTAATTCTGGATGCGCACCGCAAAAAGCCCGGATTTCCTCTCTCGTTCCATCTTCAGACATCCCGTCTGCAATGATGACTTCCATGTCCACCATGGGGAAGGTTTGAACCAGGATTGCCTCGAGTAGCAGGCGAATGGTTCTTTCTTCGTTATAGCATGGAATGATGAGTGAAACTTTGGGCATCTCAACAGCCTTCTATTGGCGAGGAATAATGGTTAGTGCTGAATTGGCAGACAGACAGAAAAGACCGATCCGCGACCAGGCTCGGATTCGACCTGGAGGACTCCGCCGTGAGCATGGATGATCTGTTGGGCAATTGCCAGCCCCAATCCAACCCCACGTCCGGCACCGCCGCGCCGTGATTTGTCGACTTGATAAAAGCGTTCAAAGATATGTTTTTGGTCTTCAACAGATATTCCAACACCGTTATCCCGAACTTCGATGATCAACTGGTCTCTTTCCACCCTGGCACTGATCTGAATTGCACCTCCGGAGGGTGTGAATTTTAATCCATTTTCAACCAGGTTTGTGAATACCTGTGCCAGGCGATCACCATCGCCGATGATGTTGGGAAGAATTGGCAAATCCAATCCCAGGCTGATCCCGGTCTGGTGAGCCTGGAGACTAAATTTCTGAACTATGGCAGCCAGTATTCCACCCAGGTTCACCGGTTGGTGCTGGATTTCTAGGGTTCCGCCTTCCAACCGGGTAAGCTCTAATAAATCCAACACCAGGCGGTGCATCCGCTCTGCTTCGGTCAGGATCACCCCGGCTGCATTTTTTTGTTCGGCCTCCGTTCTTGCCGTTCCATCCTGGATCGCCTGGGCAAAACCCTGGATGGAGGTGAGCGGAGTCTTCAATTCATGTGATACGTTGGCCAGAAATTCATTCTGCGCCTTTCGACCTGCTGCCAACCTGGCCGTCATTTGATTGAAGGATTGAATTAACTGGCGAACTTCCTGTGGCCCTTCAACATCCATTGATTCTAGATGATTTATTCCCATCCGCTGGGTGGATTCCACCAACTTCTTAATCGGCCGGGTGACCCAACGCGAAAGCCACAGGCTAAGAAGAAAGGTGAGCAATACAGCTACCAATCCGGCGCGAAGAAAAGGCCGAATAAATTCATCCCTCAGGATGGAACGTAAAGAAATTTTTGGCTTAAGTACGGCTGCCATGAGATATAGGTTGCCATCCCGGCTACGCAGAGTATAAAACCATACTGCTCCGTCATCATCCCGGATTGTCCAGTCCTTTTCCTGGTCATCTACATTAGGCTTAACCGGCAAGGAAAGCGGGAGGAAACCGGACTGGGTTTCACCGCTTGTATCAAACAAATAATTTCCCGAATCATCCACCAGGAGAAGGCGAATCTTCCGGTTCTCAGCTTCCCGGGTTAGAAAACGTTCCACCAGTACCTGGTTTTGGTTTGGGAGAGCATCCATCCGGGCAGAAACGGCTGCCTCGGCCAACCGCAAACGGATCAGCGTAGCCCGGTAAAGAACAGGAGAATTGCGTAGTGTGGCTGCCACAGAAAGCATGATCAGGCATAAAACCACCCCAAATAGGAGTGAGAAACTAAGCCAGATCCTTGTTCTTAACGAATTGCCCATCACCCCGCCAGTTTGTATCCAACCCCGGTGACGGTTTCTATGCTGGCCGTCCATCCTGTCAATTTATGGCGAAGCTGTGCCACATGTACATCCACCGTTCTGGTTTGCCCGGCGAAGTCGTAACCCCAGGCCTGGTTTAATAGTTGTTCACGGGTGAGAACCCGTCCCCGGTTGCGGCAGAGGGCTGCCAGGACTTCAAACTCCTGGGTACGTAAATTAACCAAATAGCCGGCACAGTGAACTTCACGCCGGTCAAAATCAATGTCTAGATTGCCTATTTGTAGAGAGGATTCCTTTTGAATTGGATTTGGATGCTCAGTTCTACGCAGGATGGCTTTCACCCTGGCCGTCAACTCACGCGGATTGAAGGGCTTGGTCAAATAATCATCCGCGCCTAGCTCGAGGCCTAGAATCTTATCGATGTCCTCATCGCGGGCGGTGAGCATGATGATGGCAACTGGATTGTCGGCTGCCCGAAGCCGGCGGCAAATTTCAAAACCGTCCACTTCGGGCAGCATCACGTCCAAAATGACCAGGTCGGGAGACTCCTTTTGGATTTGCTCCAGGGCAGCCTTACCATTGGTTTCTGAATTTACTTTGAAACCATCCCGCTCCAGGTACAGCCTGACCAGTTGGATGATATTTTCCTCATCATCCACCACCAGGATGCGCTCGCCGGTCATAACTCGTTATTTTCTCCAGGATGGATGCGGGTTACTTCTCTTTACCGCAGCAGCATTCACCCTCTTCACATTCGCATTCAACGAGCGCCACGCATTCAATTTCCACAGCGGCATTCTTGGGCAAGGCTGCCACCTGGACGGCTGAACGCCCAGGGAAGTTCTCCGTGAAGAATTCGCCGTAAATGGCATTCATTTTAGCAAAATCATTCATATCGCGCAGGAACACCGTGCATTTGACAACCAAACCCAGGTTGCTGGATGAGGCTTCCAATACGTTTTTAAGATTCGTCAAAACTTGGCGGGTTTCAGCT
Organism: uncultured Anaerolineaceae bacterium; assembly: GCA_964405455.1. Classification (GTDB taxonomy): domain Bacteria; phylum Chloroflexota; class Anaerolineae; order Anaerolineales; family Anaerolineaceae; genus CALESS01. The sequence goes on along the minus strand of CAYOOA010000001.1, from coordinate 70,043 downwards.
TCGATGCCGCCTTCAACAATATTATTGGTCACCGGATCCAACCCCACCTGGCCGGACGTGAACACAAAGCCATTGGCAACGATCGCAACCGAATATGGACCCAGCGCCTTGGGGGCTTTATCGGTCTTGATAACTTTTTTCTCACAACAATCACACATTTTATAGAAACCTTTCTTATGGGAGATTATCCATCCATTCTACGCCATCTGTCTGGAATGGTAAAGAAAAGTCGGGGTAAATACCCCGACTACATCCATTAATACTTTAGCGATTTGATATCCTCTGGTGAGTCCGATATCCGCTTCCTGAAGATCCGATATGCCCAGGCCTGGTAAGCCAGGACAATGGGCACAAAAATAATCGCGATGATGGACATCAACCGCAGGGTGGTCTGGCTGGAAGAGACATTGTAAATAGTCAGGTTATTGGCCGGGTTTCCCAACGATACCAGTACATTTGGATACAACTCAATAAAGATGGTTGTCATGGAAAGGATAATCGTGAGGGCTGCCATTGTGAATGCCCAACCGTCTTGTTGATTCCGGATGAACCAGCCTGCACTCAAAAGGGCCAACGCCGCAAAAATCGGCGGCACACCCGGGTTGATGCCCAGCTTGTTCACGACATCAAGGACGAAATAGGAGGAAATAGTATAGGTGGCGAAAATAATCACCACCACCAGCCACATTCGCCAGGCAATTTTTTGCGCAGCTTCCATAAGAGTCCCGCTAGTTTTAATCGTCAGGAACAAAGCACCGTATAAAGTGAAACCGGTCAGCGAAACCAATCCACCCAGCAATGCAAACGGATTCAAAAGATTCCAGAATCCGCCGGCATACTGTAATTGAGCATCAATCGGAACCCCGCGAACAAAATTGGCAAATGCCACTCCGAACAGCAAGGCAGGAATCAAGCTGCCCACAAATGCACACCAGTCCCATAATTTTCTCCATAACGGGTTCTCATCCTTGCTGCGGAACTCAAATGCCACCCCACGCAGAATCAGTGCCACCAGGATCAAGAATAAGGGTAGGTAAAACCCGCTAAACAGCGTTGCATACCACCCCGGAAAAGCGGCAAAGGTTGCTCCCCCGGCAGTAATCAGCCAGACTTCATTGCCATCCCAGTGGGGGCCAATGGTGTTGAGGATGATTCGCCGCTTTGTATCATCCTTGCCGAGGAAGGGCAATAAAATGCCGGCTCCAAGATCAAAACCATCCAGGGCAAAATACCCTGTCCAGAGTATCGCAATCAAAATGAACCAGACTGTATTCAGATCCATAGCACCCTCCTATTCGTAGTAGGATTCTTCTTCCACCAGGCGTTTGCCCGGTTCAACAGGACCCGCTTTGGCAAATTTGGCAAGAAGGTATATATCTGCCGCCATCAAGACCCCATACAGAAGCGTGAAAATCAGCAGAGAAGAAAGAACCATGCCGGGCTTCACCACTTTGGAAACGGCATCATCGGTTTTTAAGATTCCGAAAACCACCCATGGCTGCCGCCCTAGTTCAGTTAACATCCACCCGGCGGTATTGGCAAAATATGGCAACCCGATCATCAATGGCAGCAGCCCGGTCCACCGATTGCGTGGCAATTCTTTTTTCTTCATCGACAGGTACAAAAGATATCCGATCAGCAGGAACATCAACATACCAGCCCCGATCATGATGCGAAACGCCCAATAACTGACAGCTATCGGCGGGATGTAGTTGCCGGGGCCATAGGTTTTCTCATATTCTGCCTGCAAGTCCAGGATACCTTTGACCTCCCCGGAGAATTTGTTATATGCCAGAAAGCTCAGCACTCCGGGAATACGGATAGAAAATACATCTCTCCTCTCCGGCTCGTTCCCAATTGTGATCAAGGAGAAAGAGGCTGGATCCATGCTCTTCCAGAGTGCTTCGGCAGCCGCCATTTTCATCGGCTGTGTTTTGACCATGTGCTGGCCTTGACTGTGACCGACCAGCATAACGAGCAGCGCAGAGACAAGCCCAAAAATGGCTGCAATTTGCACCGACCGACGGAAGAAATCGACCGATTTTTTCCGCAATAAGTGGTAAGCACTAATTCCCAGGATGAAAATTGAGGCAGTTGTAAAACCGGAAAGAACCACGTGAGGGAATTGCTGCCAGACATTTGGATTGAAAACCACCTTCCCAAAGTCAACCAGTTCCGCCCGGGTACCGTTTTCCACTAGTTGGTAGCCTACCGGTTCCTGCATGAAGGAGTTGGCGATCAAGATCCACAAGGCTGAAAGATTAGAACCAATGGCCACCAACCAGATGGCAGCTGCATGTAATTTCTTGGATAACTTTTCCCAACCAAAAATCCAGATCCCCAGGAATGTGGACTCCAGGAAGAAGGCCAGTAGTGCTTCAATGGCGAGTGGCGCTCCAAAGATATCCCCCACAAAGCGGGAATACTCCGACCAGTTCATCCCAAATTGGAATTCCATCACAATCCCGGTAACAACGCCCATGGCGAAATTGATCAGGAACAACTTTCCCCAGAACTGCGCCATCTGCTTGTACACCGGGTTATTGGTCCGCACATACATGGTTTCCATGATGGCCACCAACACCGATAGTCCCAGTGTTAATGGGACAAAGAAAAAATGATAGACGCATGTTATAGCAAATTGCCAGCGTGACAAAGCTACCAGATCCATAAGCCCTCCCTGAAAGGATTATTCTAACCAAATATGAATAGGATTCCAGTTTTGAATTTTGGTTAATTATAAGCTGTTCAATAAAGATTACCGGGGGCAAACGAGCAATTTCAAATTACTTGAATTTTACTCTTATTTGGAGGATGATCGGAGATACCGACATGATTACTTATGGCGAATTCTCTATAAGCCATCCTTTATAGGTGAGTTTTTTCTATCGTAACCTCGAACACCCGGGAGTGTTTTAATAACCGTATTTTACTGATAGATTTCAAAGGAGGTTGTTTATGGCCCGTGTCGCCATTGTGACTGATAGTACAGCTTATATTCCAAAAGATGTGATTGGCAGTCTCCCAATCACAGTCCTGCCCCTCCAATGCATCTTTGGATCCGAGGTACTGCTGGATGGCGTTGATATAGCCCCGGCTCAATTTTACGAGCGGCTGAAGACGGCTAAAGTCCTTCCCACCACCAGTCAGGCGACACCCGGACAGTTCCAGGAAGCGTTCAACACCCTGCTTAACCAGGGTTATGATATTTTATGCATCCACATCTCCTCCAAGTTATCCGGGACCATCGATTCAGCCATCCAGGCGCGTAGCATGTTCCCCGGAGCAAGAATTGATATCGTCGATTCCCTTTCCTCAGGCATGGCCCTGGGGTTCAATGTATTGATGACTGCCCGTGCTGCAGCTCAGGGTGCATCTCTGGCAGAATGTCATGCCCTGGCTGAAAGAGCTGTGCAGCATACCGGCGTCCTTCTCCTGGTGGACACCCTCGAATTCCTCCACCGCGGCGGCCGCATCGGTGGCGGGGCTGCTTTTCTGGGCACCATGCTAAATCTCAAGCCCATCCTGGAGTTGCGTAATGGTCGCATCGAGGCTGTGGAACGCGTTCGTACGATGGGCAAAGCAGTTGATCGGTTAATTGCTTTAGCTGAACAACGGATCGACAAGCGCCGCCCTATCCGCATGGCTGCTTTGCACGCCAATGCGCCCCAGGAAGCCCAGGCTTTGCTTGGCCGGGCGCGGGAACGTTTTCAGGTAGCGGATGTCAGCGAAGCTATGTTAAGCGATGTTAGTCCGGTCATCGGCACCCATATCGGCCCCGGTGCCCTTGGATTTTGCTTTATGGCCGGAATGTAATTCATCACGTTTTTTAAATGAACTGCCTCACCAGCCCGGTTAACCCGGGCTGGTTTTTCATTCTGGTAATATATTTCACCTTTCCGGATGATGGAAATCACAATTTTTCCATCTGATTTCCTCTATGGAGTACAATGTTTGAAAGACTACAAACTCGGAGAATTCCATGAATAGATATCCTTCTCTTGGCATCCAGACCGGTAACATTCTCCTCCCCAAATCCGGCGTGGACCTCTCAAAATGGGCGGTAATTGCCTGCGACCAGTTCACATCACAGCCTGAATACTGGGACCAGGTAGCCCGGATAACGGCTGGATCCCCATCCACTTTTCAAATGATCCTCCCGGAAGTGTACTTGAACACCTCCGAGGAAACAGCCCGTATCCAATCCACCCAGCAGGCCATGCGGAATTACCTGGACCAGGGGATTTTACAGCCAACAGATGGATTAATCCTTGTGGAACGCCAGGTAGCCGGAAGGACCCGCTACGGTCTGATGCTCGCCCTGGACCTTGAATGCTACGATTTCAGCAAGGGATCACAAAGCCTGATCCGTGCCACCGAAGGCACAATCCTGGATCGCCTGCCCCCCCGCATCCGCATCCGCGAAGGCGCCCCGCTGGAAGTCCCACATATCCTTGTGTTGGTGGATGATCCCAATCGGACTGTCATCGAACCCCTGGTAGCCCTGAAAGCTGGTTTGCCCCGCCTGTACGACATGGATTTGATGCTGGGCAGCGGCCATCTGACTGGATACCATGTTGGCTCGCCAGAGTTGGAAGCTGGTGTTGTCGCCGCGCTGGAAAACCTGGCCTCGCCGGCCATATTCCATGAAAAATACGGCGTCGGTAGCGACAAAGGCATTTTGTTGTTCGCCGTCGGGGATGGCAACCACTCATTGGCCACGGCCAAATCAATCTGGGAGAAGATCAAGCCGCACGTCGGCATGGATCATCCCGCCCGGTATGCCCTGGTGGAAATTGAAAATGTTCATGATCATGGACTTGAGTTCGAACCAATCCACCGCGTTTTATTTGGTGTGAAGGCGGACTGGCATGCAGCCATGCAATCCTATTTTGGGACGAATCTGACAATGGAATCCGCAGCCAATCCGCAGGCCATGGTTGCCGCTGTTAAATCTGCTTCCGGTGCGAGGCAGGCTTTTGGTATCATCACCCCGCAGGGCGCCCTGGTTGCCCGGGTTGCCAACCCATCCTCCAACCTGCCTGTCGGCACGCTGCAGGCATTCCTGGATGGATGGCTGAAACAGGGCGGTGCGGAAAAGATCGATTATGTCCACGGCGAGGATGTCGTCTGTGAAATGGGGGCCCGCGCCGGCCACCTGGGTTTCTACCTGCCGGCCATGCCCAAGAGTGACCTCTTCAAGACGGTCATTCTGGATGGGGCCTTACCGCGTAAAACTTTCTCCATGGGCGAGGCCATTGAAAAACGCTTCTACATGGAATGCCGGAAGATCGCCTGAAAGGGATAAATATGGAATCAACATCCTCCGATCCCACATCGGGCTCGGAAAATGAAGCCGTCCATTTTGAAGATGTCCATGTAGAGCCCTGGCCGGACGGCCGCCGCGTTCGTGTCCATATTACTCTATCGCCGTTTTCCAGGCACCCAAACCTGGAAGCGGCGCTCTTGACAGATTCAGGGGAAGAAATCTCCCGCCTGCATATCATTGAAACCCCTGAAAATAAGATGGTTTTCACGATGCACCTGCGCGGGATCGAACTTCCAACAACACTCATGCTCCAAACTCGGGTCTATTTCGAAGACGAAATAACTTTGGATGAGAAACAGATCCAATTCATCGTGGAAGAGACGAACAATTCGTAATGAAACAACTTCTCCGTCTGTCTGAATTTCTGCGGCCCTACCGGGTGCAGACTTTTTTCACTGCCCTTTTACTGCTTGCAGTGACAGGAATAGAAACCATCACACCGGCCATCATTCAAAGAGTGGTGGATTTTGGTTTACAGCCCGGACAAGGTCAATTGCTCCTGGCGTCAGCTTTAATCATCCTCGGGTTGGGTTTATTGAAATCGGTGTTCAATTATTTTGAACGCTTTACCGCCGAATGGATCGCAAATCACACCGCCTATGACTTGCGCAATCGGTTGTACGATCATCTCCAGCACATGCCGTTCGGTTATCACGATCACATGCAGTCCGGCCAGTTGATCAGCCGGGTGATCGAAGATGTCCGCTCGCTCCAAAATTTCACTGGTCATGGAATTGTGGAACTTATCCGGGTGATTCTTCTTTCAGTTGTAGTAACGATCATCCTGTTTTCTGCCCATCCCTTGTTGGCCGTAATTGCCCTCCTACCCCTGGTCCCGCTGGTCCTCATCACCACCGATTTTGGCAAGCGTGTGGGCTATCTTTTCCTGCGGGTGGACAATACGTTGGGCGAACTTTCTTCCCGCCTGCAAGAGAATGTCACCGGCGTCCAGGTTGTGCGCGCCTTTGCCCGTGAGAAGTATGAAATCGAACGGTTTGATGAAACCAACCGTCAGCTTTATAACGCCCAGGTGGATGTAAATGTAAATTGGTCGCGCATCATGCCTACTACCACCTTGCTGATCACCCTGAGCACCATCCTCATCCTCTGGTTCGGCGGCCGTATGGTCATGAACAATCAGTTGACGATAGGCGAATTGGTTGCTTTCAACAGTTATGTTCTCCTCCTGATGATGCCGGCCCAGCAATTGGGCTGGTTGGTCAATGCGGGTGGAGAAGCCAGCGCCGGCATTCAGCGCATCTGTGAAATTTTGGACCACAAACCGGAAATTGCCTCTCCAACCCCGACCGCACCGTTGACTTCACTCACCGGCCGGGTTGAGTTTGAAAATGTTTCCTTCCATTACGATGGAGAACAATCTGCTGCCTTATACGACATCAATTTGGATATCAAGCCAAACCAGGTAATCGCCCTGATCGGCACGACCGGTTCCGGGAAAACCACCCTTGTGAACCTGATCCCTCGATTTTATGATATCTCACAGGGAGTAGTCCGAGTTGACGGTCAGGATGTCCGCAACCTGGATTTGGTGGAACTTCGTCGCCAGATTGGCATTGTTTTGCAGACTTCGCTGCTCTTTTCCACCTCGATCCGCGAAAATATAGCCTACGGTCGACCCGATGCAAGCCTGGATGAGGTCATTGCTGCTGCCCGGGCTGCCCAGGCACACGACTTCATCCAGGATTTACCCCAGGGTTATGAGACCGTTATTGGGGAACGGGGTGTAACCCTTTCCGGCGGCCAACGCCAGCGGATTGCCATCGCCCGGGCCTTATTGATGGATCCGCGCATCCTCATCCTGGATGATTCCACCTCCAGCGTGGATACCCAGACAGAACACGCTCTTCAAAAAGCACTTTCAAACCTGATGGAAGGCCGCACGACCTTTATCATCGCTCAGCGCCTTTCTTCCGTTCGCCGTGCTGACCTGATCCTTGTCATGGATCAGGGGCGAATCGTGGAACGGGGCACGCACCTCGAGTTGCTTTCTCACGATGGGCTTTATCGCGAGATTTATCGCCTCCAATTAGAGGACCAGGAGCAATTCCACGAGGATGCAGACCAAGCCAAAGAAACCCTGCCTGAAATCCCCCGTCAGGGCGAAGAGGGAGGTCAATCATGACAGCGGTAATTACTCCACCTCCCAGTGATGACCTGCCCCAGAAAGGCTTTGACGCCCAGGTTACCCGCCAGCTGTTCGCCTTTATCAAGCCCTACCAGTGGCAGATGATTTTCGCCCTGCTCTTGATGGCGCTTTCTTCGTTGGCTGGTGTCGCGGGGCCGTACCTGGTCAAAATGGCTTTGGACAATGGCATTCAGGCTGGGTCAATCTCCACCTTGCGGACTGCCGTGCTTCTGTACCTGGCTGCCGCAATCATCCAATGGGCCTCCATATACTTCCGTGTTAATTTAATGGTCCGTGTTGGACAATCGATTATCTACAATCTCCGCTCACAATTGTTTCAACATCTCCAGGAACTGTCACTTAGCTTCTTCAACCATTACTCGGTTGGTCGGATCATCGTCCGTGTAATCAATGATGTCAACGTCATCCGGGAATTCATCGTTTGGGCCATGCTGGCTATTGCGAGGGATATTTTTACCCTGGTCGGTATTGTGGTGGTCATGCTGACCATGGATTTCCGCCTGTCCCTGATCACTTTCAGTGTTTTGCCCATCATGGTCATCATTACTATTGAGTTTCGCAAACGCTCGCGGGATTACTACCGTCAGACGCGGGCAGCCATCAGCTGGGTCAACTCGGTCCTTGCAGAAAACATCAATGCTGTTCGGGTTGTGCAATCCTTCTCCCGCCAGGAACATAACTACCGCTTCTTCAGCCAGGAAGTAAATCAGAATAATCTGCAGACCAATTTGAAGTCGGTGCGCCTGGCCTCTCTATTTTTTCCCGCGGTGGATTTCCTGGGCAGCCTGGCCATGGCCCTGGTGATTTACCTGGGTGGTTCGGCCATCCTGGGGGAGCCTGTAACTCCAGGTGTCCTGGTTGCCTTCACTCTGTATATCAACCGCTTCTTTGATCCCATCCGCGACCTGAGCCAACGATTTGATACGTTTCAATCCACCATGGCTTCCGGAGAACGCATTATAGCCCTGCTCAATGCCCCGGTTGAAGTCCAGGATGAACCGAGCGCATCCGCCCTACCCAAAATTGCCGGGGATGTGGTTTTCGAAAAGGTCAGTTTTCATTATTCCGACGATCCCACCCCCGTGCTTGAAGAAATCGACTTGCATGTTCAGCCCGGTGAAACCATTGCCCTGGTTGGTAAAACTGGCGCCGGCAAAACCACCCTGATCAAGCTGATGTCGCGCTTTCATGACCCTACCAGCGGCCGTATCCTGGTGGATGGCATCGATTTATCCAAGGTTTCACAAGTTAGCTTGCGCTCCCAGATGGGCATCGTCTTGCAGGATCCATTCCTTTTCTCCGGCTCGGTGCGGGAAAACATCCGCTTTGGCCGCCTGGATGCCACGGATGAGGAAGTGGAAGCAGCCGCCCGGGCCGTCGGCGCTGATGAATTCATCCAACGGTTGCGCTTGGGCTATGAAACCCCGGTTGAGGAAGGCGGCATTATCTTATCCCAGGGCCAGCGCCAGTTGATTTCTTTTGCACGTGCTCTCCTGGCAGACCCGCGCATTCTGATCCTTGACGAAGCCACCTCCAGTGTGGATACGCAAACCGAACGAATCATCCAGGAGGCCCTGGCGCGCCTTTTGAAGAACCGAACCTCTTTTGTCATCGCCCACCGTCTTTCCACGGTTGTTAATGCCAGTCGCATCCTCGTCATCCAGGATGGTCGGGTGGTGGAGCAGGGTACTCACAAGGAATTGCTCGCCAGGCGGGGTATTTACTTCAACCTTTACTCCATGCGTTTTGAAGAAGACTAAAATCACCTGACGGTTTTGTTAACTGGCGCCCGGTCAAATGACCGGGCGTTCATGCTACAATGCAAAATATCTTAAGTATTTTTGGCATTTTTCTGCGGCTTCTTACTTGTACATGAAAAAAACTTCCCCGAACCCGACTCGAACCATCATCCTGGTTTTGCTGATCCTCAGCCTGGTGAACCTGGTGGCTCTCTCCACGCTGCTAAAGCCCGGTCTTCTTCCAGCGCGTGGCGAATCAACCCTTCCGGCTCCCTCGATCACCCTGACTGACCCTGCGCTTCCAACCGAAACTCCGACGGAAATCCCGCCGACTGCATCACCCTCATCTTCACCGACGGCCGAATCAACTCTCCCACCCAGTTCCATGACGGGTTTATCCAGCCAGGGCGTGATTTTTCTCTCCATGACGGATGGGGCCAATGTTCACCTGTTCGCCTACAACCCCCAGCATCTCCCCCTGACCCGCCTGACGGATGGCAACCAGGATGATCAAGAGCCTTCCCTCAGTCCGGACGGACGCAGGTTGGCCTTTTCCTCAAATTCAAACGGCTTTTGGGATATTTATTTTCTGGATCTGGAAACGCTACAGATCACAGCCCTGACCAATACTCCGGAATTTGACGGCCATCCGACCTGGTCGTCAGATGGACAATGGCTGGCTTATGAGACCTACAACCAGGATCATTTTGAAATTCGCATCCTGGCGGTTGAAAAACCGGCGGAACCACCCATTTTTTTAACCAACGGACCCGATAACAGCTATGCCCCGGCCTGGTCGCCGATGGGGCGTGAAATTGCCTTCGTTTCTGACCGTAGTGGTGAGGCGGAAATCTGGCTGGCCGCACTGGACCAGGTTGAAAACCGCTTTACAAATCTCAGCAATTCTCCAGAAGCCGCCCAGGCCTGGCCGGCCTGGTCCCCGGATGGCAGTCAGCTTGTATGGCAGGATGCTCAAAATCGGCTGATTATCCAGAAACGCGAGACAAAAGAACTCAACAGCCTGCCGGGCGGTGGGCTTCCCACCTGGGCTCCCGATCAAAAATCTATCCTCGCTTTAGCCATTCAACCGAATCAAAATGGACTGATCGCATATCAACCAGAAAATTCAATGCTTCAGCTTCCTTACCAGGCACTGCCGGGAAATGTATCCGGCCTGGATTGGAAAACGGGGCTCTCAGCCGCGTCAATTCAAAACCTTCTCGACATGCAATCCATTCAGGTCGAGAAAGGCCCGGCCTGGACTCCCCGGCTGACTGTCAGCCCTGCTCCTCCAGCCGGCAGGGTGGGAGTGGTCCCGTTGGATGGGCTGGAGACCAATTATGCTTACCTGAGTGATGTTGTGGATGATTCATTCTCCTTGCTTCGCTCGCTGGTAGCCCAAAGAACCGGTTGGGATTTTCTGGCATCCCTGGAAAATGCGTATCTCCCTTTGACCAGTCCTCCTGATCCAGCCAATGCAGAAGATTGGCTTTTCACCGGGCGGGGAATTGCGATTTCAACGGCTCCGCAAGCTGCGGGCTGGCTGGTGGTCCAGCGCCAGGAATTGAACGGCCAGACGTACTGGCGTATCTTTTTGAAAACTCGTCTGCAGGACGGATCCCAGGGTAGGCCGTTGCACGATCCCACCTGGGATTTCACCGCCCGCTACTCTGGGGACCCTCGCGCTTACGAACAGGGTGGTGCACCCGGAAAGCCCCCCCAGGGGTATTGGGTTGACTTTACCGACCTCGCCCTGCGCTTTGGCTGGGAGAGATTACCCGCATTGCTGAATTGGCGGACCTATCTGCCCTCCGCGCGGTTCTCAATCTTCGCCAATACTGGTGGATTGACCTGGACGGATGCCATGCTGCAGATTTATCCTCCCGAAGCCTTGCTTACAGCTACACCGATCACCAAACCTTAACATGAAGCGGTCTTCTATTCGTTTACCATTCTTCCTGTTGATCTCTGCCCTGCTTACCGGTTGCAATGCAGTATCTGTAAATAGCATTTCCACCCAAATTCCTCCCTCCAGCACCGTTCAACCAATCCCAACCGAAATCGAGAATTCCACTCCAAGTCCAATACCGCCCAGCCCGGTGGTGGAAGAATTACCCACCGAAGAACCTCCTACACTAGAGCCTACCCTCGACCCAAGTCCTGTCCAACAAGAAACGCCGGATGTGATTCATATTACTTTTCCAACTCCGGGGTCTCAACCGGTGTCCATTTGGCGCCCCCCTTTGTATCCAGTCCCCTGGGCACTGGATTTACACGACCATTTCCTCTTTGTCCGCCCGGTGGCTGCAGATGTCGTCAACTGGCCGCTGCCCAATTATCGTTATGGCGGAGTTTTCACTGATACAGATATCGTTCATACCGGTATTGATATCGACGCCCCGCTGGATACCCCTGTATATGCGGTTGGCAGTGGGATGGTTCGCTGGGCTGGTTATGGTTTATACCTTAATAATTCTGATAAAAATGACCCCTATGGACTGGCTGTGGCTATTGAGCATGATTTCGGCTACAACGGGCAAAAACTGTACACCATTTATGCCCACCTGGACCGTGTAGATGTTTTTAAGGGCCAAAAAGTGGACACCACCACTCAGATTGGCATTGTGGGTAATACAGGTAACACTACCGGTCCTCACCTGCACTTTGAAGTTCGTCTGGGTTCCAATGATTATTACTCGTCCCGAAATCCGGAGTTATGGCTCTCACCGCCCCAGGGCTGGGGCGTATTGGTCGGACGAATCATGTGGTCAGATGGCACACTGTTGCAGAAAAAAATCATCACTGTTCAGTCAGTAAATTCGGATCAACACTGGGAAGTGGTTACCTACGGTCCGCTGGCTGTGCAAAGCGATGATTATTACAAAGAAAACCTGGTCTTGAGCGACCTCCCCCAGGGGGATTATGAAGTTTCTATTACATTCTATGGGTTGAAATATAAGCAGGTGATTTCCATTCAGCCGGGTGCGGTTACTTACCTTTCCTTCCGCGGCACCAAGGGTTTTTCGATAGCACCCCCTCCAACTCCCGCACCCCCGGAATGGCTGATCCTGCCCACTCCCACCCCTTGACATTTTCGTCCCCTGGGATGAAAATTGCCTTTCGGCCTGGGGAACCAGGCCTTCACTATTTGGAAAGAAAGAAGGAAGTTTTATAATGTTGAAATCCCTGCGCCCGGTTGGAATTATTCTTGTGGCGCTCGCCCTCCTCCTCAGCGGATGTCAAAAAGCCACTCAAACGCCTACCGAAGATCCCATGGCTGTCATCACCCAGGCGGCTCAAACCGCCCAGGCTTATTTGACCCAGGTGTCGTTGCTCACACCCTCTGCGACCATCACACCAACACCAACCCAGACGAAAACACCAGAGCCGCCTACGGCTACCTTTACCGCAACCCTGGCCACTCCTCTGGCCAGCGCCACAATGACTCTGCCGCCCATTTCGGATTCTGCCCAACTCATGGACCAATCCCCGGCGGATGGAACAGTCTTTACACCCGGTTCTGATTTCACTCTTGTCTGGCGGTTAAAGAATATCGGCGTTACCAGTTGGACAACCGGTTATCGCATGCGTTTCTACGCCGGGACTCAAATGGCAGCGGTAAATTCTGTCAATTTGAGCGGCGCTGTTGGACCAAACCAGGAGATCCAGGTTAGCATTCCCATGCGTGCTCCAGCTACCACTGGAGAGTACACCTCGATCTGGGTTCTTTCCAACGCCCAGGATGGAAATTTCTATAATGTCTTTATCCGCATCACTGTCTCAGGCAGCAGTGTCACTGCCACGGCAACGGTTGCTCCAACCAGCTCCACGCCGACAATCACCAGTACGCCGTAATGGCAAAACAGCTGGTTCCCCTTCTCGAAGATTTACAGGCCGAGGCTGATAGCCTCGGCTTCTTTCTTCTGGGAACCACGAACCTGGCGCCCCTGGAACATTTCTCAAGCTACCAGGATTGGCTCGCCAGGGGCCTCCACGCTGACATGAATTACCTGGCTCGACCGGATGCGGTGGAAAAACGAGCCCAACCGCAAGGGATACTTCCTGAAGCCCGCAACCTGATCACTCTTGGAATACCCTATCCAGCCGCATTTTCCGCACCGGAAAAACCTGGGCCTTCTTTCGGCCGGGTGGCTGCTTATGCCTGGGGAGAGGATTACCACCTTGTGATTCCACCCTTGCTGGAAAAACTCATCGCAACCCTCGAGAAGAAGGTCGGCCATACCATCACCTGGCGCGGTTACACAGATTCCGGCCCCATCCTGGAACGGGAAATGGCTCACCGGGCAGGCCTGGGCTGGTTCGGTAAAAACTCCTGCCTGATTCATCCTTTACGGGGTTCTTTTTTTCTGCTGGCTGAAATTTTCATAGATATTGATCTTCCAACATCCCAGACGCTGGTTACCGACCATTGCGGCACATGCCGAAGGTGCATCGAGGCCTGTCCAGCCGGATGCATCCTGCCGGATCGAACCGTCGATGCCAGGCGCTGTATTTCTTACCACACCATCGAAAACCGTACTGGAATCCCCCCGGAAATTCAACCTCTGTTGGGCGATTGGGTTTTTGGCTGCGATGTTTGCCAGATGGTCTGCCCGTGGAACCTGCGCTTTGCCCGGAATATCCAAACCTCACCCCTGTCGGTCCGGCTGGAGAACGCCTGGGTGGATCTCGCAACTGAGATATTGATGACTCCCGATGAATTCAAGCAGCGTTATGCCACCCGTCCACTTTCCCGGCCCAAGTATGCCGGTTGGCTGCGCAACTGCCTGGTTGCTGCTGGTAATTCAGCATCTGATGAACTGATCGCCCCTCTGGCAAACGTTTTACATGAGAGCCCCTTTCCGATCTTGCGTCTCACTGCAGCTCACTCCTTGAATCGACTGGGCGGGCGGCAAACCAGGCATCACCTCTTGAATGCCGTCTCCCTGGAACCTGTCGAGGAAGTCAAAGGGGAAATCAAAAGGCTATTGCAGAACGGTTCAGGGTAACCATTCCGCTCCATTAGCATTCCCGGCAATTACCTGAGTCCGGTTTGTTTGCATATTCCAGGTCACCACATCTGGCATCGGAGGCGAATCATTGGCCTTCAACCGTTGGAAGAGCAGCGTTTGGCCATCCGGACTCCAAGTCAACCCACCGTGGGTGTATTCCGGTTCATCGGTTATTGCCTGGATTTCATTCCCTTGCCCGTCAAACAGCCAAATCTGGCTGGAAAATCCTCCCTCGACCTGCCGGACCGGCACGGCAATCCACTTTCCATCGTAACTTACTGCTGGCTGTCCATAACTCAGGGCGTCATCTTCAGTACCTACAGCAATACTGCTTGATCGCGTCGAAAGATCATACCGAAAAACCTTCTCAATCGGGATTCCTTCCAGTGCGAGGCTGTGCAGGAACAAAAAGCCACTACTGTCTGGCAGCCAAGTCACGCCTTGTTCCATGGCTGTTTGTAGAATTTGCATTTCACTAGTTCTCACATCCAGAATGGCAATTCCATTTTGAGATAAATTGTAAAACGCCAGATAGAATCCATCCGGCGAAAAAAACGGATGACTGGCCAGGATGGTGGGATCCGCCATCACAGGGTTGGAAGCGCCCGTTTCAAAATCATAGGTGTAGATCCTTGGAGCGCCATTACCACTTTTCTCGTATTGGCTATACGCAAATCGGTTTTCTCCGGGTTGCCAGGCCACCTCACCACACCAGGTCGCCCCGCAATTAACCACCTTGCTACCTGTCCCTCCATCTTTCGATAGAGACCAAAGATCTGCCCCGCCATCTCCATTCAACCGGCTCACAATTAATTTTGCTCCGTCTCCAGATGGAGAAATTTCCACTCCTCCGGTTACCGGGTCTAGTAACCCTGCACCCACACCGCCAGGCTGATACTTCCAGACCTGGCTGGCATCCATGGCTGGCGAGAGGAAAAGGATTTCAGCAGCGTGAACTCGAACCGTTTTGGTGAAAGTCTGCCGGATGACACGATTGTCAGTCGTTCGTGAGCCTTTGTTGATCTCAATTTTTATTTCTTCCCCTGCCTGCCACCGAGTTTGGGGCCAGATCAACAATCGATTGCTCCGCCATTCCAATCGGTAATTATCAGCAGGATGAATGTCAATCCGTTGCTCAACGCTATCTACACGCATCTGCCTGTCAAATTCAATTTTGATTGGCCCGGCAGCGCCAATTTCGGTAGATTGCATGATCGGAATTGAGGAGTTTGTAATCACCCACAAGCTCCCCCCCACCCCGATCAGGACGGCTGCCAGGAAGAAGCCGGCAGTCCGTAACCATCTGCTCTTTTTTCTCATAAGATTTATCTTCCAATATGAAACATCCCGTTTTCTGGAAATGAACCAGAAAACGGGATGGATTGCATCTACTCTCTTCGCCTAGGGTGTGGCGGTTGGCTGGAGTGTTTTGGTCGGTTGCGAAGTAACAAAGGTGGGCACTGCCCGGGTGGCGGTACTCGTCCGCGTCGGGGTAGGTGTGACGATGTTCACCGGCACCTGGATGACTTGCCCGGCCTGGATATTGGCGGCATTGGTGATCCCATTTTCGCGGATCGCCATAATGGCCTGGATGGTCGAGTTGAACCGAGAGGCGATGGATTCCAACGTGTCACCAGTCTTGATGGTGTAGGAAATGCGTGTTCCACGCGGTAGACCGGTCGGAATGGGGGTCTCTGTCGGTAGTTCAATCACCATATCCGGTTGAGGGATATAGAGGATATCGCCCGGTTGCAAGATGCAGGAAGAACCCAATGCCGGGTTGAGTGCAAGCAATGCCTCCAGGGTGATGTTGAACTTTATCCGTATATCGTAGCAGGTATCGCCTTCAACAACCTTGTACTCAAATGGACCAGCCGGCGTCAGCGTGGGGGTAATAGTTGGCGTCTCGGTTGGTGTACTCGTCAGGGTCGGTGTGGCCGTCGGAGTGGTTGGAGTGGGCGTGAAGGTGGCTGTTGGTGTGGGAGTATCCGTGGCGAACAGCTTCCCAATCGCCCGGCCTGGCGCAGACAGATAGACGACAAGAATGATAATGCCGATGACGACCAGCAGTACAGCCAGGCTGCCGATCAGAAATGGCATCATCTTTTGTCTGCGCTTGTAATTATCAATCACACTTTGAGGTGAATTTTTATCTTGCATATTATTCCTATCAGTGATTTAGAGTCCGGCAAGTAGGTTACCTTGCTGCAGGTGATTGTAAATCCTGCTAAAACAAATTCTACCTGAAGTTTGTATTTTCAACCAGTCAAGATTAATCAACGTGTTTCTCAAGTAGATACTTTTGCAGATATTGGCCGGTATAGGATTTTTGATTGGTACAAATTTCCTCCGGAGTTCCAGCAGCAACCAGTTCACCGCCGCGGTCTCCACCTTCCGGTCCCAGGTCGATAATATAATCGGCAACCTTGATGATATCCATGTTATGTTCGATGATCAAGACGGAATTGCCTGCTTCCACCAGGCGTTGCAATACTTCGATCAACCGATGGACATCCGCTGCATGCAAGCCAACTGACGGCTCATCCAGGACATACAAGGTCCGCCCGGTGGCCCGCCGTGAAAGTTCGCGCGCCAGCTTGACGCGCTGTGCTTCACCACCTGATAAGGTTGTCGCCGGTTGACCAATCCGGATGTAACCCAACCCAACCTCTGAAAGTGTACGGAGCTTGGTCACGATGGAGGGAAAAGCAGCGAACAATTCCAGTCCGGCTTCCACGGTGGTATCCAAGACCTCGGCAATGGTTAATCCTTTGAAGTGAACCTGCAAGGTTTCCCGGTTGAACCTGGCTCCATGGCAGACATCGCACGGTACATACACATCCGGAAGGAATTGCATTTCGATCTTGAGTTGTCCCTGCCCCTGGCAGGCCTCGCATCGGCCGCCATGTACGTTGAACGAGAAGCGCCCCGGTTTGTAGCCGCGCATCTTGGATTCAGGCAATTCGGCAAACAACTGCCGGATTTCGTCAAATAGCCCGGTGTATGTGCCCGGGTTGCTGCGCGGCGTCCGCCCGATCGGTGATTGATCGATGTTGATGATCTTGTCGAGATATTCAATCCCTTCGATCTGATCATGCTCGCCGCCCTGCGTATGCGCACCATTCAATTTATGCGCCAGCTCATTGTAAAGGATATCCACCATCAAGGTGGACTTGCCCGAACCTGACACTCCCGTGATGCAAACAAATCGACCGAGAGGGATGTTCACATCCAGGTTCTTCAAGTTATTCGCCCGGGCGCCATGAATGTGCAGCCATTTGCCGTTTCCTTTTCGGCGGGATTCCGGCATGGGAACTTGCATCCTCCCGGAGAGATAAGCTCCGGTCAACGATTCTGGACTGGCGAGGATTTGATCGACGGTACCTTCCGCGATCAACCGTCCGCCGTGTTCACCGGCGCCGGGTCCAAGGTCCACAATCCAATCAGCCGCCATGATGGTTTCCTCGTCATGTTCCACCACCAGCACCGTATTACCCAGGTCACGCAGGCTTTTCAGAGTGGCTAGCAACCGGCTGTTATCTCGTGGATGCAATCCAATGGATGGCTCATCCAGGACATACAGCACACCCATCAGGTGCGAACCAATTTGCGTAGCCAGGCGGATGCGCTGTGCCTCTCCACCGGAAAGCGAACCGGCTGACCGGTTGAGGGTCAGGTAATCCAGGCCTACATTTACCAGGAAACCCAACCGCTCACGGATTTCCTTGAGGATTCGCTCAGAGATGGTTTTTTGCCGGTTATTGAAAGGTGATTCAGAACCGCTTAACAATTCAACCCATTCCAGGGTGCGTAAAACCGGCCAGGCGGTTACCTCAATAATATTTACTCCAGCAACCGTTACAGCCATTGCTTCCGGGCGCAAGCGGGTTCCCTTGCAGGTTGGGCAAGGGCGATCACTCATATACTCACTGATTCGGCTGCGGATATAATCGGATTGGGTGTCCCGGTAGCGCCTTTCAAGGTTGACGACTACTCCTTCAAAAGCAGCCTGGACGGTGGACTGGCGGTCATGTCCCTCGTAATGGATCGTGACCTCCTCACCCTTTGTTCCAAACAGGATCAGGTTTAGTTTATCTTCGGGTATGGAACTGATTGGTGCGTTCAAATCAATCCGGTAATGCCGGGCGACCGCCTCAAGCATCTGCCAGTAATACCCGCCTTGTTCGCGGGAGTTGGTCCATTCCATGGCGGTTATAGCGCCTTCATTCAGGGAACGATCTCGATCCGGGATTAATAAGTCCGGATCAATTTCCAGCTTACTGCCCAATCCCTGGCAATCCGGGCAAGCGCCGTGTGGAGTATTAAATGAAAACGTTCGCGGTTCAATTTCCTGCAGGGAAACGCCATGCTCGGGGCAGGCAAAATGCTCGGAGAAGAACAGGTCCACGGGGGGTTCTGCCGTCACATTTTGGATGGTCAGGTAACCCTCCCCCACCTTGAGGGCTGTTTCGACCGAATCTGTCAGCCGGGAACGTGCAGCCTTGATTTCCTCATCACTTTCCTGCGCTCCAATGACTAACCGGTCCACCACCGCTTCAATAGTGTGGGCTTTATATCGATCCAGCGTAATTTCTTCATCCAGGTTATAGACCTTGCCATCCACTCGAACCCTGACAAAGCCGGCCTTGCGGATTTCCTCAAAAACAGCCTGGTAGGTTCCTTTTCGCCCGCGGACTATCGGCGCCAGCAGGATCAGGCGTGTACCGGCGGGCATCTTCTCCAACGCGTCCACGATCTCCTGGGCAGATTGCCTCACCACCTCTCGTCCGCACACAGGACAATGCGGGATGCCCACACGCGCAAACAGTAAGCGCAGGTAATCATAGATTTCGGTTACCGTCCCAACTGTGGAACGTGGATTGTGAGAAGTTGCTTTTTGGTCGATGGAAACGGCTGGTGAAAGTCCTTCAATATAATCCACATCCGGCTTATCCATCTGGCCCAGGAATTGGCGTGCATAAGCTGAAAGCGATTCCACGTACCGCCGTTGCCCTTCTGCAAAAATGGTATCGAAAGCCAGCGAAGATTTTCCGGAGCCCGACAGGCCGGTGATAACCACAAACCGGTCGCGTGGAATTTCAACCGTGATGTTTTTTAGATTATGCTGACGGGCGCCCACCACCCGGATCATATTTTGTGTCATACATACCTTCTTTTACTGGGGTTCAACTGGTAATTATAGCACATTTGTTTTATATATGATTAAAAAGCAAGTCTGATTATACTAACCTTCCAATAAAATTCAATGGAGGGTTTTAGGGTTAGAAGAAAATGAATTAGTCAGCAGAAAATTAAAGAAGCATCATTTATGTGGCTTTGTGACCACTGCCGGGAGCTCTATCCAGAATATTGATCCTTTGCCCACCTGGCTGGTTGCCCCAATGGAACCATCATGTGCTTCCATGATAGTCCGCGCAATAGCCAGTCCAAGACCGCTGCCCATGACCTTCCCGGAACGGGGGGTCGTTTTTTCCACCCGGTAGAAGCGTTCAAACACGTGGGCCAGATGTTCTGGTGCAATTCCCCGCCCGTTATCCCGCACTTCCAATCTTGCATGGTTCTGCCCGGGGTTATATCCCACCGCAATTTCAACCCATCCGCCTGTAGGAGTATTTTTAATAGCGTTGTCCAGTAAATTATTAACCACCCGGTTGATCTGGTCTTCGTTTGCACGGACGAACGGCGGCTGGGACGCTGGGATCAGTCGCAGATCCAGGCCAGCCTGTCGTGCCCGAACGGACCAGAATTGCTGGGCTTCGCTGGCAATTTGATTTAAATCCAGGGCCACAAAAACAATATTATCCCGATTAAACTCAATCCTTGAGAGATCCAGCAAATCTGTCACCATCCGGTTCAAACGATCAATTTCCTCCTGGGTCTGGGCTAAAAACCGGCGGGCTACTTCAGGTTCATCCAGTGCGCCTTGCTGGAGAGCATCCAGATTCAATCGGATGGCCGTCAAGGGAGTTCGCAATTCGTGACTGGCGTTGATTACAAAGCCGCGTAAATTATCCATATTATTTTGTTGACGCTCAGCCATTTCATTGAATGCCTCGGACAGCTGTACAAATTCAAGTGGACCTTGGACATCTGCACGCGCATCCAGTTCGCCTCGGCTGAACTTCTCAGCAATGCTTATCAACGAATGGATGGGGGCAACCAGCGTTTTGGCAGAGGTCCATCCGATAAGTGCCACCCCGACCAACAACAACCCTGCCCCAATCAAGATCAGCCATACCGTTTTATAAGTGCCAGCCATGTTACTCTTAATCGGAATGGCCAGGCGCAACACACCGACCATCTGACTGCCATCCTTTACCGGTACGGAGATGCTGTAAACCTGTTCTCCGCTGGCAATTTCCTTTTTATAATCCGCTTCTTGCCCGGTCAGCGTATCCCTGTAATCCGTATAAACTTTGAGGTACTGCTCGATTGTCACAGGATTTTCGTTGGATACGATCACCTGTTTGGAGGCATCAAACAACGTGTAATAATAATTTTTTCGGGCAGTTAAGTATTGCTCAATACTGGTCTGAATCAACCTGGCATCGCCTTGACCCTTTGCATAAGCTTGCAACGGGCTTTCCAGCAGATTGGCAAGCGAATATGCATTTGTTTGCAGGGAGGTCTGAAGCTGACTTTTTCCAGTCTGAAGGATGGAATTAATCGCCAGGGTTGCCATTACGGAAACACTGAGCAGGGCAACCAGTAAAAAAGACAACGTAATCCGGCGGAATAAACCCGGCGGAAGGATACCTCTCACGCCCATTCCTCGGGGCTGATAAAGCGGTAGCCATATCCGCGTACTGTCTGGATGTAGCGTGGATTCGTCGGATCATCCTCTATCTTCATTCGCAACCAGCGAACATGTACCTCAAGGGTTCGCCCATCCCCAGCCCACTCCTCACCCCAAACCTTGGAAAGTAATTCCTGCCGGCCGCAGGCTCTTCCAGCTTGTGACATCAGGAATTGTAAAAGGTCATATTCCCGCGAGGAACAGGTGATGGGTTGCTGATTTTTCAGAACCCGATGAGCCACCCGATCAATGGTTAAATCGCCAATCGTGATGGAATCGCTGCTCGTTTGGTGCATATCCAGCTCAACCCGGCGCAGCATGGCACGAATGCGGGCCAGCAACTCTCGAAAAGAGAATGGTTTGGGCAAATAATCATCAGCTCCAATTTCCAATCCCAGGATGCGGTCCAATTCATCACTGCGCGCCGTTAGCATGATGATCGGTACACTGCTGGTCTCACGCAATTTTCGACATACCTGCCAGCCGTCGAGCTCTGGCAGCATCAAGTCCAGCAATACCAGATCCGGCTTGCTCTTTTCAAATAAGACAAGTGCCTCTTTCCCATCCGCTGCTGTAACTACGGAGTACCCTTCCCGGCTTAAGCTGTATGTGATCGAATCAACGATGACTGGTTCGTCATCAACAACCATAATTGTTGGCATCTCAACCTCCAGGCCGCTTGAATATCGGGCGACTCTAAATATTATACCTACCTTGTTGACAAATATAATTATTTCGGTACACTTAATTCAGAGTTTCAGAGGAGGTATTCTGCATGAATCCACCATTTCGTCTGGTAATCCAATCCGGTCCCAATCCAGGCCGGGATTTCCCCTTGCAGAAGAGCGAGCAATTCCTCGGACGCGACCTGAACAATGATATCGTCATCAACGATGCCGAGGTCTCCCGCAGGCATGCCCGGATCTTCCTTCAGGGCACGAGCTATGTCATTGAAGACCTTGGCTCCACGAATGGAACCTACATCAACGGCCAACGACTGATGGGCCCCTATGTCTTGCGCCCCGGCGAAATCATCACGCTCGGCGAGAAGATCAACCTTGTCTACGAAGCAACTTCTTTTTCTGAACCTACTGTCCAGCCGGCGGCACCGATACGGGCAACCCAGCCTCCCGTAGCTCAGACGCCACCAGCAACCCCGCCACCGCCGCCTGTCCAGCAGCCGGCTCCGCCAGCACCGCCAATCTCTTCAGCTCCGGCCTGGCAGCCAGTTCAGAATCCAGCTCCGGTGCAAGTCCAACCCCAGCCTGTCCCGCAAGCCCGCCCGGCTGTTCCCCAACCAGTCTATTCAGGTCAGGTTCCTGCCTCCACACCCGCTGCACCGATCATAAAATATCGCATTCCAGCCTGGATATGGATACTCCTTGCAATCCTTATCGTATTGCTTGTCTTCCTGATTATTGACGATGCAGGTCTTTGGTGTCCATTGTTTGGTTGGGGCTTGAACGCCATTTTCCCTGGCGCTTGCCAGTAGCCTGAAGCCCAGAAAGAGCGGCCCTCACAAGACCGCTCTTTTTCAAGTATTCCAGAATGGGAAATCAATGAGGGTAAATGGCCGTCCAACAGCCTGAGAATAACTCACCCAAGTGGTCCAGTAATACAAAGTTGGTGGTGGCGTTAACATTTGTTGCCCTTATTACAATCCTGCTCATCAATTTTCGTCAAATCCTGGGACCGCTCCTGGTTGCTTTTGTCCTGGCTTATTTTCTATACCCGGTTATTACATTTCTAAATAAAAAGATCCACATTCCCTGGCGTCTGGCAGCCGGATTGTTATATATCCTTATATTCCTCAGCCTGTTGGGATTGCTCACCTGGGGTGGATTTGCCTTGTTTGAACAAATCCAAAACCTGATTAAATTTCTCCAGACAACCATCAACAATCTGCCCACCCTGTTTGCTGAATGGACTTCCAAACCACTAATGATTGGTCCATTCACATTGGATTTGACCAAATTCGATTTATCAAGCCTCAGCCAGCAATTGTTGGGGATGGTTCAATTTGTCCTCTCCAAAACCGGCACCATCATCGGTTCCGTTGCCTCCACCGCCGCAACGACCATCGGGTGGATGATCTTCATCATCCTCTTTGCATACTTCACCACTTCTGAGACCGAAGGCCGTTCTGAAAATTTGATCAATCTGAAGATCCCGGGATACGCTCATGACATCAAGCGGATGGGACAGGAATTAGCCAAAATCTGGAATGGATTTCTACGCGGCCAGATAACCATCATCCTGATCACGATCGTGGTTTATACGTTCATTCTTGGGATTCTTGGAGTCCGCTATTTCTTCGGCATCGCAATTCTGGCTGGGCTTGCCCGGCTGCTACCCTATATCGGGCCGGCCATCACCTGGATCACATTAAGCCTCGTCTGCATTTTCCAGGGATCGACATTTGCCAATCTTCTGCCGGTTGCATATGCGGTCTTATCCGTTGGGATCGGAATGGCGGTAGATTGGGTCCTGGATAACCTGGTCAACCCTAAATTGATGTCCAATGCCCTGCGTATTCACCCGGCAGCTGTGATGATTGCAGTTCTCGTTGCGGCAGTCTGGCTGGGCTTGATCGGTATGGTGCTCGCCGCCCCGGTGCTGGCTACTCTAAAACTGGGAATGGATTATTCTGTCAGAAAGCTTTTTGACCAGGATCCATGGGAAGGAATGAAAACCATATCAAAAAATCCACCCTTACCGCGGTGGATTCTTCGACTTCAACGATGGTTCAAAAATATCCGTTGGCCCTGGAATACGAAGGTCTCTTCCTAATCCTTCATGGCCTGTTTTAACTGCTCAATGGGGGGAATCGGGGTTGGATCGACATTATATAACATCGCCAGGTAATAGGCGACGTAATCTCCAAACAAGATGGCTGACCACATTTGTTCCAATAATCCATCCCCGGGAGCTATGTACCGGTCTGTATTCACACCTTGCATCATAAATAATTCCCGGGTTAGTTCCGACCTTAAAATATTGCGTGGGTGATCCCCGGGCGATTGGAGAAAGACAACCGCCAGATCAGTCAGGCGCTCGGCTGGAAACACAGTTCCGGTCAAAGCATTATGATCCGCTTCGGGCAGCTCCAGGAACTGCGCCCAGGCTTTAGCCAACTCATTCACCTGCCCGGCCCAGCGCCTGGCAACGGGTGCCATTAAATCCGAGCCGATAAAACATACCATTCGACCATACATCTGGCCAGCCTGGCGTTTGGCCGGGTTTTCCTTCAGTGGACTTTCCACATCCAGCTGTTTCTGCATCGTCCGCATCCGCTCAACAGCCTTGAGAATTTCCGCCTGAGGGTTTGGGATCAGACCCAGGCGGTGGAAAAGAGCCATAAGCAGTCCAAAGGAGTTCGCCACTGCTGCCCGTGGCTGACTTTCGTGCTCAATTTTCCAGACGGGTGCACCCAACTGCCTGGCAAGCCGGGCAAGTTCCCCACCGCGTGTCAGCGCAACCAGTTTGCATCCGGCATCCATGGCCTGGTGGAATGCCGATAGAGTTTCCTCAGTATTCCCCGAATAAGACGATGCCACAACCAAAGTATCTGGATTCAGTGCCCAGGCAGGCAAATCGTATTCGCGTAATACGATCACCGGGCTGCAGCCAGCTTTACGGGCGTAAGCCGCAGCCAACTCTCCTCCAATTGCAGACCCACCCATTCCGCAGATGATCACCAGCCGTGGTGTGTCAGTGATATTAAGCGGATATTGCAACCCAGTTTCCCAGGCATGCAACAATTGGTTGGAAAGAGAATGGATATGCCCCAGGTAATTGGCAGAATCCAACTGCTTAAATTCAAATGCATTATTTAGGTCCATAAATCCTCCGCTCTTTACGGTACTGCCCAGGTCAGGTAAGAAAATTGAATGTACTTTTCATCCAGCGAAATCTGGTCAAATTTTAACACACCCGGCAAGCCCAGGTTGGTTCGATAACAGACAGCATCCCCCACTTTGAGTTTCGCAAGATCAAGATTGTCTTCCGAAAAGGTACTATTTTGACAATTCGTGAGTAAGGCATCCCCCACCAGGGTTGCCAGACGCGCACCATGTAACGGAGAGAGGATAGGCTGGTTGTGGTCATCCAGCCAGAAGCGGATATCATCCGAGTTTCCCCCATTTTGAATACCACTGTCCAGGTCAAGTCTTCCATCCGGTATCAGTAATGCATCACCGGAAATGAATATTGGCGGTGTAGGAATGACGGTCGGTCCAGCCTCCATTGTGGGAGTATCGACCACCGGGACAACGATCCGCACCCAGAATGGTGCATCTCCATTCGGCCCAATCCCGAACAGCGTATTGTTATTGCCGGATAATTTCCAGTTACTCTGGTACTCACCAGGATCCTGCGGTGCTTCCATGTCCACCGAAAGGTCAATAATTTCACCCGGCGGAACCAGGCGTGGCATGTGAACAAACTCCATTTCAGTTAACCGCGAGCCGGAGAACCAGATCAGCCTATAATCCTGTGTCCAGGTACAGGTCCCGGTATTGACCAACCTCCAGGTCTTGGTGAAAGCCTGACCTGGCGCAAATTCCATCCCATCCGGAATGGTAATATCAAAGGGCTTGCCCGGTTTGGCGCTGTTGACACACTCCATATTCGCAGTTTCAGAGGGAGATTGCCAGACAGTCTGGGTTTCGTACACAGGTGTTGCAGAGATCTGGGGAGTTTCGACCTGTTGAAAGTTGTTTGACGAAGCAAGTGTTGAGCTTACGGTAATTGTCGGTTTATTCAGATGTAGAAAGGCATCCAGGGGCGTACATGCCCCCAGGCTGAAAATGAAAAACAGCGGCCATAATCTCGCTGCTGTCAATCGAAGTTGGATCATCCTGGTGTTTTGTTTCATTTTTTATTTTTGCGAAATCGATCAGATGAAATTATAATCCATTAAAGGTTTGTCATCCCAGAAAACATGGATGGAGGGTTTGGATGGACAGGAACAATACTTGGTGGAAGCATGGGGTCATTTACCAGATATATCCTCGCTCTTTCATGGATACCAACCAGGACGGCATCGGCGACCTGAACGGCATCCGTTCCAGGCTGGATTACCTGGCCTGGTTGGGTGTGGATGCCATTTGGATTTCACCGATTTATCCCTCCCCCAATGTTGATTTTGGATACGATATTACAGATCATTGTGCAGTCGATCCGCTGTTTGGCAACCTGGCCGAATTCGATGCCCTTGTCTCCGAAGCCCATGCGCGCAACATCCACATCATCATGGATCTTGTCCTGGCGCATACCTCAGATCAGCATCCATGGTTCATCCAAGCCTGCCAGGGTAAGGATAATCCTTTCCACGATTACTTTATCTGGGCAGACCCCAGGCCAGGGAACAAGCCCCCCAATAACTGGCAATCCATCATCGGTGGATCCTATTGGAAGTTTCAACCCAACTGCGGACAATACTTCGGGCATATGTTTTATCCCCAGCAACCTGACTTAAACTGGTACAACCCGGCTGTCCGCGAAGAGGTGCATAAGATTTTTAAATTCTGGCTGGATCGTGATGTGGACGGATTCCGCCTGGATGTTTTTTCATCTTACTTCAAAGATGATCAGCTGCGCAATCAACCCTTCACCCTGGGCAGGCGGCCGTTCGAATGGCAAAAGCACATTTATGATCACAATCAACCGGCCCTGGATGATGCATTGCGCTCCATCCGCGGCCTGGTGGATCAGTACCCCGGCCGATACCTGGTTGGGGAACCTTTCCTTCCAAACCCTGTCTCATCTGCTCGCTATGTCCGCCCGGATATGCTCCACGCCGCCTTTCACCTCGAATTCCTCATTGTCCCCTGGAATCCAGCCCGAATGCTGGCTTCCATCCAGGCCTGGGAATCTGCCTTACAGCCAGATACCTGGCCTTGTCACGTACTAAACAACCACGATGTACCCCGCTCAGCCAGCCGTTTCGGCGGAGGTAAAAAAGATGCCCGTCTAAAAGTGGCCGCTGCCATGCTGTTAACATTGCGCGGGACTCCCTATCTTTATTACGGAGAGGAAATCGGGCAGCGTGATATTCAGCTTCGCCGTGACCAGATCCTGGACCCGGTAGGCAGACATTATTGGCCGTTATACCGGGGACGTGATTTTGCCCGAGCTCCCATGCAATGGAATAACTCCTCCCTGGCTGGATTCTCCACCGCTGCCCCCTGGCTGCCGGTTCATCCTGATTATCCCACACGCAATGTTCAATCCCAGCAGGACGATCCAAATTCATTATTGAATTGGTATCGCTTGTTGATTCAACTGCGTCGTGAAACTCCTGCCCTTCAGGAAGGCATGTTCCAACCCATCCACTATGCCCCCAGCCGCTTACTGGCCTATCTTCGCCAAACAACCAATCAGACTGTCCTGGTTGCCCTCAACTTCAGCCGCCGCCCGGCAAATCTCCACCTGGGAGCTGAATTACTACGCGGAAACTGGCGTCTGCTTGCTTCTTCAGATCCTGACCGAAGAGATATTGAGATCACCAGGGGCCGGATCAGGCTGGATCCAGAAGAAGCGCTTCTATTGATTTCAGAAAACGGAGATAATTAGGTTCCAGGTTAGATATCCAGGTTGCTCACATCGCGGGCATGTGCCTGGATAAAGCGTGTCCGGGGCGGCACTTCTTCCCCCATCAGCATTTCAAACGTATGACCGGCCTGTGCAGCGTCATCAATATCCACTTGCAGCAGGGTTCGCTGGGCAGGATTCATCGTAGTTTCCCACAATTGTTCGGGATTCATTTCACCCAGGCCTTTATACCGTTGAACAGTTGCTTTTTCCAGCGGAATCCCCATTTCCAATAGGAAGGCATCCCTCTCTTCATCACTGTTGGCGTAAAGTACCTTGTCGCGATAGGCTACCCGGTAAAGGGGCGGTTGAGCAATGAACAGGTGGCCCTGCTCGATGATAGGAAGCATGTTGCGGAAAAAGAAGGTCAACAACAGCGTGCGGATGTGACTGCCATCTACATCAGCATCCGTCATCAGGATGATCTTTCCATACCGCAGACCTTCAATATCAAATTGTTCCCGTACACCGGTACCAATGGCTGCGATCAAGGCCTTAATTTCGTTGTTGGTGAAAATTCGGTCCATGGTCGCCCGCTCAGTATTCAATATCTTCCCCCGCAGCGGGAGGATCGCCTGGAAATGGCGATCCCGGCCCTGTTTGGCGGAACCGCCAGCCGAATCACCTTCAACAATAAATAATTCTGCCCGTTGTGGATTTCGTTCCGAACAATCCGCCAGCTTGCCTGGCAGGGTCATGCTTTCCAGGGCAGATTTCCGAAACACCAGGTCGCGGGCACGCCGGGCTGCATCGCGGGCTTTGGCCGAAGTCTGGCATTTGTTAATAATCGCCCGGGCAGCCGAAGGGTTTTCATCGAGGAAGTGGGTGAAGGCATCCCCCACCACCTGCGTGACTGCCGTCTGTACTTCGGCATTCATCAACTTGACCTTGGTCTGGCTTTCAAACTGCGGATCGGGGTGCTGAATACTCACCACGGCAGTCAGACCTTCCCGGGTATCCTCGCCGGAAAAGGCAGCATCGCCATCTTTGGTCAGGGAATTCTTGCGAGCATAATCATTGATGACCCGGGTTAGTGCACTGCGCAGGCCGGTCATATGTGTTCCACCATCTATCGTGTGGATGGTGTTGGCAAAGCTGTAGGCCGTTTCGTTGTATGAATCCGTGTATTGTAGGGCAATTTGTACGTTCATCCCTTCCACGGTTTTTTCCACCGCAAAGATGGGATGCAACACCTGCCTGCCGCGGTTCAAATAACGCACAAACGACGTGATACCGCCTTCAAAATAAAAATTAGTCTCGTCGCCGCTGCGTTGATCAACCAACTGGATCCAGACACCCCGCGTGACAAATGCCATCTCGCGCAGCCGCTGGAGCAATAATTCAGGTCGGAAGTCCAGGTCGCCCTTGAAGATTTCCGGGTCAAATCGAAAAGTTGTCCGTGTACCGGATTGATCCGGTGGGCAGGTACCCACCTGGGCCACCGGCGCTACCGGGATGCCGCGCTCGTACCGCTGCTGGTACACTTTTCCATCCCTGCGTACCTGAACCTCGCACCAGGCTGAAAGGGCATTCACAGCAGAAACACCCACGCCGTGCAAACCGCCGGATACTTTATACCCACTGCCGCCAAACTTTCCGCCGGCATGCAGGGTAGTCATCACAACTTCAAGGGCGGATATCCCTTTCTCTGGGTGGATATCCACCGGGATGCCTCGGCCGTTATCTTCCACGCTGACACTACCATCGCGGTATAAAACCACAACAATCCGATCGCAAACTCCAGCCAGTGCTTCGTCGATGGAGTTATCCACCACTTCAAACACCAGGTGGTGTAATGCTTTCAGATCCGTCCCGCCGACATACATCCCTGGGCGTTTGCGAACCGCTTCCAGGCCTTCCAACACCTGGATATCCTTGGCACCATACGTAGATTTCGTCATCATGCTGTTCTCGACGCATTCTGCTGCATTTCAATCAGCATAGCCAGCACCCGGTTGATCTGGCGGAAGTAGACGATCGTGGTTGAGATCAGCCCGGTGCTCACAAAAGCGTGTCCTGCGATTCCAATCAGCAGAAGCCAGGATGAAACAGGCGGCGTCGCCCAGAGCAGGTTCAAACCTTGCGAGATTAATCCAATAATCAGGATCAAGGATGCCGTCTTCGAAATGAACATCCGGCCCACTCGGAGGCTGAGCATGACAGAATTGACCGCCGGCAAGCCAAACACAAAGATCCCATGATAAGCATAAAACCAGGGCACCGCAAACCAGAAAACGAGAAATAAGTAGAAAAAGAACGCTACCTGTCCGAGCAGGGAGTTGATCAGTGAAACCAGCGAAACGATCATCATCCCTGGCACAATGGCTACAGCCAGGATGATGAAAAGGGCCGTCGTTAAAATCAGGCTTTGCCCAATTTTCCAGCCCATTCGGCGCGGATTGTAATTCCGCGAGCTATCCTGTGTAATGGAAGCCACCCGGATGAAAAACAAGCTCCCCAGGATGATTCCCAGGATGAAAAGGATAAGCACAATCAAGACCGCCTGCCCTAAACTGGCGATCTGAAAGACAGGCACCTCACCCAAGGGAGACTTACTTTCTCCCAGACCAGCCAGCAAGCTTGGGATTCCAACCGGAAACGAACGGATGGCTCCCGTCAAGTTCAGATTCTGCACGAGATCCCTAAGGTATGTCCCCACTACTGAGGTCATTTCCTGGCTGCTGCCGCTGATTTGCTGGAATTGGGCAATAAATTGATCCACCCAGGGCAGTAGAATTCCATCCACGCGCAGCCGGGGGGTGAACCAGAGCAGAATATCCAAAACTGCCGGAACCAGGATCAGACCAGCGTGGTTGGCAATTGAATTAAAACCCGCCGTCAAGGCATTGATCAGGCGGGGTTGTTCGATACTGACAGACTTTGGTGAACTTGTCATATGCAGGCTGATTTTACCATATATATTTATCTTCCTTTTTACGAGTCTTGGCACACTCGCCAAGGGCGGTTAAAATCAAAATGATGGATCAACATCGCCACCTTCCTGAGACTGACCGCCTGAGCATCCTGACCGCCACGATCATGCTGGCGTATGCCCTGACGCCTTTCATCAAATTTCCAGAGCAGGTCATTTCGATCAATCTATTCGGAATTATCTTCTCGTATCGCTATACTTTCACGACTGTGGTGACCATCCTGGTGGCTGTTTTAGCTGCTGTAGGGACTATCTACCTGCTCCAAACCCATCCACAAGTCCGATCCAGAGAAATCTGGCAACACTCCCTGTTGCCAGCCCTGACAGCCTGGGCAATCGGCATCCCCCTCAGCGCAATTAAGATCAGCCCGGAGTGGTGGGGGGTTTTCTTCCTGGCAGGGGCGTTACTCACACTGGTCTTCGTAACTGAATTCATCGTGGTTGATCCGGACGATACGCTTTATCCGGTTGCTTCGGTGGCAATTACAGCCCTTTCCTTCGCCTTATATTTCATTCTGGTAACCGGTTCACGGGAAGGGATGCTGCGTATTTATTTGCTGATCCCCACGGTTGGAATAACCATGCTGATGGTATCCTTGCGTACCCTGCACCTTCGTTTCGGTAACCGCTGGGATCTTGTCTGGTCACTGGCGATTGCACTGACAATAGGCGGCCTGGCCATTGGCTTGCATTACTTACCCTTGTCTCCCATTAAATTCGGCCTTCTTCTACTGGGCGTAGCTTATGGTTTAACCAGTTTAGCCGGAAATTTGATCGAAGGACGCCAGGGGTTCAGTCAATGGGTGGAACCCGGCCTGGTTACCCTGGTTTTATGGCTGTTTGCCCTTTTTCTTGGTTGAACAACCTGATTATGGAGCAGATCGTTTTTTCCAGCGAACAAATTTGGCAGATGACGAGTCATCTATCTCACTGTCTGCCAGGTGAAGGCTGCGGACTGGTAGGCGGGGATGCAACTTTATATGCCCGCCTGGTCATTCCCATCGCAAACCTTCTTTCCAGTCCGTCCCATTTTCGTATGGATGAGCGTGAACAACTGGCTGCATTTCTGACTTTGGAAGAAAAAGGCCTGGATCTGATTGCCATCTACCACTCTCACCCCTCCGGTTCGCCAGTCCCTTCCACAACAGACATAACCGAGTTTTTCTACCCTGAATCACTGATGATCGTTTTTTCATTAGTAGATCAAGCCTGGATATCAAAAGCTTACCGGATTAACATCAAAGATCAAACCTTTGACGAAATCCCAATCATCATCGATGAAAATGCGTAACCTTTTCAATCCTTCCAGTGTTTATCTTGTGCAGAGGATTTTCGAACATGCAAATCTTGTTTAGCATTATTGCCATCCTTTTAAGCTACCTGGCTGGTTCGATTCCATTTGGGCTTGTGATTGTTAAACTCACCACTGGCCATGATATCCGCTTTCTGGGTAGCGGCAGAATTGGCGGAACCAACGTCATGCGAGCGGCCGGCTTTTTGGCAGGTTTCCTCACCGCTGTCCTGGATGTAACCAAGGGTTATGCTTCAAAGTGGTTTGTAGATTTGCTTGTGCCGAACGCGCCCCCCATTCTTCGTGTACTTGCAGCAGCTTTTGCCATCTGGGGATCCATCCACTCCATTTTCTTGATCGAGCGGAAGGAAAACGGCCGGTTGCATATGCGCGGGGGAGCTGGTGGCGCGACGGCCGGTGGCGCAGCAATGGCTTTGTTCTTCAACTCCTGGCAAATTCTGATCCCCGTCGGTGTACTTGTATTTATTTTTATCGGTTATGCTTCGGTTACAACGATTTCCATTGCCCTCACTGCACTGGTCATTTTTTCTGTCCGATTCCTGATGGGTCTCAATCCATGGGAATATATCATTTTTGGTATTCTAGCCCTGGCTGAAGTCCTTTTTGCCCTGCGACCCAACCTGGTGCGTTTGCGCCAGGGGACTGAACGGACGGTTGGATTGCGCGCATACCTGGAAAAACGCCGGAGTAATCCACCCAGTCAAGATAAAAAATAAGAGGTGGTTGAACCACCTCTTATTTTTGGATATTACTCTTCGCGATCCGCTACCGTTTCATTAGGCTCGTTAATCACCTGTTTGTATAACGCCCGGATATTTCTCTTGTGTAACTCGGAAGCCAGGCCGCCCAGGTACACCCTGCTCTTCCCGCATGATTCCACGTCAATCATGGCCAGGGCATCCGTCGGATTGCGCTTTCGAGCAGCCGTCCTGACCGCCTTTCGGATTGCAGAAAGGTAGGCAAGATCCTCCTTCACTGCTTCCTCTATTTCACCGCGCAGGATGATATCACCATGTCCCTGGATGATGTTTTCCAATCCCATCTTGCCGATCTTTTTTATCGTGGCGGCCAGGGTTTCAATATCCCCATCCACAAAATACGGCAGGGGCATCATGGCATCCCCGGCAAACAGGACCCGATCTTCTTCAACCAGGATCGAAATTCCATCCCGACTGTGACCAGGTGTTGCAAAGAGAATCAGGTTCTTTTTGCCAACCTTCAATGAAATTTCACCATCATTAAAAGTAATATGCGGTGGAACGATCTTTACCTGCTTGAAGATCGGGTTTTGCTTGCGGGCCGCTTCCAATGAGCTGGTTCCAATATCCAACATGGCCTGCCGGCAGAAGGCATGCCCCAGGATCGTAGCTCCGGGGAAGAAACAATTTCCCCATGAATGATCCGCGTGATAATGGGTATTGATGACATATCGAACTGGAACTGCCAGGTCTTCTTCAATAAACGAGCGCATTTCCAGCGTTTCATCGGCCGTTGCCAGGGTATCTACAACCACTGCCCACTGGGGACCTGTGATCACCCCCGCCGTCACCTGGGCATAAACTTCACTTTGAAACCAGTACACATTTTCTGAAACTCGTTCCCGCTGCATAAAGCCATCCTGAAATGAAAATAAATCGGGTCTTGATTCCACCCGGTATAGTAATAGCATAAAATGACAAGTTTGTCAAAAAAACGTTATTTTGGGGTTACCCAGGGAATTTTCAA
Source organism: uncultured Anaerolineaceae bacterium (assembly GCA_964405455.1). Lineage (GTDB taxonomy): Bacteria > Chloroflexota > Anaerolineae > Anaerolineales > Anaerolineaceae > CALESS01. Next base: position 36,416 of record CAYOOA010000001.1, on the reverse strand, counting down.
TGCGGGGTCGCCAAATAACAGAAAGGTTTGCAGGGTATCCAATTGGCCAGGATCTGCAATCAGTGTACTCTTCCAAACTTGCGCAACCAGATCCCCCACCCGAGTCAAGGTTGGATCCTGCAATGCATCAGCCCACTTTTCGATGATCATCCACTGGTCGGATGGCAGTGTCAGACTGGTCGGACCGATGACAGCCGGCACACCGCTCAAGAGCAAATCCTCTGACAGCGAGGGTTGCCCGGGAGAGATAAAATAGCCGGTCAGGCAGGTGAATTGGAGCACGAAATTAATATCCTTAATGGGATTTTTCTTGAGCTCCTCTATGGTGATGGTTGGATCCGTTCCCCACTGGACAACGCTGCCGTGGCCAAAATAAATCAGCGAGTTGTATTTGAGATTCCCCTTGCCCCAGTCCAGGTCCTTCATTTCACTGATCGGGAAATGAGTGTTCCAATCCTGGCCAAGGAACAGCTTTCCAAAAATATAGGCCGAGCCCATAAAGGCTTCATCGCTACTATCAATCATCCGCAAGGCAGTAAATTGTTCCTCGGCTTGCCGTTGATTCCATTGGATCGCCGTCTTTACCAGGAACTGCACATCCTCCCTGGAATTGACCGGCCAGCGGCCGATCGCCAATGTTGGCTGTCCATTCTCATCCAGGCTAAAAGGATAATCACTAACCGTCTCCCCACCGTATGCTGTTTGAATGAAAAAAGCAGGAAGGTAAGCGCCATCCTTTGGCAATTGCAGGGGGTCATAAACAAAATCCCCCACCATCAGCGCATATGCTGGCTTATGTTGCCATTTATTTATTGCAGATTGCAGGTATTTCTGGATGCCTCCAGGATCCACCTGTCCACCGCTAAATTGATCATATATTGATTGGGTATCAATTACAGAAGCCTTTAATCCCTGGCTGCGGTAATATTCTGCCAGTGGTTCCAGGTCTGCCAGCCAGGGTTTCGGCGAAAAGATCAAATAATCCGATCCCGAAAACCCTTCCACGTCTGTGGGTAACTCCTGTAATTTTTGGATGGAGAGCGGCTTTTGTAAGGATGCTTGATCTGCTGCGAAATAAACAGAATCAGCTTCTGTCGGCACTGTGATCATTCCGCCTGGCCCGGCCTGCGCAATCCATCCATTTGCCCCATTTTCTGCCAACGCGAAGACCAATCCATTCCAACCGCTGATTGTTTGCTCGGTTCCGTCACCAGTCCACACAAGAACTGACTGCTCAGGCGATTCCAAATAATATTGAATATCCGCCCAATCAAAATCAACTACCATCTCGTCACCAATGACAGAAAATTTTATGGCATTATCACCAGCCTGCAAATTACCGGCAGGAATTTCAAGCGTGAATTGCTGACCCTTGTTCCCGGACCATTTAACAGTTTGAATGGTTTGACTGTTAAGTTTGACCTCCAGTTCAGTCTCCATTGCCGCCCCTCGGCTGGCTGCAAAAAAAGTCAACGCGCATGGTTTCTGGTCATCAAAGCTTTGTATCTGGAATGGAACCAGCAACGAATTCCCATTGGAAATGATCCCCCAGAAGAAGGGATGTTCGATCCCTGCCTGGGGTTCATAAACCAGGTTTTTCTCAAGGTGAAGCTGTGTTTTTACGCTGGACCTGGTAGTACTGATCCCAGGAGACAGTATTTTTAATCCAGGCATCGGCTGTTTATTGGGAACCAATTGATAAGTGTCTGTAGCACTGTATCGGGATTGTGGAGAAGGCGCATAAAAAACTATACTGCGTTCTGGAATCACACTGTTTTCATCCACCAACCAGGCTGGTATAGATTTCCCCATAAATTGAAGTTGCATCCCATTCTGTGAAGGGAATTGTAACCCCAACGCCTCCAAATCGGATTCGCGGATGATGTAAATTCCCTTACCATCTACGGTAATATTAACGGGTTCAAAACGGGCAATTTCTGACCTGGACTGACAGGCTGCCAGGGTAGGCAAGGCCAGCAGTACAATGGCCATCAAGACTTTGCTAATTTTCTGGATCATCTTTGAAGAAATCATCTGTCCGGGAAGAGTTTTCCTGCTTCTTGCGGAATACAAGGATATACCAGGCCCCGCCCCCCAGGATGCCCACGCCAACGAAGAGCCCAACCAGCCATCCAATCAGTGTTCCGCCTGTGCCTGAAGTATTAGGTACTTTGGTTGCTTTTGGGGTGGCTATCTGCGTCCCACTATGCTCGTTTGATTGTGTTCCTTCTTCGGAAGGAGCCTTTGTTTCACTCCCTCCTCCATTCGGATACCCTTTCGTCTCGTCCGGTGTTACAGTGGTCGCCGCCTCTGTTGCAGAGCTTTCCTGCCCAATCTGGGTATTTGTTGCATTTCCGCCCGCATATCCGGAGCCATTTGAGAGGGTGGGAGTTGACGTCATGGAAAACCCTGTTGAGGTTCGGGTCGGCGTGCGAACGGGGGTAAAGGTATTGATCCGAACAAAAGTCTTTGTGAAGGTGCGGGTCACGTAACGGAAGGTTGCAGAAGGATAGGGTGTCAAAGTCAAGGTTCGTGTTAGTGTCTTTGAAGGGGTCAGGGTTAAGCTGGGAGTTAATGTCAAGGTCAGGCTTGGTGTCAAGGTTGTTGAAGGTGTCGGTGAAAGAGTTGGCGTTAGTGTGAGTGATGGTGTTAGTGTGACAGATGGAGTTAATGTGAGGGATGGGGTTAGGGTGAAAGTTGACGTTGATGTCATTGTCATGGTTGGCGTCTGGGTGGGGGGGTTTGGAATTGCTGAAATGAATCCGGTGAAGATGGAAGTCAAGTCATTATTGATGATTTCGAGCTTGTAATAGGCAGGCACGCCATTGGTTAACCCGTTGTGAACAAATTCGTAACTGGCCCCGCTGATTCCGGTTCCCCGCCGCGGAAGAAAGCTGCTAACCCGAGTATATGGTCCGCTTTCACTACTACTGTAGACCACATAAAAGCCGTTGGTGTTAATTTCGCTGGCTGTTGTCCACCGAACAGAAACCTGTGTATCACCGGCCGTGGCCGTGAACTGGGTTAAAACCACGGCGGCCTCTGCCAGGGTGTAATTAATTAAAATCGCGCCAACCAACAACAAGAGGATCCAGAATCCAATCTGAAGCCGCGACTTTCTGCTCACTTCATGCTGCATGACGGCCTCCCTTGGATAAAGCAATCCTTGCTCCAATTATCAATCCAAGCCCAACAAAGACGATGACCGGCCAGGCTGACCCGCCGGTAGCCTTCGCACTAAAATCAACCAATTCCACGGCCGTTGGTTGACCCGGTAATCCCACAACAAACGGCAGGAAGGACAAATCAGCCAGACCTGGCCGGCCGCTGGCGTCTAAATCCACCCGGAGCTCGTTATCTGCCACCTGACAGGATGTAGCCTGACCGGTGCTATTCGTTGTCACCCAGGATAAATTGGTTGGATAACCAGTCGGATCATACCAATACAGGGGAAACTGGCTTGCATCTACCGGATCCGGCTGATTACAATAACGGGTGGAGGAAATGGTGGCAATACATCCAGTGGAAAGATCATACTTGAAGAACAGGGAAAGTACTGCATCCACTGGCAAAGTTACGCCATCGGCAAGAAAAATATCCCAATAAGAACTGCAAGGGTTAAGATTGGTCGGGCTTCCCGCAGTGAATGGGATGTTGGTTGTGGAACCAGACCCATGATCAATCAGATAAATATCAAAATCAGTTCCCCCCGTCCTTTGAAAGCCAACTGCATTCATAAAAGAGGCTTTCGTATCACTCACGGTAACCCGGCTGCCGGTAACACCTGCGCCATTTTGGTTCATTAGAACCGGCGCTCCGAGCCTCCGGCTTTCGGTGACATTGCAATTGCTGGCAGCAGTAGTGGTTGAAACACCTGCCCCCCAGTAATTGTGATCAACTTTTCCATGTGAATTACATTCCACCTGGTTACCGCTTCGATTTGCGTAGAAATTATTCCCAACTGCATCCAGCGTACCCGTATTTGCCGGTCCAAGCCAGATGGCGTATCCACTGTTTCCAGTTACCTGGTTAAACTGGACAATCAAGTTGGCGGTATTTGCATCTGTTACCTGGATTCCATCCTTACCGCTTGTCAATGTATTGCGTTCTATCAGGACGGGTGATGTGCTTTCAATCACCAACAAATCGCGGGACACACTGCTGCAATTCCCATCCCGGATGACCAAATTCCTGATCTTGGCTCCTGCCGTTAGCTTCAACATGGGTTGGGTACATAGCGTGCCGTTGTAACTCAAACTCGCAGAAGGCCCACCTTGAAGGATATCCGCAGAGTTTACCAAAACCGTATTATCTTTAATCAAGTAATTTCCAAGAATCGTAATAGTTGTCGGCAAGGATCGGCTGTCCAGTGCATCCTTCAAGCCAGTCCCGATACCGCCTGGTAAATCCTCTGCACTGTTCACATAACAGGGTGAGTTGATTCCACAGGTTGAGGCGTCATTTGCCACATAAACATTTTCTGCCGAGGGGACGAGAGGTATAGAGGAAAAAGTCTGACTTGTCCGCACCCAGGTCCCCGGTCCGCTTTGTTCAAACACTCGAACCAGGACGGATCCACCCAGGGTCGCTGCACCCCCAATCCGAAATCCAAAATTCAAAGCATCACCAAAACTTCCCGCTGCCATCTGGGCTGAAGCTCCCCCGGAAAGTGCATAACCCCCAGGAGCAGCATCACAATTCGTTATTCCAGGTGAATATGGAACACCGGAAACGCCTCCGTTGGATGAAAACTTGACTACATCCACCGACCAATTTAGGGGTGAATACACACATACCTGCACATTGGGTGAAAGTGTGTCCACAAACGCCCCCAGGTCAAAATCAACCTTGTAATTCAAGCGCTGCCCGGCTGCACAACCAGAGGTCGGGCAAACGGCTGGACTGGTTAAAATTACAACAGCGGCTCCTGGCGTGGCTGCCCATGTCGGTTGTGAAAGACCGGCTGTCAATAGCATGACTATCATGCCGAGTATTATTCCGTTGATGAACAGCCTTCCTTTCATTATCAATCCTCCGCAGATTGTGAATGTTTATTTATTATCCATAATATTGCTACAGCCAGAAAGGCGAATATGCCTGAAAAAAACATTGCCAGCCCACCCGGATGGTTGGCCTCAACCTTGGTTTGACCAATTACCTCACGGGCACCCTGGATGGTTATCTCCTCTATTTTATAATAATATATTTTTCCTGGTTGTACTTGTTTATCGATGAATAGATATTGATTACCGATTACCCGGTCTCCCTGTATCGGGATCATGACTGAGTTGATTGGAAGAAACGAATCTTCATCACCTTCACTGCGGAGCAAATAAAACCCTACCAGGTTCAACTGGCTGCCCGTTTTCCATTGCACCTCGATGGTTATGGTCAGCTCTTGATACCCACCCAGCAAAGCCAATAGTAGTGAAACAAGGCCCAAGACTCCAGCTGCATTTCTAAGATTATTCCGATTTATATATTTCACCGATACTTTGTTCATTGGCTGATCAACTCTAAAAAAACTCCATAAAAGTTTCTATCGTAATCTTTGGAGGATATCATATAATAACATCAATCGGATATGCTTTCGCTAAAAAGAAAGGTGCCATGACCCCAGTAGAGGAGTACCTTTACCTGCCTGAAGATCTACCTGACCGCGATCGCTTTATCCAGTCTTTGATCAATGCCGGTGGAAAAATGATTCCGGCCTCGGACATTGCTGCCAACCTGGAGAGCCATTATCAGGGGATATTGAATAACATACCGGCTGCAATCCTGGTCGAGGATTACAGCGCAGTTGTAAAAATGCTGGATGGTCTTCATTCTCAGGGTATTGCAGATCTTCCGTCCTTTTGCCTTGAAAATCCAGATTTCATCGAAACAGGAATTTCTGCGATCCGGTTGATTTCCGCCACACAGCCTGCCATGGCTTTATTTACTGCCAGAGATTCCGGTGAATTATCATCCCAACTCAGGGACGCAGGTTTCCGTTCCGAACAAATCTTTCTGCAAGAAATGACAGCCATCTGGAACCGTCAGACTAACATAAACCTTGAAAATGTGAGACTTGACATCACCGAAAAACCGGTTGCTGCCTATATCCATTGGATGGCATTACCCGGATGCGAATCAGATTACAGCAGGACCATGATTGTGATTCAGACAACAGATCAACTATCTGAATGCAATTCCTTGCGTGTATCTGAAGAGCGTTTCCGTGTCATATCTGACATTTCTGCCGATTTTGCGTTCTCCCTCAAGGATCCTTTAGAAGATAAGCCTCTTCTCGAATGGGTTTCTGAAACCTTTGCCCTGGTCACCGGATATTCACTAGCTGAAGTCCAATCACAAGATTCCTGGCTCATTTTCATCCATCCTGCTGACCAGGATCTACTTTCTGGCACTATTAAAAAAACCACTCCGGGTAAGGTTGGCGCATGTGACGTGCGACTGATGACAAAAGCAGGGGGGGCTCGTTGGGTTCACGTTGTGATAAAAATGATTATTTCAGCCAATGAGAAAGATTCCTGGCGAGTCATTGGTGCCATTCAAGATATTACCGCCCACAAAGAAGCTGAAATTGCCCTTGTTGAAACAAAAAAACAACTCCAGGATCAAATTTGGGAGTTGGAGAAACGCACCCAGGAGATTAGCCTGCTTTCTGATATGGCCAACAATCTCCAACTTTGCCGAACAGCCGAAGAAGCCTATGCCATCGCTGCTGAAACAGCCAGCGGGTTATTCCCCTCCCTCTCCGGGGCCTTCTTCATTCAACCTGCCGGCAAGAAGAACCTTGAATTAACCTCTTATTGGGGCTCTCCACCTTTCCATGACAGGATGGAAATGAACGATTGTTGGGCAATCCGCAGAGGCGCACCTTTTCTCGTTCGCGATGAACCCCGCAACTTGGTTTGTAATCATTCTCGTCCAGTTTCAGATTTTCAAACCTCACTGTGTATTCCCATCCTGCAACAGGGGGAGATCTTTGGCCTTTTTCAGCTCGAAGCCCTGGATACCCATGCAAGGATAGATGAATCCTCGCAGCACCTGGCTGCAGCCCTGGCTGAGCAGATTGGCCTCGCTTTGACCAATGTCCGCCTGCGAGAAAACTTGAGCGACCAGGCCCTGCATGATCCCTTGACCGGATTGTACAACCGATATTATATGGAAGAATACCTCGAAAAAGAGCTGCACCGTTCCCGCCGTTCCGGGAAACCGGTCAGTATCATCATGATCGATATGGATCATTTTCGCGATCTTAACTCTTTGTTTGGCCACCCCAACGTGGATCAAGCCCTTTCCGATGTTGGAAATTTCCTTCTGCATGCCATCCGTGCCGGAGATGTAGCCTGTCGCTATGGTGGAGATGAATTCCTGCTGATCTTACCGGAAGCTTCATTGGAAATTGCGCGTGAAAGAGCAGAACAACTCTGCCTGGGCGTGCACAATGTTCATGTCCGCAGCGAAATTCGGCCACCGCAACCCATCTCATTCTCCGTCGGCATCGCCAGTTTTCCCATCCACGGCCAATCGGTGACCGAATTGCTCCGCGCAGCCGATGCAGCTGTTTTCTCGGCCAAGGATCATGGTCGCGACCGGGTGGAAGTGGCTGCAGTCTTGTAGGAAATCAACATTGGATTAATTTGACGTGAGGATTTTGGCATCCTCCGCTTCAATGTAGTATAGTTAAATCACAACAATTTCCGCTTCAGTTGTGCTGGTGGAATTTCTCTACGGATATGGCTCAAAAACAGACACCCTTCCGCCTCATTTTGCTTTACGCTCGGCCGCTAGAGTTGCTGGCAGGTGCATTAATGTATGCCCTGGGGGCCGGGTTGATGGTCTACCTGGGTAACCCCCTGGACTGGGGCCGCTATTTCCTGGGTCAGGGCTGCATCACATTACTGCAAATGAGTGCCTATTTCCTGAAATCCGCTTTTGATCTCCCACCTGCCCGCAATCCAGGCATAAAAGGTATTGCGGATGAAAATATTCGTCTGCAGGCATCTGTTATCAGCCGCTCGGCGGTTTTACTGGCAGCAGCCACCACATTGACTGCCGGGGCAGTATTGACCGTTATTCTCATCTCAGAAAAAGCATTGGTAACCTCCGGTTTTCTCATCATCGGTGTTGGAGTATTGCTGGCTGTCGTCTACGGGGCTCCTCCATTCCGCCTGGTTTATGCCGGTTATGGTGAACTAATCCTTGCATTTATAATTGCCAATTTGATCCCGGCATTCTCTTTTTCGTTGCAGGCCGGAGAATTACACCGCCTGTTGGCCTTGTTGACTTTTCCTCTCACTGCGTTGTTCCTCGCTCTCCAGATGGCTTTCTCCCTGCCAAATTACGCAAATGATGAGCACTTTAGCCGCAAGACCATGATGGTACGACTGGGATGGGCGCAGGGCATGAACCTGCACAACTTATTGATCCTCTTCTCTTACCTTTTACTGGGCGCAGCCACCTTGCTGGAACTCCCCTGGGCACTGCTTTGGCCTGGTTTGATCACCCTGCCAATCGGCATTTTTCAAATCTGGCAGATGGGCAGGATCGCTGGCGGAGCCAAACCAAATTGGACTTTACTGCGGGCTACGGCGGCAGCCACCTTTGTACTGACTGCCTACTTCCTGGCCTTCGCCCTCTGGACAGCCTGAGATATGCCGGAATTTCTCACTCTTTTACCACCTACCGAGGCTCTGCAACTTTGGTTTGCTAACCTTCCCATTCGTCAACCCTCGCTGGAACACATCAAAGCGGCCGATGCTCTTGGGCGCATCAACGCCCGGGAGATTACTTCTCCGGAATCTCTGCCAGCCTTTGACCGATCGACAGTGGATGGTTACGCTGTAATTGCATCCGACACCTTTGGTTCCAGTGAAACCCTGCCGGCTTATCTTAAGTTAGATGAAGAAATCCCCATGGGCAGTCCGGCGGTGCATCCAGTAAAACAGGGGCGTGCTGCCCCCATTCACACCGGTGGAATGTTGCCTCCTGGTGCCAATGCGGTCATCATGCTTGAACATACCCAACTGGCCAGGCCGGGTGAACTAGAAATCCTCCGTCCGGTTGCCCCACTGGAGAACATTCTCACCACAGGTGAAGACCTGGAGGTCGGGGAACTGATTTTGAAATCCGGCGTTCGCCTTCGCCCGGCAGATATAGGTGGTTTGATGGCGTTGGGGATCCTGGAAATAGATGTTTTTCGCAAGCCATCCATCGCCATCCTATCCTCCGGGGATGAAGTCATTCCTCCTGATCAAAAGCCCAACCCAGGCCAGGTTCGCGATATTAACAGTTATTCTTTAGGTAGTCTGGTCCAACATCACGGTGGAAATCCTCACTCATACGGCATCCTGCCCGATCGGGAAGAAGAGTTTTTCGTGCGGTTAAATCAGGCTCTGGAAGAAAACGACGGCGCAGTTGTTACGGCCGGATCGTCCGCTTCCACCCGCGACTTAACTGCCCGGGTTATTCAACGGCTCGGTTCTCCAGGAGTGTTGGTGCATGGCGTGAATGTCAAGCCGGGCAAACCGACCATCCTGGCTGTCTGTAATGGAAAACCTGTAGTAGGATTGCCAGGTAATCCAGTTTCAGCCCTGGTCGTGGCCAACCTGTTCCTGGTTCCTCTCCTGCAAAGATTATCCGGGGCTACCCCCACCCCCCGACCGACTATTTTGGCCCACCTGGCGATAAACCTTTCATCCCAGGCCGGCCGTGAAGATTGGTTCCCGGTCCGACTGGGTCAAAGCGAATCAGGTTGGCAGGCTGAACCTGTGTTTTACAAGAGCAACCTCATCTTCTCCCTTGTTCAGGCAGATGGCCTGATCCGCATCTCACCGGAGTCAACAGGACTGTCTGCCGGCGAGGTGGTTGAAGTATATCTACTGTAGGAAAGGTCATGAGCGTTTACTTAAAAGACATCCCGTTGGAACAGGCAAAGTCCATCCTCCAGAGTTCACTCACCTCAAGAAATCTGTGGGGGATTTTGGGCACGGAAGAAATTCCTGTGGATGAGAACGCAATCGGCAGGGTACTGGTTGGTCCGCTGTGGGCCAGGATCTCCTCTCCGCATTACCATTCTTCGGCCATGGATGGCTTTGCCGTCCGTTCTTCAGATACTGCCCAGGCGATGCCTTCTGCCCCGGTATACTTATCGATTCCCAACCAGGCGGTATATCTGGATACGGGTGACCCGATCCCGGATTGGGCCAATGCCGTTATTCCCATTGAATTGGTTGAAGGGCTGGGGCCGACCGGTCAGCCGGCTGCTGACATCCGGAAACCGGATGTCATTCGTATCCGCCAAGCCGTCCCACCCTGGCAGCATATCCGCCCCCTGGGGGAGGATATCGTCACCAGCCAGTTGGTTCTTCCAGCCGGTCAGGTACTCCGCCCTGTGGATCTGGGCGCTGCCGCTGCGAGCGGTCACACCACCCTGCAGGTTTCGCGCCGCCCGCGGGTTACGATCATCCCGACTGGAACAGAATTAGTCCCCCCGACCAACGTTCCTCAAACGGGAGAAATCATTGAATACAATTCAATTGTCCTGGCAGCCCAGGTCAACTCCTGGGGGGGCCTGGCAGAGCGTTCCAGCATTATTCGAGATAATTTTGACGAGATTTGTGCCCGCGTTCAAAAGGCAGCCGATCAATCCGATCTTGTCCTGCTCAATGCTGGCTCTTCTGCCGGTGTGGAGGACTTCTCAGCCGCCGTAGTAGAAAAGCTCGGCCAGCTCCTGTTCCACGGCGTAGCTGTTCGCCCTGGTCATCCGGTCATTTTCGGTTTCATCCAGCGCTCCCCCGGCCTGACAGGCCCAGAAGTTACTCCTATTATTGGTGTGCCTGGTTATCCGGTTTCTGCCGCCCTGACCGCAGAGATATTTATCGAACCATTGATTGCCTGCTGGCTCGGCCGGCCTGCCTGGGAGCCGCAAATCATTCAGGCTCAGTTGACCCGCAAGGTGAATTCACCGCCCGGTGATGTGGATTATCTGCGGGTTGTTGTCGGCCGGGTGGGCGAAAAGCTGCTGGCAGCCCCCCTCAATCGCGGTGCAGGTGTGATCACCTCCCTGGTGCAGGCGGATGGTATCACCATCCTTACTGCCGGAGTACAGGGATTGGAAGCTGGCAGCCGAGTCCAGGTACGGTTATATCGCCCTGCGAAAGATATCGAGAAAACCATTTTTGCCATCGGCTCACATGATATGACCCTCGATCTGGTTGCCCAATTCCTTTCCATTCGGGGGCGCCGTTTGGTTTCCTCCAATGTGGGCAGCCTGGGCGGGTTGGTCGCTCTTCGCCGTGGAGAAACTCACCTGGCTGGCTGTCACCTGTTGGATCCCGAAACAGGAGAGTATAACATCTCTTCCGTCCGCCAGTATCTGCCGGATACCCCGGTCCAATTAATGACCTGGGTGAACCGTCAACAGGGCTTGATGATCCACCGCGATAATCCAAAAGGAATTCACAGCCTGGAAGACCTTGCCCGCAAGGATGTTCAATTTGTTAATCGCCAGCGCGGCGCGGGCACCCGCCTTCTGCTCGATTTCCACCTGGCCAGATTGCACATTACCCCCATGCAGGTTAATGGCTATACGCAGGAAGAGTACACCCATCTCGCCGTTGCCGCCGCTATTGCCTCCGGACGTGCAGATTGCGGCCTTGGCATCCCGGCTGCCGCCAGTGCCCTCGGTCTGGATTTCATCCCCCTTTTCCAAGAAAGGTATGACCTTGTGATTCCTCAAGCGTTCCTGAAAGATGATTTCCTTACACCTCTCCTGGATCTTACCCGCGACCCTGACTTCCGTTCAGCCGTGATGTCACTGCCAGGATATGATATAAATCAAATGGGTATAATTATAAAAATGTAAAAGGAGGTTCCAATGCCAATTGCTGCTGGTTTTCCTGCCCCTGATTTTTCCCTTCCGGACGAAAACGGTACAGTCCGTTCTCTGTCTGAATTCAAGGGCCGCACCGTTGTCCTGTATTTTTATCCCAAGGACGACACCCCCGGTTGCACAACGGAAGCTTGTGAATTTCGGGATGCTTATGCTGAATACGAAAAGGCTGGCATCATCATCCTGGGCGTATCCCCGGATGCGCCAAAATCGCATGTCAAATTCAAGAGTAAATACAGCCTGCCCTTCCCGCTTTTGGCAGATGTGGACCATGCAATCTGCTTAGCCTACGGCGTCTGGGGACCGAAGAAATATATGGGCCGCGAGTACGATGGCGTCTTCCGCACCACATTCTTGATTGGACCAGACGGTACGATCCGCAAAGTCTTTGAAGGCGTCAAGCCTGCCGGACATGCCGCCGAAGTCCTCTCTGCGCTGTAGACCATGCTCCAATAAAAAGAACCGGCCGCTTAATAAAGCGGCCGGTTCTGATTACCATACTTTGAAGCCGGGTGCAACCAATTGCATATTCTTAAAGAGGTCTGCCAAAACCGGGCCGTAGCCGATGATAACCAGTACCACCGCCAGGATGATCCATAGTTTCCAGTTATCCAGCCAGGCAGGCGTATGACTTGAGTCAACTTCCGGTTCAGCGACCGGCGTTTCCAGTTCCGCATCCAATTTCTGTTTGCTGAAAGCTGTTCCCAAAACAGTGATGAAAAAGAAAACTGCCCCGAAGAACAAAATTGAACCGCCGATGCCTGTCAATATTTGCGGCAACTTCCACGTCGGATCGGTGTAGGCTGCGATGGAGAAAGGCACGCGGCGTGGCGCGCCCAACAAACCCAACCAGTGCATCCCAAAGCTGAAGAAGATCATCCCCACAAACCAGGTCCAAACGGTCCACAAGGCCAACTTGGGATACCGCAGGGGTTTTCCTGTCAGGTACGGGATTAACCAGAAGCAGATTGCCATAAATGTTAATGCAGAAGCTGTTGCCACGGTCAGGTGGAAATGCCCCGGAACCCAGGTGGTATTATGGATCACCAGGTTCAGGCTGGCGGACGCATTGATGATCCCGCCAATTCCGCCGAAGAAGAAAATGACGCCTGCCAGGATCTGCCCGGCAACCGATGCGTCCTTCCAGGGAAGTGCCTTGATCCAGCCAAATAGGCCCTTCCCACCCCTGGACCGCCCGGCCCTTTCTAGGGAAGCAATTACGGTGAAAGCTGTCATCATGGATGGAATAACTACCATGAATGTCAGCAAAGTGTGAACGTACTTCCATGCCACCGGTACCCCGGGATCGGCGAATTGATGATGAAAACCAACCGGCGTGGAAAATACGAGAAAGCCCCAGAATGAAAGCCTGGCAAGCGAATCGCTGAAGAGCTTTCCGCCCACCTGCTTTGGCAGCATGCCATACCATGAAACATAAGCCGGTAAAAGCCAAAAATAAACCAAAGGGTGACCTGTGAACCAGAAAAGCACACGGTTCAACAACACATCGGTTCCCTTTACCATACCTGTCGCCCAGGGGATCACCAGGATCAACATTTGTGCAGCGATGCCAAGCGTGGCGAGTTGCCAAAGCAGAACATTGACCGCTGATCCCATCGCGATCAAGGGAGTTCGCTCACCCGGATGCTCCTTGCGCCAGGCAGCCAGAGTAGCCAGCTGGCTCCAGCCAATCATCCAGGAGCCGATGATCAGGATGGTTAACCCGACATAAAACACCCATGATGCTTTCAATGGCGGGTAGAAGGTATAAAGAACGCTCGCCTGGTTCGTAAACATCATCACCCCTGCCATGATCATCCCTGCAATCATCATGACATAACCGGCCACAGCCAGCCCGAACCACTTCAATGGTCGTTTCAAACCGCGCAGAATAGCGAATGTGTGAAAACCTGTGATAAACAGGGTGGTGAAAACCAGTGCATTTAAGACGCCGTGTAATGTCAATCCCTGGTAATAGGATTTAATCAATGGCTTCAAAAAAGGATACAAGTTGATATGTGCATGTTCCAGGGCTTGAAATGGGCCAAAAAAGGTGCCAACAGCTAACGCGCTTAAGGCAACCCAGATTTGAATTGAAATGAAGCGTTTTTCGCGGGGTAACATGTTTCTCTCCTCCTCTGGATTAGGGCGAAACGATTACCTGGCCAAACATCGCCTGGTGTCCGGTACCGCAATACTCATGACAATAAAAATTGAATGTCCCGGCCTTCTTGAAAACATGCGTCACTTCTGAAATCTGCCCGGGCACGATCAAGACATTCACATTCGTTCCATCCAGGAGCATTCCATGGGTGACATCCATACTGGTAATTTTAAAGGTTACTTCAGAGCCAACCGGCACTTCAATTTTGTTCGGATTGAATTGCCACGTGCGAGCAATCATGATTACCTGGTATTTTCCAGGTGCCATTTCATAAACGCCAGGCTTGTCGAAAGGCGGTTCATTTACCAGGTCGCGTGGATTAACCCTCCCGGCGGCACCTGGCAATTGAACCCCCAGACCAAATCCAGCCAGGGTTAGAGCTGCCAGCATTACAATGATCGCTGCTACTGAAATACCAATCCATAATCGTTCATAAGGATTTATTTCCATCACTTACACCCCTCCCCGTTGAATCATAATCAAATAAACGCCTCCCCAGCTAAGCAGCAGCAAAATCAAAAAGATCAGCAAAATAGCCAGAGTCCCGCGCGGTCGATCATCCTTCTCCATTTGATCCTCCTCGTAGGGTAAATAGATCAATCTTCCCAACTGGATATATTATGACATATTTTGAGGATTTCCAATAAAAAATCAACTAGATATCAATACTTTGTTGAACTTGTCTCCCGGCTACATCAAAGAGCAAACCATCCAGTGGATTTCCATCTACAACCAATTGATCAAGTGTGATATTGGATAGATATAGGATAATCTTTGTTTGCAGGTCCCTCCACACCTCCACTTGTTTGGATTGACTACTTTCCTGATACGAGGTGCCATCTTCGGTTGACAATAAATTTACCGGTCCTTCCAGAGCTTGCACAACTTCCACCAATCGGATCTCCCTCGCTGGACGGTTCAAGCGTAATCCGCCCCTGGGACCAGGCGAAGCCTTGATAAACCCAGATTGCATTAAAGAATGACCGATCTGGTGTAAAAACGGTAGCGGTATTCCCAGCTTTTGAGCCATTGCAGCGGTAGAAATCGATAAATCTTCTGGTAATTCGGCCAGCGCAGTTAATAGATCCAGTCCGTATTCCAGGCGGCGACTGATTCGAAACATATCCTCACCTCTATTCTATGAATAATCCAACAATAACGGATAATTAATATCAATAATAGTGATTATCTTCCTGATCATTTCAGGCAATTGTCAATTATTGACAATGTGGATATAAATTGGACAAAGCATTTGACAGGCATTATAATTGCAAAAAGTTACCTAATTATTCGTCTGTTTATAAACAGGAGGAAAAAATGAAGAAAACTGTGTTTATGTTGGTGGCTGTCGTAGTTCTTGCAGCCGTTGTGCTTTCTGCCTGCAGCGGTGGGTCTGATTCCGGTACCACCAAGGTTTCACGCCCTCAGACCCCTTCAGAATATGCCAGCCTGACGAACCCCCTGGCCGGTCAGGCTGATGCCGTAACCGCCGGCAAGGACCTATATGCTGCAAATTGCGCATCCTGCCATGGTGATACCGGGTTGGGTGATGGTGTTGCCGGCTCCTCCTTGGATCCCAAGCCCGCCAATCTGACGCAATCTGTCAAAGAAACCTCTGATGGCTACCTTTACTTCCGCATTCTCAAGGGCGGCATGATGGATCCGGTTAACTCGGCGATGCCCTCACACGAAGGCCTTCTAACCGACCAGCAGATCTGGCAGATCATCAGCTACATTCAAACCTGGAAGTAATGTTTCCGGAATGCCTTGCTCCGCTTTTCTAAGCGGGGAGATTTTTCTGAAAAATAAACCGCCGGAGTTTTAATCTCCGGCGGATTTGTTATCCAAATAGTATTATTGGAGTTTCAACAAAATCTTCCCTTTTTCCCAGAGTTGCTCCAGGCGATAATATTCGCGTTGGTCAGGTGAGAAAAGATGCACCACCACTGCACCCAGGTCAATCACCAGCCAGCCATCACTCGCCTGGCCTTCCACCTTGTAATGATCATCCATCAGCGTTTCTGCTTTTTCAACCACATCACGGGCAAGCGCATCCAGCATCCGATCGCTCGTTCCATTGGCCAGGACGAAGTAATCGGTAAAACTTGCGATTTCATGGATGTCGAGCAGGAGAATGGCCTCCCCCTTTTTTTCTTCCAGGGTTGAAACAACGGCTCTTGCTAGTTCGATTGCGTTCAGACTCCACCTCTTAAGTAGTATTGCTTTCTATTTTAACATGAAAAAGGGAGGATCGACAACGGTGTGTAAACGGCTCCTGCAGGTGTCAGGGTGCTGCGGAATATGCAAATGGATTGAACTGAAACCCTACCCAACTCACCGACCTTTACCAGCCGTAAAGCCTGCGCAATCCCCTCAACCTGGTGCGGATATAAAGTTTGTGATAGGCGTCCAAGTGTCAGATGTGGAGAAAAAGGCCGTTCTTCAGCTTCAAATCCGGATTGCCTGGCAAAATTCTCTACTTTCAATTGCAACTTGTTCAAATCCTGGGGCGCTTGCACCCCAACCCAGATCACCCGCGGTCGTTTGAAATTCGGAAACACTCCGAAACCGGAGACCGTGATCTCGAATGGTTTTACCATGCACATCTCAGGTCGTAGAGAACTTTCCAGGGCACTGATTTTCTCCCGTTGCTGTTCGCCCAGGAACTTCAGTGTCAGATGAATGTTCTTCCCCGAGACCCACTTGACCGGAAGGGAACGGTTCGAATTAATCGCATGCACCACTGCATCCAATTGATCGCGAATCTGTTCACTCAATTCTATTGCAATGAAAGTACGGATCAATCCTTCCATCATTTACTGATCCTTCACTGGTACCTCGAGGGTGATCTTCCCTGCTTTCTCAAAATTCAATGTCAGTTGAACCGAATCTCCGACCTTTAATTGACGTGAGACGCTCATCAACATTACATGGAGTCCACCTTTTTTAAATTCCACTGTTCCGCCAGCCGGGATGGAAACCGAAGATTGCGGCTCCATTTTCATCACCCCATTCGCATCCATGGAACTCATATGCAACTCTGTCATCATTGCCGCGTCTGAACTGGCTGAAAGAAGGGTATCCTCCTGATCGGATGAATTTTCAACGATGAAATAGATCGCTGATGGATCCCCCTTCAAAGCGGTCCGAGCCCAGGCTTCACGGATTGTGACGGTTTGTTTATTAACATTCTCCTTGCTACAGGCAGCCAGGAGAAACACCATTACGACAACTAGAATCCAACCATATCGTTTCATGATCTACTCCCTGATCCTTGTTTCTTCAAGTATAAAAAACTATTGGTGGCTGTCAAGCATCCTGCCTGATATATTGTAACGAACTGGTTTCTTCCCCCTTGTCTTTCTGAATAATCATCTTTTCAGGGTTCTCATTTTGTGGTATAAAAAAGTAACCCTGCTGTGTTCGTGATGCGGCACTCCCGGTTTTGAGCCAACACTCTTTTCCAGGGACCCACATTTTGGGCGGCAACGCGATAGGCTTCGGCCAAGGCGGCGCCCCCGTGCAAGGTCCCAACCTGCGCTTGCAGGTTCAAAACTTTGCAGCACACGGCATGGCGGGGCCTTTTTTTACCCCTTCTTTCAAGGAGCGATGGATGGAACCAGAGGTCAAAACCACCACGATTGCTGAAACCGAAGAATACCTTGCCTGGAAGGCCGAGGAGATGGATGAAACCACCTACTATCTTCAATTGAACAACGTGACCATCAATTTCTTTGATAAAGAGTGGGCTTCATTCATCGATTTCCTCCGCCTGCTTATCAAGGAAAACGATAAACTCGGCAAGGGCTAATCATAAAGACCCTTCTTGCTGTCCAAATATAAAAGCCCCGCTTTCCCTTCCTGCTTACCGGAGAAAACGGGGCTTTTTGAGGTCGGCGGCTTCCCCTCAATTCACACACCGACACAATCTGTCTGAATTACTCAAGAAACCCATCACCTTTTTCCTGGTTGAATGCTCCGCTCCAGCTCTGATTCTTCGGATTTGGTTGCGTGGATGCATTCTCAATCAGGATGGTTTTTAATTCATCCCAACTGGCAAAATTAATCAACTCACCACTCGTCACAAATTCCAACCGCCCAGCGATCTTCGATAATTCAGCTGGATCAGAAAATAAAGTTAGGACATAAGTTTTACGTGTGCGCATGATTGAGTCCTTGACCAAATAATACCAATACCCGCTGACAATTGACTGACAGCGGGTTTCCTTCACAAGCTATTCAAGAAAATAAGATTAGAGGGCTTCTCCGCTGCGTATGCTTTGCAGGTAAGCAGCCAGTTCTGGTTTAGGTGATAAATCTAGGTCTTCGTTCAATCTATTCTCAAGCTCTTTGTACAATCGAATAGCTCTTGGTTTATTGCCAATCCTGACAAAAGCTTGCATCCCCAGAAAAACCGCATCCTCACTCCAGGGATCCTGGTCAAGGATTAATCGAACCGTCTGTTCAACCTGCGTGTAAGCGCCTTCCCTCATTAACATATGACATAAAGCCAATAGGCCAAGTGTGTATGCCTCGATCAAGAAAGTGCGGCGACGAGCGCTCCACCCGGAATATTGATCCATGGGGAATAAATCCCCAAGGTACATAGCCAGCACTCGTTGCAAGGCCGGCAGCTTGTCTGCCTGGATTGCGGCCCGGAGTTGAGGTTCAAATACGTCAAAATCCAGAAATGATCCCGGCGGGAGTTGGAGAAAGACCCTGTCCCCTTCCACCTTCAAATATCTGGATGGAAATTTTTCCGGTAGGTCTGGTTCCAAGACCCTTCGAATCGTGGAAGTTGCCTGATGGAGTAAATCCTGGGCTGTCTCCAGGTCATAATCTCCCCAGAAATCTTCAATGACCTCTTCCCGGCTGGCAGTAAACCCCTTGCGGAGTAACAAATAGCGGAACAATTCGCCGCTTTTTCTCCGATTCCATGCCGAATCTGGCACCTGGCGATTTCCAACCCAGACCGTGAACTGCCCCAAACCGATAACGCGGATCGGGGGAGGTGTCAACCGTTCCAGACTGTTAAGTAATTGGTCCGCCGCTCCTCTTGCATCCGGTGTTTTGGAACGTAGAAAATGTGCAACCATTGGATAGGCTCGACTGCGTTCACGTTCCAAAATGAAGAAATATCCTCCGTATATCATTCTGCGCGCTGAAGCAATCCATAATTTTTCTGTTTCAGGGTCATCCTGCTCAAAAGACAAACAAGCCAGAAAAAAATTGGCGACAGTCAATTCGTATTCCGAACGACTCTTTTCAAGATTTGTGATCGAATCGAGCAAATTCGTTTTTGCACCGACCAGGTCGCCCTGCATCCAAAGGACCTGGGCCATTTCTATTTGAGCCTGTCCTAATAAATGAAAACTACCAATGCGCTGAGCATGCTGAAGTGCATTTTCCGCCCATCCCAGGGCAGTGGAAGGTTCTCCCTTTCGGCGGAATAAATTGCTATACGCAATTCTTGTCCACACTTGCAAGGTCGGCACACCGGTTTGGGTGGCGATCCGGATGGCCAAATGCAGATATTCTTCGGCTTGTGGCAGGTCGTCCTCATCCAGAGCAAGGCGGCTCCACAGGTAGTAATATCCGCCTGCACCCTGGCTTCCAGGGCGAAAGCGCGGAACTAATTCGTCCAATGCTTGCCGTAATCTCACCCGATCGCCTGTAATTTGATAAATTATCCCGCGTAAATATGGTAAACCCCAATGACGCTCTGCTCCTTCAATAGTCACTTGCTGAGCTTCTTCCATCGCCGCCAGAGCCAGGCTGAACCTGCCACGGTTAACATACACAGAGGCAGCCAGGTTATGCAATGCCCGTCGTAAACCAAGTTTGTATTGAATAAATCGGCTGATATCTGCTGCCCGCTGTAACATTCCTTCAGCCAGATCGATTCGGTTGGTTTCTGCCAGGCTGACTCCTTTTACTACAAATGCATCCACAGCATCCGGTGTCGTCTGGGTTTTTTCCAACACCAAGTCTGCCTGAGAAAGAGCTTCTTCGTATTTCCCCATGAGAGAAAACAACCAGGCCAACCTTGCCCTGGCATGCATGGATCTATCAGCCTCGTGCTGTTCATCTGCCAATTGCAGAGCCAGCTGGGCTTGTTCCACGGCCTTTTGATATGCCCCGTTCTGTTCAAACTCAAGGCTTTTTTCCAGGCATTGATCAGCTAGGTTCGCTTTAGTTTCCTCAGACATGACCCCTCCGTTGAATCTTAATACCTTCCACGCACTTGATAAGCATCTGGAAGGCGCAGTTCGCGTTCCTCAGCCGTTGAAACGCGGACGGCACAGGCCTTGTATTCGGGGATCTTGGCCAATGGATCCACAACATCAATTGTCAATTCATTGGCTGCAGCTTCTGCAAAGAAAAACGGGATGAACACCACCCCGGGAGTGGACTTTTCAGTCACCCGTGCACGCAGGACAATGGATCCGCGCCGGGAAGTAACTCGAACCGGTTGTCCCTGGATGATGTCAAGGCGGGCAGCATCAGCCGGATTGATTTCAAGCATGGCAGCCGGTTGGAGGTCATCCATCCAGGAATGGCGCGTCAGTGTGCCACCGTGCCAGTGTTCCAGGACGCGCCCGGTTGTCAGGATGAGCGGATATTCTTCATCCGGCTGTTCTGCTGATGGTGTGTACTCCAATGGATGGAATTTCCCGCGGCCGCGAGGGAAGCTCTTCGAAAAAAGGAAGGGCGTTCCGGGGTGATTTTCATCCAAAACCGGTGTTTGCAAACCCTCGTTTTCAATCCTATCATAACGAATACCGGCATAATCCGGCACTCCTTTACCCATTTCCAGCATGACTTCCTCGGGATGGATGTAATCCCAGTAGGCTGAATTGGGTCGCCCAAGCCGCTTCTCAAGCCGCTTTGCCAGGTCGCAAATGATTTGCCAATCCGGTCGGGCCTGTCCGCGCGGCGGAATCGCCTGCCGAACACGCTGGACCCGCCGGTCTGTGTTGGTAAAGGTCCCTTCCTTCTCCGCCCAGGAGGTTGCCGGTAGGAAAATATCTGCAAACGAGCCCGATTCGTTGATAAACATATCCTGTGCAACCAGAAATTCCAATTGCTCCATATGCTTGCGTGTCAGGTTTAAGTTCGGTTCAGACATCATTGGGTTCTCACCCATGATATACAAAGCCCGAACCCCACCCTCATGCACGGCACTCATGATTTCAGTGGTTGTCAATCCTGGTTTGCGGTTCAGTCCACCGGGTTCAATATTCCACAACCTTTCAAATTTCTGAGCGGCCTCTTCATTATCCACGCGCTGATAACCCGGATAATGCCAGGGCATGGAACCGGAATCGGATGCACCCTGGACATTGTTTTGCCCACGCAGAGGATTGAGCCCGGTGCCCAACCGGCCAATTTGTCCTGTCAATAATGCCAGGTTGATCAATGAGAGTGCATTTTGCGTGCCATGCGAATGTTCCGGGATCCCCAGGGCCCAATAAATAGCCGCATTTTTCGCTGATGCATACATCCTCGCAGCCTGGATGATCAACTCACGGTCCACCCCTGAAATTTGCTCGGCGTACTCGGGGGTGAACTTTTCCATCGAAGCAGCGAATTCGGCGAAGTTTTCGGTTCGCGTATCAATAAAGTCCTGGTTGTACAACTTTTCTTTCAAGATGATATGCGCCATCGCCGAGAAGACCGCCACATCCGTGCCTGGTTTTTCCGGCAGCCAGAGCGTGGCAAAATTTACCATCTCGATTCGCCTCGGGTCCACGACGATCAGTTTTGCACCATGTTTTTCAATCGCCTCTTTCATTTGCAGGGCGATGATCGGGTGATTTTCGGTGACATTAGCGCCGGTCACAATAAATACATCATTGTGGATAACTTCGCCGGCGGTATTGCTCATGGCAGCCGAGCCGACCGCCATTTGCAAGGCCACTACGCTGGCAGCGTGGCATAGGCGCGTGCAATGGTCCACGTTGTTTGTCCTGAATAAAGCGCGGAACATCTTTTGCAGCAGGTAATTATCCTCGTTGGTTGCCTTGGCACAGGAGTACACCGCCATGGCCTCGGCTCCATCCCGTTTGTATATTTCCACCAGGCGGTCGGCAACAGTTTCCAGGGCTTCTTCCCAACTGATGGGCCGCCATTCATTCATGTCAAAAGCCTGGGTTCGCTGGCCGGGTTTTTGCGGAGTTTTTCGAATCAAAGGCGTGGTGACCCGCTGCTGGTTATAAACAAAGTCATATCCAAACCGCCCCTTGACACACAAATTCCCGTGGTTAACAACGGAATCGAACGGCGAAGTCACCCGGAAAATGAAATCATCCTTGATGTGCAGTTGTAATTTGCATCCTACGCCGCAAAAAGGACAGGTAGTGGTAACAATCCGGTCTGGTTTTATCATCGTGGTTTTCCTCCGTGTCCTGGTGAGATTATCGTCTGGTCCGCCGGCGGCGTTCACTTCGCGTCAGGGACATGATTTCGTCCGCTGAATAACCCAACTCCAGCAGGAACTCCCGCTTGGGTTTCAGGGCACCCGTCGGGCAAACCCCAACGCACTGGCCGCAGAAAACACAAGTAGTCTCCGGCATCGGGCTGTTGTAGAACGTGCCAATCTGGGTTTCAAATCCGCGTCCGCTGAAATTGATGGCGTATGTATATTGATCATCTTCCGCACACACCTGGACACAGCGCCAGCACAGGATGCATTTGGCATAGTCACGGATAAACATGGGATTATCATCGATGAGGGGTGGATCCCTGAGCTCAGCATCCGGGAAGCGCGTCTCGCTTGCGCTGTATTCTTCCATCAATTCCTGGATATCATTCGCATCGGATAGATCGACCGAAGCAGATAACATTTCCAGGATCGTTTTTCGGGCGCGGCGCACCCTCTCTGTTTGAGTCTGCACCTGCATTCCATCACTCACCTTGGCAATGCAGGAAGGTACCAAGGTTCGTGAACCTTGCACTTCCACCACGCAAATGCGGCACAACGCATTCGAGGTGCAGTACTCGTGGTAGCAAATTGTAGGAATCGTGATGCCAACCTGTTGAGCAGCCTGATGGATGGTGGTGCCAGCCGAAACAGTAACGACCTGGCTATCAATTGTCAATGTAATATCTGCCATGATTTACTCACTCCCTTCCATCCATAAAGAGTTCAGGCCAATTCTTCAGTGCGCTGAGTAGGGCGCTGGCCGCCGTTTGTCCCAGCCCGCATAAGGATGCATCCGTCATCGTCCAACCAATATCCTTCAAACGGTCTGCATCATCAGGCAGAGTCTGGTTATTCATCACCCGCTGCATGATTTCGTACTGCCGCTGGGTCCCCAACTGGCAGGGATAGCACTTCCCACAGGATTCCTCGGCGAAGAAATGAGTCAGCCGTAGGAGAATATCTTTTAGATCGCGAGTTTCATCAAATACCGTGATCACTCCCGATCCAAGGGGTAACCCGGCTGCCCGCAAATCTTCAAAAGTCAGGCGGGTGTCCAATTGTTGTGGGGTGGCAAACGCTCCTGCCGCGCCACCCACCAAAGCCGCCTGGAAGACATGCCCCTCTCGCATTCCGCCGGCAAGATCTTCCAGTAAATGACGCATACTCACACCGAATGGAACTTCATATAATCCCGGCCGGTTCACATCCCCGGAGACGCAGAACAATTTCGGTCCGGGTGATTTCTCTGTGCCCATCTGTCGGTAGACATCGGCACCATTTTCAAGAATGTATGCAATGTTGGACAATGTCTCCACGTTGTTGATCACTGTTGGTTTTCCAAACAAGCCGGCGGTCGTTGGAAAAGGCGGCTTGACCCGCGGAAATCCCCGCTTCCCCTCAATGGATTCAAACAGGGCCGTCTCTTCCCCGCACACATAAGCTCCAGCTCCCCGACGCACTTCCACTTCAAACTGAAAACCAGAACCCAGAATATTTTCTCCCAGGATACCTTCTGCCAGGGCTTCTTTGATGGCCTGGCCTACCACCATTGCGGAGTAAGCGTACTCTCCGCGAATATACCAATAACCCTTCCGTGCGCCGATTGCATAAGCTGCAATGATCAGTCCTTCCAGCACCCGGTGAGGGTCGTCTTCCATCATTACCCGGTCTTTAAATGTCCCGGGCTCAGCCTCATCAGCATTAACCACCACATAGCGGATATCTGCTGGCGTATTTGCCGCACCTTCCCACTTGAGCCCGGTTGGAAAGGCTGCCCCACCCCGCCCGACTAATCCAGATTTTTTGACCTCAGCGATTACTTCATCCGGCTTCAACCCCAGAGCCTTCCGCAGCCCGCCATAACCTCCCCGCGAGCGGTATTCTTTTAGAAATGTTGTATGGCCGTGTCCGCAGTTGGAAGTCAGCACGGCAATATCCCCACCCACCACACTGTGCGGACGGTGGATCTTGCCTTCTGAAAGCTCCTCCCAGGTGCGTTGGGCTGCTTGTCCCACCGCAGCACCCTGGACGAGCAAAGCCGGGGCATGCTCACACAACCCCAGGCAGGCGCTCCGCTCCACCGTGATGGAGTGAGTTAAAATCCCATTCAGTTCTTCTTCCTCTGTCTTCTGGGTTGCCAGCTTTAAAACCCCATCTGCTCCGGCCATGGCACAAACGGGATCCCCGCAAATATGCATCACCATTCTGCCAACCGGTTCTGCATAGAAGAGGCTGTAAAAATCAACCACCCCAAAAATTTCCGCCAGGGGTACCCTCAGGACACGCCCTACTTCACGGGCTGCATCTGGATGAACATATCCATACAAACCTTGCACGGCGTGTAGGGCGGGCAATAGAGCCGACCGCCCCTGCGGAGCCAGTTCAGCCAATATTGGCTGCAATCGGGAGAGGTCAATTTCCGTCATGGTTTCTGCATCTCCTGGAGTGATTTTTTCGAATTTGGATATGATTCATTATAATTATAGTCATGAATACGACCCTTGTCATTCAAGCAGGTGGTGAATCCAGCCGGATGGGCGAAAATAAAGCATTGCGACCATTTCTCGGCCAGCCGTTAATCCAAAGGGTACTTCTAAAGCTGTCTCCAGCTTTCCAGGAAGTTCTCCTGACCGCCAATCAACCGGAGACCTATGCTTTCCTGGGTGTTCGAACAGTTCCCGATCTCCAACCAGGTAAAGGCGCCCTGGGTGGCTTACTCACCGCCCTTCACTATGCTTCCAATCCCCTGGTGGCCGTCACAGCCTGTGATATGCCCTTCGCCAGTCGGGAACTGCTGCAACACCAGGTTGCCCTGTTGTTGTCAGAGAGGGTGGATGTGGTCATCCCGTCTACCGAATCAGGTCTTGAGCCACTTCATTGCGTCTTTCGACGGGAAACCTGCCTGCCTGCCGTTCAAAAAGCGCTCCAAAACGGCGAGCGGCGGATGATTTCCTGGTTTTCGGATGTAAAAGTTCGGGTTCTTTCTTTAGATGAGATTACAGCGATTGAGCCATCTGGCCTTACTTTTATAAACGTGAACACGCCGGAGGAATTTGCCCGGGCAGAAGAGATGGCGAAATCTTAACTCTCTGGTTCCGGGCTCAAATCCATAACCAATCGTTCTGGATGAGTGTACACGGTGAATTGATCGCGTCGCGCGTAACCGATTATCGTAATCCCGGATTCTTCTGCCCTTTCAATGGAGAGTGAGGTCGGCGATGTACGCGAGACAACTACTGCCACGCCCATCCGGGCTGATTTTTCCAACATCTCCGAGCTGATACGCCCGGTGGTAAAGAGTATCTCCGGATGAAAATCAACCTTACGCATCAGCCACAGCCCGGCCAGTTTATCCAAGGTATTATGCCGACCAATATCCTCAGCAATCAGCTGTAGATTTGTCCCGTCGGAGATTGCCGAACAATGCACCCCGCGCGTCTCCCGGTAAAGCTGTTGGGCATGCAGCAACTGCTCCATGCCGTTCATCACCTGGTCAGGATGAATGCACCTGATCACTTTGACAGTAACTACAGGGTGATTTCCATCGGTTGTCACTCCCCCGGTACACCCGGATGTCCGTCGCCATTGGCTGGGTCGCTCCACGCTGCGGTTCAGCCAGATATCCACATTTTGGCCGTTTTCACACACTTTAACCACTTCAACCTCATCCGCAGCTTTGATGATGTTTTCATTAAACAAAAAGCCCACGCTTAATTCTTCAAGATTCGTGGGCGTACAGGTAAAGCTTAACCAGGTGGCACCATTAACGGTCAGCGATACAATTGACTCGCGAATGATCCGTGCAGGCTGCTCCTCCCAACCTCGGGGAGAATGATGAATGGTGCGGATGGGAACATCGGTGGATGGTTGCATCAGCTCCTGTCCTCTTCAAGATACCGATAAATCTGCCAGGCGAATTTATTTTACCTCATTTGTCCGATTTTTCAATTCATCCTGGTGTTAACTCCATCACAGAGTAGAGTGAGACTAGATCCACTTCAAGACTCCCGCAAAGAGGATCATTGCCACCAGGTCTATTCCGGCCAGGCTGCCGATGAAACGCACCTGGACTTTCTTCGGCCAATCATAGCAATAGAAAGCTGCCAGGAAAAACGGGATATAAACCGTCACGAAAACCGGAAAAGCTCCCCACCATGAATAAACCCAGACAAATGCCGGCGTGCTGGCCAGGAATATTTCAATCACCGAAAAAAAGGCTGCATTGGCCACAGCAAACAACAACCGATTATTGACCCCCAGTATTTTCAGGTTGGGGTCAGCCGGCAGTAATTTGCTCATCACAAGCCCGGCTACGGAAAACATCAGGCTCAATTCGATGCCCACCCCCACCAGGAGCAGGAAAGAGGTACCCGTGGGGACAGTCCACAGGGCATGCCCGCTGAAATGTTGGATTAGCGCATTTCCAATCTCATAGAGCCAGTGCACACTATAAAGGGCCAGGCCGGCAGCTACGCCTTTCCAATTTTGCCTGGAGATCTCGTTGGCATAGATATAAACAACGAATGCCAGCAGCGGAATGACATACCATTGAAAATTTGCTCCATTCCGCAGGATGCTCAATGCCTGTTGGGTGGCTTCGGGGTGATTCATGGTGTCTCCTTACTGAATGAGATGATAGAATTATAGATGAACTCGCCCGCAGTACAGCCACAAATCCTTGCAAGCGAATGGATAATGTGCTAAAATATCCCCGTTGTCAGCTAAATAGTCGTGCATCGGAAAGTGGGCAACCCCCACTTTCTTGCTTATATCAACATCAGAAACCGAAAGAGTAGTGGAGTAGTGAAGGGATGAAGAACGAATTCGCCCTGGCCTTCAATGAAGTCCTCGAAGAAAAGCAGCTGCCCAAGGATGTGATCATCAAAGCCTTGGAGTCAGCCATGGTTGCTGCCTATCGAAAAGCCGTTAATGCCTCGGCCCAGCAGCAAATTGAAGCCCGCCTCGATCCTGAAACCGGCAAAGTAACCATTTATGCGGAAAAGGAAGTGGTGGAAACGGTGATGAATCCTCTCACCGAGGTCTCCCTGGCTGAAGCCCGCCGGAACAACCCGGAAGCCCAGCTTGGAATTACCATCATCGTTGAATCCACCCCGCATGATTTTGGCCGGGTTGCCGCCCAAACCGCCCGCCAGGTGATTCAACAGCGGATTCGGGATGCCGAACGTTCCGCCCAGGTGGAATATTACGCCAAGCAGGTTGGTGAAATCGTTAGCGGCGTGATCCAGGCTATTAATGCTGCCGGGATGACCATTGGCATGGAAATGCGTGCCGAGGGTTTCATGTCGCGCAAAGACATGATCCCGGGCGAACGTTTCCGCGTTGGAGATCGTGTCCGCGGCCTGGTCGCCGAAGTCAAGGACACTCCCCGCGGCCCGCAGATTGTCATCTCCCGCACACACAAGGATTTCCTCCGCCGGCTTCTGGAAAATGAAGTACCCGAAATCTATCACGGCGTGGTGGAAATTCGCTCGATTGCTCGTGAGCCGGGTGAGCGCGCCAAAGTGGCCGTTTCCTCCACACAACCCGGCATCGACGCTGTCGGTGCTTGCGTTGGCCTGCGCGGTGTACGCATCCAGGCCATCGTCCGCGAACTCCACGATGAGAAGATTGATGTCATTGAATGGAACCCCGACCCGGCTGGATTTATCGCTAAAGCCCTTAGCCCCGCCCGGGTAACGGGTGTCTACCTCAACGAACGGGCCGCTAATGGCAAGACAGCCACCGTCGTGGTCATGGAAGACAACCTCAGCCTGGCCATTGGTCGTGAAGGTCAGAATGCACGCCTGGCTGCCAAGTTGACCGGCTGGCGCATTGATATTAAGAGCCTGCCCGAGGCTGCGGCCGACGCCATTCACAAGCTCCAAACAGACGCATCTCTGGCAACAATCTCTGCAGCCGAAGCTTCCAACATCCCGGCGATTGAAGAAATGCTGGCTCGTAAGGCGGAAAACCGGCCGCTCATGCCGGAAGAATTTGACCAGATGGCTCACTTTGTGGATCGGATCGAGCGGCGGATCGCTTACCGGCCGGAACCTGAAAAAGTGGAAGTAGCCGTCCCCACAGGTCCTTCCGTCCGCGACCGCGTGTCGTCGGAAATTTACTACCAGAATATTCTCGATTCCGGCTTGCCGGATCATGTCGCCAACCTGCTCCAGGGTGCCGGATATGAAACCACCGGAGCCATGCTTGAACAAATGGCCACCAGCCCGGATGCAATTCTCGGCCTGCAGGGCATTGGTCCCCGCTCCATGAGCCAGATCACTAAACTGGTGGAACAGCTCCTGGCCGTACCTGAAGAAGCTGCTGCTCCAGTAGTTGAAGCTCCTGAAGCTCCTGAAGCTCCTGCCGCTGAAGTGCCAGCCCCGGTTGTGGTCGAACAGGGTCCTGTAGTCGAACCCGAAGTGACCTCTCCCGCAGAACCGGCTCCTCAACCCGTGGAAGAATCTCCCGTCCAGGTGCCGGAAACCATTGATCTCAGCACTTTCGATACCATTGCTGCCCAGTTGGCGGTTCTCACTCCCACTTCTGCAGATCTTGGTGAAGACGAAGAGGAATCCGAAGAAGGTAAGTCTGATAAATCTGGTAAGAAGAAATCCAAGAAGCGGAAAAATACCGAAATCGTCTACGATCCTGATCGCGATATCACCTTTAAGCGGCGCAAGCACAAAGGTGATGACGATAGTGAAGAATGGTAAAAAACTAACAAAAAGAGAAACGAAAGGTGGCGAAAAAGAAACCTGCCAAGCATATAAGGCATGTCCCTCAACGCACTTGCGTGGGATGCCGTCAAACCCTTCCCAAGCGCAGCTTGATCCGGATCGTTCGCAATGACACGGGTATCCAGGTTGATCTCTCCGGGAAGGTTGCCGGCCGGGGTGCTTACCTGCATAACCAGCGATCTTGCTGGGAAAAAGGTTTGAAAGGCGCCTTGGGACATGCCCTGAAAACAGAGCTTACGGAACAGGATCGGTCAGCTCTCCTTGCTTTCATGCTGAGTCTTCCAGATATTCCCGATGACCAGCCGGAAACAGCCCAACCGATCAATTGAAATGAAAACCTCACTGTTCCATTCTGATTCATAACCACCTGCCCCTGGCCTGAATGGTGCACCTTCTGTGCAAGTTCAACCCGGAGCAGGAAGCATTACTCGGGTTTCTTGCCAGGAGGTGCACCATGAGCGATAACGGCCAAAAGAAAATAAAAATCCCCGGAACCATAACCGTCCGAGACCTGGCCCAACTGATTCAAACCAGCCCAATTCAAATCATTAAATCCCTGATGTCTGTTGGTGTGATGGCATCCATCAATCAAACCATCGACTTTGATACCGCTGCCCTGGTCGTTTCTGATCTTGGCTTCGAGGCTACCCTGGATATTCCCGAAACCCAGGAAGAGGTAAAAGAAGAAGGTGAAGTGCCTCTGTGGCGACAACTGATCTCAAATGAAGATCCGCGCCACCTTGTACACCGCCCTCCAGTCGTCACTATTCTGGGCCACGTAGATCATGGAAAAACCACTCTGCTGGATGCCATTCGCCACACCAACGTGGCTGGCGGTGAAGCGGGCGGTATTACCCAGCATGTGGGTGCTTACCAGGTGGAGCATAAAGGCCGGCTGATAACGTTTCTGGATACACCGGGTCATGCTGCCTTCACCGCCATGCGCGCTCGCGGTGCCCAGGGTGCGGATATCGTGATTCTAGTGGTTGCGGCCAATGATGGTGTGATGCCCCAAACCCGGGAGGCAATCGCCCATGCCAAGGCTGCCCGGGTTCCGATCATCGTCGCACTCAATAAAATCGATCGTCCCGACGCCAACCCCGACTTCGTCAAACGCCAACTGGCTGAACAGGGCCTGGTCCCGGATGAGTGGGACGGAAATACCATTGTAGTTCCGGTGAGCGCCAAGCAAAAAATCGGCCTGGATGACCTTTTGGAAGGCGTCCTGTTGGTCGCCGACAGCCTGGATATCCGCGCCAACCCCGCTGGTAGAGTTATAGGTACAGTCATCGAAGCCCAGTTGGATAAATCCAAGGGTGTCATCGCCACCCTGCTGGTTCAAAACGGCTCCCTTGCAGATAATAATGTCGTCGTCGCCGGGAATGCCTACGGCCGCATCCGGGCCATGTTTGATTACCGCGGTCGAAAAATCCGCAAAGCTGGGCCTTCCACTCCCGTTCAGATCATGGGGTTGAATGATGTACCCGAAGCCGGCGATCTGTTTGTTGTTTATGATAGTGAAAAAGATGCCCGGGCAGAAATTGAAGCCCGCCGCCTTAAGGCCTCCGAGGCATCGGCTGCAGCTGCCACACACCTTTCCCTGGAAGACTTGTTCACCCGCTTCCAGGCTGGTGAACTCAAAGAACTCCGCCTGATCGTCAAAGCCGATGTGCAGGGCTCACTGGAACCCATTGTCAACTCGTTGAAAGAGCTGAACAAGTCAGAAATTTCGATCAATATCCTCCATACCGGCACCGGCAACATCACCGAAAGCGACGTCATGCTGGCCGCAGCCTCCAAGGCCTTTATTGTCGGCTTCAACGTCCAGGCGGATACGCCTGCCCGCCGACTGGCTGAAAGTGAGGGCGTCTCAATCCGCCTTTACGAAATCATCTATCGCCTGACCGAGGACATTGAAAAAGCTCTCACAGGAATGCTCGAGCCCGAGTTCAAAGAGAACCACCTGGGCAAAGCAGAAGTCCTGGCTGTATTTAAGATTTCCAAGCTGGGCAATATTGCCGGCTGCCGCGTTCGAGAAGGTGAAATCCGCCGCTCCGGCAAGGTGCGGGTACTTCGCGGTTCGCAAACCATCTTCGAAGGTGAGATTTCCTCTCTCAAGCATGAGAAGGATGATGTCCGCGACGTTCGGCAGGGGTTGGATTGCGGTATTGGTTTAAAGGGTTTCAATGACTTCATCCCGGGCGATATCCTGGACTGTTTCGTCATTGAACGGAATGGATAATACAGAAGGAGGATACTATGCCTTCAAAACAACGACTGGATCGGATCGCTGATCGCATCCGCGAAGAGCTGTCCGAATTACTAATCTTCAAAGTCAATGATCCCCGTCTGGCCGGTGTATTTATCACTGGTGTTAAGGTTGATCGTGAGCTCGCCTACGCAGAAATCTACGTTTCAGCCGTCGAAGGCCAGGAACGTTCCAAGGAAATCCTGGAAGGCCTGGAACATGCCAACGGATTCATGCGCCATACCCTGGCACAGGTGATTGAACTGCGTGTGTTTCCCCGCCTGCGGTTCCACTGGGATCCCACCCCGGAACGCGCAGACCGGATCGAGCGGGTTTTAGCCAGCTTGCGCGAGGAATCAACCAGCCAGACCCCATCAGAAAATCCTTCTGATGAAGAGGACTTGAAAGAAGAATGATCCAGGCTTCTGATGAATCCATCCGCCAATTATTTCAAACCCACCAGCGGTTTGTAATCGTTTCGCACATCCGCCCGGATGGAGATGCGGTTGGATCGATGCTCGGCCTGGGAATGGCGCTGAAAAACAACGGCAAGGACGTTCAAATGGTCTTGTCTGACGGTGTTCCGGCCAGCTTCCGCCACCTGCCAGGTTATGAATCAGTTACCCGCCGAATCAAAGGTGAATTTGATGCCTTGATCGTGGTGGATTGTTCCGACTTGATCCGGACTGGTGGTGTGCTGGGCGATCATAAGCCCCACCTGAATGTCGATCACCACATTACCAACCTGGAATTCGCCCGGCTGAACTACGTCCAACCCGAAGCGGAGGCCACCTGTGCCATCCTGGCCGAGAAGCTGCCAGATTGGGGCTTGACCATCAGCCAACCGGTTGCCCGAGCCTTATTAACAGGTGTTGTCAGCGACACGATTGGCTTTCGAACTTCCAACGTGACAGCCCATACGCTTCGCCTGGCCGCCGGTCTTATGGAATACGGCGCAAACCTTTCCGAACTTTACAACCGTGCCCTGGTCCGTCGCTCCTATGAAGCAGCCCGCTACTGGGGGCGCGGCCTGACGACCCTGCAGCGGGAAAACCGTATCACCTGGGGCACCCTCACCTTGCTGGATCGCGAAGCTGCCGGCTACACCGGGAATGATGATGCCGATTTGATCAATGTGCTTTCAGCCATTGACGAAAGCGACATCGCCATTATCTTTGTGGAACAACGCGAGAACAAGGTCAAAGTTAGTTGGCGCGCTCAACCAGGATATGATGTATCTCAACTGGCCCTTAACTTTGGCGGCGGCGGTCACCCGGCTGCAGCGGGTGCTGAAATCCTTGGTACCCTGGCGGATGTGCAATCCGCTGTTCTGGAAGCCACCTATTCTGCCCTGGCTGCACAAAAGGCCAGGAATGGGAACGGCCAGACTAATGGGAACGAAAACAAGGGAACAAATGGTTCATCGAATCCTGCACAGGTCAGGTAGAAACTGTTCATAATTTTTTCATGTAAATTTCTTATGATTTGGTACAATTTATCTGAAAGCTGGGCAAACTAAAGAAGGGTAAGGGGTGAATATTATGGAAGAGAATTTTGATCTTAAAAACGCCATTTCCGGCGTCCTGGTGGTGGATAAACCTGTCGGTTTAACCTCCCACGATGTCGTACAGATTATCCGCCGGGGAACCAATATCCGCCGGGCGGGTCATACGGGCACCCTGGATCCGCGCGCTTCCGGCGTGCTGGTAGTTCTCCTTGGGCCTGCCGTTCGCTTGAGCGAATACGTCTCAGCCTCCGATAAACGCTATCAGGCCGTCATTCGCCTGGGTGCCTCCACCGATACATTCGATGCCGATGGCACCATCACCGCCACCGGCCCTGTCAACGTAACCGAAGAGCAATTTGAGGCTGCTTTGTCAAAGTTCGTCGGTGAAATTGAACAGGTTCCACCACCTTTCTCGGCAATCAAAGTCAAAGGAAAACGTGCTTATGAGATGGCCCGCGAAGGCGAAGAAGTGGATCTTTCTCCTCGCAAGATAACGGTTTACAACCTGGAGCTGTTGGAATGGGCTCCTCCGGAAGCGGTCATAGATGTCTACTGCTCCAGCGGCACATATGTCCGCTCGCTGGCCAACGACCTGGGCGCTGCCCTCGGTTGTGGTGCTCACCTGGTAGGCCTGCGGCGAACAAAGAGCGGTCGCTTTACATTGCGGGATGCCATCCCCATGCGTAAGCTACGCGAAGCCTTTGAGGCCGGCAATTGGTATCAGTTCCTCATTCCGGCGGCTGAAGCCTTGTCTGAATGGCCGGTTGTTGAGGTTACCCATGAACAAGTGGATGCTCTCCGCCACGGTAACCGCATCCCTGCCGCCCCCGGTAGCCCCGAGCGCGGCCGCGGCATTTCTGAAGCAGGCGAGTTGGTTGCTTTGCTGGTCTTGGACCCGGTTGCACAGGAATGGCAGCCTAAAAAGGTTTTCTTCTCGTAATTGGTTTTTTCTGTCATGCCTCATTTTTCCACCCTGAACGACCTTCACACCAACAATGCCTGGGTGACGATTGGAGCATTTGACGGGGTCCACCTGGGACATCAAAAAATAGTACAGAACATGGTTGCCGGAGCACACATGGTTGGAGCTCCGGCAATTGCCATTACATTCCACCCCCACCCGGCGGTCTTTCTGCGTCGCATCACCGAAGCTTATTACCTGTCTTCACCGGATGAACGCGCATTCTTGCTGGATCAACTTGGAGTGGATCACATCGTTACCCTGCCTTTTGACCAGGCTCTGGCTGATCGATCCGCCCGGGAATTTATGAGCGACTTGATGACCCACACCCATTTGAAACAGTTATGGGTCGGATATGATTTTGCCCTTGGCCGCAATCGGATGGGAAATGTCGATTACCTGCGTTCACTGGGTGAAAAACTGGACTACCAGGTTATTTCACAACCGCCTGTCAAGAAGGATGGTGAAATCATCTCCTCCAGCCAGATCCGCCAATGGGTAGCAAATGGTGAGATGGAACAAGCAGCAGAATGGCTGGGACGCTGGTATTCCGTGGAAGGTGAAGTGGTTCACGGCGATGGTCGCGGCCGGCATATCGGCATCCCCACTGCCAATCTGGCGATCTGGCCAGAGAAACGACTGCCTGCGCCAGGAGTATATGCCGCCTTCGCCTGGGTTGGTGGCCACCGCTTTCAATCCGTTCTTAACCTGGGCTATCGTCCCACGTTTGAAAGTGAAGCCTCGGCTGCCCGCCTGGAGGTTCACATTCTGGATTTCGCCTCGGATTTGTACGGCCAGAAGGTCCGCCTTGAAATCACACACCGTCTGCGAGACGAAAAGCGATTTGATAATGTGGACAGCCTGCTTGTCCAGATCCATGATGATATAAAAAATGCCCGGGAGGTGCTTGACCATGTCCCCTGAGCGTCAGATCTATTTATTAGATCCACAGGAACTCCCACCTGAAACCATCGCTGTGGCTTTCGCCAAAACCAGCCGCTCACCGCAGTCGTTTCGAGAGATTGCCGCCGAATTGACGGATGAGAAAAGTGCTGAATTTCATGAGAAATGGGTAGTTGGCTATGGGCACGCCTCGGTTGCCGAACACGCTGTTCTGCATATTGCCGTGGAGAACATTTCCCGCCTGGCTGTGGAATGTCTTGAGTCCAACCGCCTGGCATCCTATACTGAAAAATCAACCCGGTACCAGAAATGGGGTGAGGATGATTTCTTCATCCCGGGAGAAATTCGCGGTTCACTCTTTCTGGATGATTTCCTGCAAACAATCCACCGGCTAATTAACCTATATAAGCAGTCTCTGCCGGTTGTTCGAGAGGTGATTGCCTTTGATCACCCCTGCAAACCCGGGGAGACCGAAGCGGCCTGGGAAAGGCGTATCCGCTCCGACTATGTGGATGTCTGCCGTTATCTGCTCCCGGCTGCCTGTCTGGCGAATGTCGGTGTCACCATCAACGCCCGCGCCCTGGAGCATGCCATCACCAAGATGCTCTCCCACCCGCTTGAAGAAGTCCGTCAGATTGGCCAGGAAATCAAGACTGTCGCCCAATCGGTTGTCCCCACCCTGGTCAAGTACGCAGAACCTTCAGCCTACCTCACCCAATCCAGGCTGGATCTCTCCAATTGGATAATGCATCATGCAATTACGCCAACCACCGCTGATTGGTGCACAATGTTGTGGATGGATCCTCAGATTGAAGACCGCCTTCTAGCCGCGCTCCTCTATCCTCAATCCGATTTTGCCTATACGCAATTACTCGGCCATGTCTCCAGTCTTCCTCTGGAGGAAAAATCCGCTCTAGCCCGCGCTGCGCTGGGTTCCCTGGGTAAATTTGATATCCCCCTCCGTGAGCTGGAACATAGTGCCTTTACATTTGAGGTAATCCTGGATCAAGGTGCATATTTCGAACTTAAACGCCACCGCATGATGACCCAGTCAGTGCAGCCTTTCTCACCAGATTTGGGATACGCCATACCATCCGCCTTCACCCGCGCGGGGTTGGAATCTGAGGTTCGTTCAGCCCTGGAGGCTGCTGCGACCATGTACCATCAGTTGACCTCTGTTTCTCCCCATGTGGCAGCCTATGTCTTGCCCAATGCATTCAACCGCCGCGTGCTCCTTACGATGAATCTACGCTCTGCCATGCATCTGGTCAGGCTTCGTTCAGCGCCCAATGCCCATTTTGCCATGCGCCGCGTAGCCAACCGTCTGGCAGTAGAAATTCAAACGCGTTTGCCCTTGCTGGAAAAATATATAGAGGCCTCGTCAGTAGAGACTTGGGCAGGAATTGAAGACCAATTCTTCACCCAAACGGCCTGAATTTCCTGAATTGGTATTGACGAATAAGTGGAAGTTTAGTATACTTTTGGCCGTTACAACCAAATAGTCGTTAGCAGGTATGCGGGCGTGGTTCAGTTGGTAGAATGTCTCCTTGCCAAGGAGAAGGTCGTGGG